>JANWWP010000056.1 GCA_025055575.1 Flavobacteriales bacterium | reverse complement strand
ACCCGCGTGCTGCGGCCGTCTTCCGCGGAGGCGAATATCACGTACACCCCGGTGGAAGCTCTTTGCCCGTTGAAGTTGAGCCCGTTCCAGGTGGCCGTGCCGCCGTTGGCCACAGTTTGGAAAATAAGATGTCCGGCGCTGTCGGTGATTTTCACTTCGGCATCCCGGGCCAATCCGGTGATGACGATGTTGCCGCTGTAGTCCGGTTTCACAGGATTGGGCACCACGCGCACCGTGCCGTATTCCACCGGATCGGCCTCGGTGGCATCGGTCAGATACATCATCACCCCTTTGTCCGTGCCGGCATACACTTTGCCAATGGGTCTGTCCACCGCCACCGACAGTACATTATCGCTGAGCAGGGGGCTGTTGCGGCTGTCAAAGTTTTGCAAAATCCGGTATCCATCCGGTGACACCAAGAACAGACCGGCGTTGGACGTGCTCATCCATTTGCGGTTTCCGCCATCGTAGGCAATGCCGGTGATGTTGTTACCGCCCAGCAGGATTTCATTAAATCCGTCCGCCGATTTAACCACCGGCTGCACCATGTCGAAATTGCAATTTCCGAATACGCAGGACGGGGCGTACAGAATGGCAAACCCGGACGCTGTGGCCACCCACAATTCCCCGTCGCGGTCAAAACACAGGTCGTTCACCTCCAGAGTGGGCAGTTTGCCCTGCCCGATTGCGGTTGTGAGCAGGCGGGCCTGTGTGATGGTCTGATAATTATTGTGACGGAAGGCCAGGATTCCTTTGTTTCGTACGATGCACCAGAGGCTGCCATCCGGGGCTGCCCGCATGCGCGTGATCACGTCGCTGGCGGTGAGAAATCCCGGAATGCCCAGTTGGGTCCAGCTGCCATCCGGCTTGCGTACGGCAAAATGGGGTGTGGTAAACGACATCCCGACCCACAGAGCACCACGGTCGTCCAAGGTGAGTGCCCCGCACATAAAATTATTGAAGACCCCCCCTTTGCGGATGGCCCCCCCCGTGGAGGCTGAATCATAGATCTGCACCATCTCATAATCTTTAATCACCAGCACCCCTCCGCCATAGATACCCACATAGGCCGTGTTGCGCACCGGATCATAATCCAGGGCCGTGAAGTCGCTGTAGCCCGTCAGGGCTGAATTGTACACCTCGCTGAAGTTATACCACCTGTAATTGTCGGAACAGGAGGCGCCATCCACACGGTAGAGCTTACCGCCGCCCGGCGTAAAGCCACCGGACACCATGAAAAAACGATGGTTATCCCCCCGCATCTCCACCGCCAGGTTCGACCCTGGGCCATCCGGAATCAAAATTTCCCTTTTCACCATATCAAACACCCGGAACAGGCCGTAATAGCCATCGGTGACCCAGCCGCGTCCGTCCGCATCGCTGATCACCGCCGTACACTGGTCAAATAAATATTCCGAATGCTGATATTGAAGGCTGCCGTCGGGGTTCAGTATTTCCACCCGCCCATTTTGAGGACCACTTTTTTGCCAAATGCGGGCCAGCCTGCCATGGGTCACGGTCATGTCCTGCAGGGTCCGAGGGTCGGAGCTGTAGATTGAAGCGGCTAAGGAAGGGGGCAGGGCATACAAGGTGTCTGCATCGGCCTGGTTAAGTGTCATTAGTCCGCTGAAGTTGGCCAGCACGGTATCTTTCCACACCACCACCCGGTTGTATGCGCCCGCTGGCAGGTTTGCAACAGGCGTCCACAAGGTAAAATCCTCCAGCAGGCCGCTGCCCTCCACAAAGCGGTATAGGCCTTGCCTCGTCGCCGCAAAAATCTCAGCTCCTCGAAAAGCGATGTCGTACACGGGCACTTCGCTGCTCAGAGGCGACGAAAAGCGCACGGTGGAGCGAAAAATTTCCTTCTCCAAATCCAGCTTCACGATCCCAAATCCGCAGCCCAGCCAGGCCTCCTTGCCCCGCACCTGGATGCGTAGAATCCGCTTGTCCGCCAAGGTAGTGCTCAGCATCAGGGCGTTCAGGTTCACGATGCGCTCCCCTTTCATCAGGTCAATGTTGCCATTTTCATACCCAATCACTAAGCACTTCAGCGGGGCACACCAGGCCAGTGCCCGGGGGTTCACGTCGCTGAGGCCTTCGGCCCTGGAGTAGCGAAGAATGGAATAGATGTCCCCCTTCAGCACGCTGAACAAGCCGGAGCCGGCCGCGCAAAAGATCTTCTCATCCGCTTCCGCCACGGCCGCCCCTTGCCGGAAAGGCAAAAGACTGCGCCACTGATACAGCTCAATATCTTGCTGGCTGCACAGACTGGCCAAAGGCCATGAAGCGGCCCAGCCAAGAATAAGTGCCATCCCGTGACGCAGCTTCCAGCGTCTCATATTGGCAAAGGTAAACGCAGAATGAGCGCATCCTATTGCACCAGCCCGTATGCGCTCCACATCTTTCTTGGAGAATCCGGGCGTCATTGGAATGAAAGTAATTTCCTTAAAGGGGCGTGCCCCCCGGCGTCTGTTGCACAAGCCGCCGGGGGTCGGGCTGCTCCGGGCTCCGCTGTCGCTTCGGCAATCCCTTTGCCCGCACGGCGCGCAAAGGGCAGTGCCGGCTCCCGGCTCCTGAGCGGAGCCGGAGGAGCCGCCCTCCGCATCCCTCACGCGAATTTTAAAAAAGTGAAATAATAAGCGTGTATATTTATCTTTTAGTGTGTTTTTTTTCACCATCAAGATTTTTATCCTCCACCAGAATGTGCATCCCGAAACGCAATAAAGCGCCCGATTTTCATAAATAATATTCGCCCCGCCACCTCACGGCTTTAAATACGAATTAAAGCCTTTGTTCAAAAAATTAAACATTAATACAAAAATACAAAATTCTCATTCAAAAAACTATTTTATGACGCCTTTTGAACCGGAATCCGGAATAGTTATTTCATCGCATTCACTTATTCTCCGATTTGTGAGAAAAATTATACAAATCTATCGTTTCCTTAATTTTAGATATCTCCAGATTTTTGTCTTCCAATAGTTTTATCAAATCGGGCCGGTCTTTCATAAGATCGTCCAGTTTCTTGGCAGCATTGCCGGTGTTGATTTTCAATAACTCGCCATCTTGTCCCGACCGGGCATAATATTCATTTTTTATGGTATTTGTGTTGAACTGATATAATTCGTAATCATATTGATAAAAATTAATTTTCCCTTTGGATAGAATTTTCATAAATACTTTTTCTTTATCTCCGCCGGGCAGTTCCACAGATTCAAACTCCATATCCCCCACGCGCACATATTTAAAATTCTTGGGGCCTATGCCTTTCGAGGTATTGTCTGCAAATTTCATCGACATGTTTTGTAAATAAATTTCTTTTTTAGCCCATCGGATGTCGCCCCGCAGGGTGTCCCCTTTGTTGGAAACCGCGACGCCTGGTTTGATAAATTGTGCAGCAGGATTTTGAGCCCGTGCAGGCGAAATCATTGTCCAATAGATAGCGGTCAGGATGAAAATAGATTTCATATTGTGCTTTTTAGGGGTTGAAGATAACATCCAGCAGGGTTTGTCCCACACCTTTCAGGGTGGCTTTATCAATGATTTCGAGATTGTCTTTCTGGGTGTGCCAATGGTCGGGAAAGCCCCCTGTATCATTATGATAATTAATAATATCTATACAGGGAATTCCGGCCAGTTTGTTCACGAAATAATGGTCGTCAGTCACCGGATTTGCACCCTGGTTTACAAACAGGTGTCCGTACCCCTGACGTCCCGCGGCAAACCACACTTTGTCCACCACATGGGCGGCGTACTGAACGGAATAGCCCTCGCGAAGAAAGCGGGCATTTCGGGCGCCCACCATATCCAGCAATATGCCATACTCGGCGCGGTATCCGGGGAGGTGGGGCTGGCGGCTCCAGTGCTGGGAGCCGAGACAAAATGTCTGACCGGGAGCATCGCTGCGTCCATAATCCTCCAGGTCAAAGAAAATGACATCCACCCCGAGGGCAGGTTTTTGATTGGACAGAATGCGCAGGATTTCCAGCAAAACCGCTACACCGGATGCGCCATCATCCGCCCCGGCAAAAGGGCCCTTATTCTGTGGATCCTCATCTGCCTGGGGCCGGGTGTCCCAGTGCGCAGCCAAGAGGATGCGCCGTTTGTGGTGGGGCAGAAAGGACCCCACGATGTTACGACCCCGCAGCATTTTGCCATCGTGGGCCAGAATCTCAAGATTTTGCACCACCACGGTATCGCACCAGCGCCGGGCCATCTGGATTAGCCAGTCGCCACAGCGTCTATGGGCTTCTGTGTTGGGGATGCGTGGACCAAAGGAGACCTGTTTTTTGAGAAAAACCCAGGCGCTGTCTTCGGAAAATACAGGGGGCGCGATGTAGGCATTGCCGGCGCTGGACGACGTTACCGGAGGTTGTGGCTTTTTGTCGGGACCGCACCCGTCCAGAAGCAGAACGGCCGTCAGGAAACAGAGGAGGAGCCTTGCAAATGCCATGTGGTGCCTTCCCGTGAATCTGCCAATTGTATGCCAACTTTCTGAAGCCTATCCCGAATTTGATCCGCAAGGGCGTAGTTCCGGGAAACGCGGGCTTCGTTGCGCAGTTGGATCAAAAGCCCCATCACATTTTCCAGAGCCTGAAGAGCGCTGGCATCCGAGGGCGCTGTCGCCTGTATCTGGAGCCCCAGGACCTCTTCTACAAAGCGGGGTAAAAAAGAACGGAGCGCTTCCAGATCCTCTTCAGAAATGTGAGCCTGTTTATGGGCCACCTGGTGGAGGTGCTTCAATCCTTCCAGAAGGCGGGCACAGGCCAGGGGTACGTTGAGGTCGTCATTCAAGGCCTCAAAAAGACTATCCTGCCAGGAACTCCATGAAAAATCCGAAACGCCGGAGCCGGTCAGATGGGGCAGGAAGCCCAGAGCTTCGCGGATTTTGGCTAGATTCTTATCAGCGGCTTCCAGAGCGTCGGGTGTAAAATCCAAGGTGCTTCTGTAGTGGGCTTGCATCATCATGTAGCGCAGGGTCATGGGGCTGTAAGCGCGGGGCAGTAGGGGATGATCCCCGGAAAAAATATCGCGGGGCCACAGGGCGTTGCCTTCGCTCTTTCCCATGCGTTTGCCCTGCACGGTGAGCATGTTGGAGTGCATCCAATAGCGGGGGCCGCCCTGCCCGGTGCAGGCCAGGTTTTGCGCTCTTTCGCATTCGTGGTGGGGGAATTTCAGATCAAATCCGCCCCCATGGATGTCAAACTCGGCCCCTAAGTATTTTGTGCTCATGGCCGAGCACTCGATGTGCCAACCCGGAAAGCCTTCGCCCCAGGGCGAGGGCCAGCGCATGATGTGCTGGGGCGAGGCCTTTTTCCACAACGCAAAGTCGGCCGGGTGTCTTTTTTCGTCTTGGCCTTCCAGGGTGCGGCGTCCCGCCCCGGCTCCGGCGATCAGCTCGTCCAATTTGCGGCCGGAAAGCGCTCCATACCCGCCCACGCGCTTTTCGAAGGCTTGTACATCAAAATACACCGACCCATTCACCACATAAGCCAGGCCTTGTTCCAGTATTTTCTCCACCATCTGTATTTGTTCTATGATGTGGCCTGTGGCCGTGGGTTCAATGCTGGGCGGCAAAATGTTGAGGCGTTGCATCACCTCGTGAAACCCCACCGTGTAGCGCTGGACGACTTCCATGGGCTCCAATTGCTCCAGCCGCGCTTTTTTGCCGATTTTGTCCTCTCCGTCGTCCGCATCGTTTTCTAAATGGCCCACATCGGTGATATTGCGCACGTAGCGCACCCTGTAGCCCAGCCAGGTGAGCCAGCGTCTTAAAATATCGAAAGTGAGAAAGGTGCGGCAATTGCCCAGGTGCACGTCGTTGTACACGGTGGGTCCGCACACATACAGCCCCACAAAAGGCGGGTGCAAAGGCTCAAAAGGCTCTTTGTCCCCGCTCAGGGAATTATGTAAACGCAAGCCTTTCATCACGCGGACTGCTAAAAATATTTGTAGCTGGTGCCGGGCTTGAGGTCCATCAGATAGGCCACAAGAAGGTCAATCACTTGCTGAAGGTCCCCCAGGTGCACTGTTTCCACAGTGGTGTGCATGTAGCGCAAGGGAAGGGAAATGAGGGCCGAAGCCACCCCTTCGCCGCTGTAGGCAAACGCATCGGTATCGGTGCCCGTGGAACGGGATACGGCCGCATACTGAAATGGAATACCCGACTGTTGGGCAACTTGTATCAGGTGCCGAAGCAGATTGTTTTGCACGGCGGGGCCAAAGGTGAGCACAGGCCCGCGACCACAGCGTTGGTCGCCCTGTTCCTTGGGTTCGTATTGGGGAGTGGATGTATCGTGGCACACATCCGTCACAATGGCGACGTCCGGCTTCAGGCGGCGGGAAATCATTTCGGCGCCCCGCAGGCCAATTTCTTCCTGCACAGCATTCACCACAAACAGAGTGTAGGGCAGTTCAAAATTTTTTTCCCGGAGCAGGCGTGCGGCCTCCGCAATGATGTAGCCCCCGATGCGGTTATCCAGGGCCCGTCCTGTTAAGAATTTTTCATTCAGAAAAGTCACTTTGTCCTGGTATGTGATCACTGTGCCCGGATGAATGCCCATGTCCAAGACTTCTTGACGCGACGAGGCGCCCACATCAATAATGATGTTTTTCAGCGAAGGGCCTTCTTCTTTTTCCGGCTTCCGCACATGAATGGCCGGCCAGCCAAAAACACCTTCCACAAGGCCTTTGTCGCCGTGTAAGTGCACGCGCATGGAGGGGGCAATCTGGTGGTCGCTGCCGCCATTTCGGATGACGTAAATAAATCCATCCTCCGATATGTAATTCACAAACCACGAGATCTCATCGGCATGGGCCTCGATCACCACTTTGTAATCCCGGCCCGGATTCAGCACCGCGGCCACGCTGCCATACACATCCAGTTCATACCCATCTATATAGGGCTTCAGGTAATCCAGCCAAATTTGTTGACCTTTCCATTCAAATCCCGTAGGGGAGGGATTGTTCAGATATTTTTCCAGGAATGCCCGGCTTTCTGGTCTTAAGTTCATATTTCTTTTAGAGTAAATGTGAAATATTCCATCACAGGGTTACAGAGCAATTTTTCTGCGGCTTCCCGCACCATTTTTTCGGCTTCATTCCGGCTTTGGGCCGTCACTTTCACGCGGATGTTTTTTCCAACGCGCACATTTTCAATAGCGGAAAAACCCAGGTGTTGCAATCCCATTTCCACGGCTTTGCCCTGGGGATCCAGCAGTTGGTCCAGAGGCATCACCACAATGTCTGCCACAAAAGTCATGCAGTGTAACGTTTTAATATGTGTGATACAATAAGATAGCCGACCAAAATAGGTCCGGCGGCGTCAAATTTAACCAGCGCTATCAAAGCGCCCGACGCACAGACCATCAGGCCGAAGAATAAAATTCTGAATTTGAAAGGGAAAGGCCAATTTATTTTTAGGGAAAATAAAGGCAGATTTGAAACCATCAGCCAGGCTGTAGCGGCCGATACCCCAATTAAGATGGTGCGCTGGACCAAAGGAGAAAAGGAATGTTGATTCAGGGCGTTGAGCGCAGCCACAACAAAAAGACCTGAGGCCGGTGCGGATAATCCCTTAAACCAACTGGACTGGTTGGGGTCATTGTTGTACCGGGCCAGGCGATAGGCGGCCGCCAAAGGAAGAAGAAAACCCCAGCCAGCCCGCACATAGGGAAGTAAAGCGGCCCACATACATCCGGATACGTCGCAATACACACCGGTGGACATGAATTCATTTTTCAGCGCGTAGTGAAATACAGCCAGGCCTGGTGCGGCGCCAAAGGTGATTACATCCGCCAGGCTGTCCAGGTCTTTTCCCAACGGTGAATGCGCCTTCAGACGACGGGCCAGCCATCCGTCTGCCACATCGCACAAAGCCGCCAGACATAAAACATACCAGATGTCCAACCAGCGGTATTCCGAAGCCAGCCAAAGAGCCCACATGCCCAACCAGAGGTTGCATAATGTGAGCGCGTTGGGCAGATGCTTCACAAATAAAAATTGAAATGCGGCAAATTTAGCAGGGAAAATAAAGCCGATTAGGAAAGGCTAAGGACCAAAAAGATTTGAAAGCAGAAGCTAAGGCAAGCGGATGCGCAAAGTTTTCGAAGTAAGAGTCATTAAAATCTGAAGAAAAATTGCACTTGGAGGAATACTTCGTGGAAGCCCTTCCGGTGTCCTATAATCCTGCCTCCAGCAGAAAAACACATCGGGCGCCTTTTTCGGGGCATCCTGACGGCCATCGCTCCCGGCTTTTTCAAAGTTTCGACGGATTTAAATCCTCCAAAGCCGGCGGGCATTTTCGGAGGTGATGCGCGCCGCTTCATCTGCGGGGCAGTTCCAAACTTCAGCCAGTTTCTGCACCACCAGACCCAAATACGACGGTTCGTTGCGGCGGCCGCGGTGGGGTGCCGGGGCCAAATAAGGTGCATCGGTTTCTAACACCACCCAACGGCGGGGCACGTTCCTGAGGACCGAATCCAGGCCGCTGTTTTTGAATGTGAGCACCCCGCCCACGCCTAAGTAAAAACCATGTTCCACAGCCCGCGCGGCCTGATCTGTCGTGCCGGAAAAGCAATGCAACACCCCGCGCAGACCTTTTAGATCCGGCTGGGTCATCACCTCCAGAGTTTCCTCCAAAGCAGATCGGGAATGCACTGCCACAGGCAGATTCCATTGAAGGGCCATCCGGCATTGGCGCACAAAAGCCTCTTTCTGGAGGTGCAGATTATCCTGACGCCAATGCAGGTCCAATCCTATTTCGCCTACGCCGGCCGCGCCGCCTTTTTTTAAATAGGCGGCCACTTCGTCCAGGCGGACAGCCAGGGCGGTCGGGTCATCGGGCACTGAGCAGGGATGCAGTCCCGCCATCCAATGGAAAAAGTTACGGTCTGTGGAGGCCAGATCCAGCATGGGCTGCCAAGTGGTTTCGTCCACGTTGGGCAGCAATATGGCTAGTATTCCTGTCTGGCGTGCTCTGTGGACACAAGCGGCCCTGTCGTCGTCAAAGGCCGCGTCATACAAATGACAGTGGGTGTCTATGAGTTCCATTGCCAATCCACAGGCGGATGCCAATCAAATTTCAGGCAAAACCGTATTCCTCGGCGTACCATCGGGCAAAATCCCGCATATGCTCGGCCATCTCTTTTTCGCCGGTGGCGTTTTCCAGGGTCTCGCTCAACAATAATATGGCCTGGTGCACAAACTGTTTCATATCCTCCACGGTCATTTCTTTGGTCCATAAGTCCAGCCGCAGGGTATTGCGCTCTTTGGGGTCCCATAAGGAAAGCATCATGGCTTCGGCTTTTCGCGCTTCCGGAAAGCCGGCCTCCGGCGCCTCCCATCCGATTTCTTCGGGAATTTTATTCTCATCCAGCCGGACGCGGATTTTAATGTGGGATTCTTGGGTCATGTATCTTGCTGTTATGGGAGTGTCAGGCAGCCCTTTGCCACGATGCCTAAGGGCTTTCCTTTTAAAAGGGTGCCTATCAGTGGAGTATTGCGTGACCGGGATCGGATATCCTGTTCAGAGAATACCCATTCCCGGACGGGGTCAAACAATGTCAGTTCCGCCTTTTGTCCCGCGTTCACCACAGGACATTCCAGGCCCAGAATTTCCCTCGGCCCGAGCGCCCATAAGTCCACCACATCTTCCAAGGACATGCGCGGCTGCAGAGCCGTCCATGTCATGGCAAATGCCGACTCCAGGGCAATCATGCCGGGGGTGGCCAGAGCGGGTTCATGCTCTTTTATTTCCGGATTCAGGGGCCGGTGGCCGCTGGCCACAGCGCGTATTGCACCCTGCCGGCACGCTTCCCGCAAGGCTTCGGCATCCTCCCGACCCCGCAGGGGCGGCCAGAGGAGGCGGTAGGGATCAAAAGCGCCGGGGGCCGGATCGTCCAGAAACAGATACGAAGCATGCGTTCCCAGGGTCACTTGTGGCGCCAGCGGCGCCATAAAGCGGGCCACTTGTAAGGCCTCTTGGGTGGTCACAGGGTGCAGATGCAAACGGGCGCCTGTGTAGCGGCCCACCTCCATATCCCGAAACAATCCGATGGTTTCGGCCTGAGCGGGCACACCCTGCAAACCCGCCGCCACGGCCTCCGGCGACTCGGCCGCCCAAAGTCCTTTTTCCAGTTCAGGCGTTCCAGGCCGATGCAATACCGGTTTGGAAAGCATGGAGGCATATTCCAGCATGGCGGTGAAGCGGGCGCTGTCCCGCACGGTGTTCAGGCCATCTGAAAAAGCTGCGGCCCCGGCCCCGGCCAGATTCAGCATTTCGGTCATGTCGCGGCCCTCCATGCCCATCGTCAGTGCGGCACACACCATCACCTCCACCGGCAGGGAGCGTGTGGCTTCCACCAACGCCTGGACCGCCGGCTCCTGGTCCGTCACCGGCCACAGGTCCGGCATCAACAGCACCCGCGTGAAGCCGCCCGCTGCGGCTGCCCGCCAGAGGCTGTCCCAGGTTTCCCGTTCCGGATACCCCGGCTCCCCCCCAAAGCACTGCAAATCCACCCATCCTGGGGACACGTGCAGGCCTTCCTTTTCCACCACTTCCTCCTGGCCGGTCTCGGGCAGGTGGGCCGCTAATTCCACGATCCGACCCTCCCGCACCCGCACGTCGCATACCTGCCCGTTCCAGGGCGACCTTTTGTCCACCACGCGCACCTGGCGCAGGAGAATGGCATCCATAGGTGTCGGCTCAAAAATAGACGTCAGTATTCATATGCTCCGAGGTCGGGCCCCAGGTCAATGTTTCGCGGATTGCCCCTGAAATCCTTTTCCAACTGCTGGGGCCATTGTTGCATGTAATCCGGCTTGGCAATGTTGCGGGCCGGAGCGTTTTCCTTCAGAGTATAGTCATTCCATTCCGGCCCCACAAAGCCCGGGTCAGCTTGTCGGATGCAGTCTGGAAAGCGGGTGGCCGACATGGAAAAGTTGCTGCGCACCTTCAGCATGCAGCGGTCGGCCACAAACTGTGTGGTCACCGAAGGCAGCGAATCCAGTCCGAATTCTTGCTCCATATTGCCGGCAATGATGCAATTGGCCAGCCGCACGTCTATAGGCCGCGCAATATAATCGCTGGTGGGATCCACATCATATATGTCCGGCGTGTAATTGGCACAAAACACCGTCGGGTTTTTGCGCGTGCCAAAACGCCAAAAGTTGGCAAATGTGCTGTGGTAAAAGCGGTAAGTGCCCCCGAAAGTCAGCGCGGCTCCGTAAGATCCGCAGTCGCTCACCACCACGTTGTAGCCTTCAATGTGGTAGTCCCTTGCCAGAATGCCGGCCCCGCTCATGTTCGTGATCTCCACATTCTGTAGGGTCAGTTTGCGCGGCAGGTTCAGGTCGTTCAAACCAGCCGGTTCGGCCTGAATGCCTATGAATCCGTTGAATATCTTCACATTGCGCAGCTCATTGTCCACGCTGCCTTCATGGAAAAGCACCCGGTCCCATTGTCCCGGCCGGTCCTGATGTTGAATCCCCAGCCGGTAGGAGGTCAGCAGCACATAATTGTTCGTTTGTCCTAAAGCTTTCAGCGTGCCGCCGCGGTACACCCACAGGCCGGCGTCCTTCCAAAAATGCACCCGGGCGCCCTCCGTCAGCGTAAAGGTGCAGGCGCTGTCCACCACCGCCCAGCCCACAACCACAACGGGCTTGGCGCTCGTCCACTGGCCCCCGCAGGGCAGAATGGAATAAGGCAATTTGGAATACATGAACACCAGCGTGTCCGTAGGCCAGATGTACACCGCATCCGCACCCTGCGCCAGCAGGGGCAGGGCCCGCGGCGTTCCGCCCCGCGGCTCAAAAATCACCGAATCCACCGCCAGCAGGTCCCCATGGCCGTGCGGGTCAATGGTGGCCTCCACAAAGAGGTAGGCGCTGTCCTTTGCCGCAATCTCCAGGTCCGTCACCACCGGTCCCGGACTGCCGTCCACATTCAGCCTGAAGCGCGATGCGCTGCCTCCCGCCAGATACACCCGGTCAAAGCGCAAGGGGGCGCTGCCCAGGTTGCGGATAATTACCACCTCGGTGCTCGTCCCTATTTGGGCAAAAGTCGTGTCAAACACCACCAAATCCCGCGACAGCGAAAAGCGAACGTCCGTACCTGGCTTCTTGCAGGCTGCACTCCACAGCAAGGCCAGCATCAGGGCCGCTGCCCAGACCTTGCTGTGTGTTCTTAGGATGCTCTGGGCGTGCCCCTCAGGCCTCCGCGCAGCTCCGGCCTTCGGGTCGGGCTGCTCCGGGCTCCGCTCCCGCTCCGGCAATCCCTGCGCGCCGCTGTGCGGGCGCAGGGCAGTGCCGGCCCCTTCGGAGCCGCCCTCCGCATCCCTCACGCGGCTGGGCGCTCTTCGCCCCAAAGCCTCCCATCCAATGTGCCGGCTTTTCACAGCCTGCAAAAATAGGTTTGCGCCCTGCAGGGCCATCCACGCGCTACCTTGCATCGGTGTTTTTGGGTTCACCCCCGCCCCCTTCCTTTTTCTCAACCCAACGCAGCCTCTCTTGTTTCCTTATCACATATTCAAACAATTTTTTCCAAGTTAATTTTGAGCCGCCATGACTTTCTGGCAAAAAATTCTTCATTACCTCAACCCCCTCACCCTTTTTCAAAAGCCCGAAAAAAGGCCCAACCTCAACCTGCGCTTCATGCACGGCATCAACAGAATCAGTATTTTCATGTTTCTTTTGGGCCTCATCCTTCTCATAATTAAATACATAAAAGGTTAAGCCCGTCGGCTTCGGGCCATTTTTTCACCCTTTTGAGGTAACCATTCCGCCCCTCGGATTTTCTTAACTTTGTCTTGTCTATGCCCATCTATCACAAACTGGGAAATTTTCCGGCCAAGCGCCACACACAATTCCGCAAACCCGACGGCACGCTGTATTACGAACAACTCTTTGGCACCATCGGATTTGCCGGCATGAGCAGTCTGCTCTACCATGTTCACAGGCCCACGCGCATCCAGCGCATCCTGGAGTCCCGCGAATGGAAACCGCGCGTGGCCGTGGAGAAAAACATCACCCCCCGTCGCCTGCTGGGGTTTCGCATCGCCCCGCACGACGATTACCTGCAGGCCCGCCGCTACGTGCTTGTAAACCGCGATATCTACATTGCGCTGGCTGCGCCGCGCCTGGGCTTTGAAGATTATTTTTATAAAAATGCTGATGCCGACGAAATGATATTTGTCCACAAAGGCCGGGGCACACTCCGCACCTTCATGGGCAACATCCGTTTCGAACAGGGCGACTACCTCGTGATCCCCCGCGGCATGATCTATCAGATGCGCTTCGAAGGAAGCGACAACCGCCTGCTCATCGCCGAATCCTTCCATCCTATTTACACCCCCCGCCGCTATCGGAACCATTTTGGCCAGCTTCTGGAGCACAGCCCGTTCTGCGAGCGCGATTACAAACTGCCTGAAGAATTGGAAACCTATGATCAAAAAGGGGAATTTCTCATTCAGGTGAAAAAACAGGACACTTTGCATCAGGTGGTCTATCAAACCCATCCTTTCGATGTGGTGGGCTGGGACGGCTACAACTTTCCCTGGGGCTTCAGCATCCATAACTTCGAACCCATCGTGGGCCGTGTGCATCAGCCGCCGCCCGTGCATCAGACCTTCGAAACCGATGCCTTCGTGGTGTGCTCCTTTTGTCCCCGGCTCTACGACTGGCACCCCCAGGCCATTCCTGCGCCTTACAACCACAGCAACATCGACAGCGACGAGGTGCTCTATTACGTGGATGGCGATTTTATGAGCCGCAACGACGTGGAACATGGGATGATCACCCTGCATCCGGCAGGCATTCCCCACGGGCCCCAGCCTGGCGCCACTGAGCGCAGCATCGGCAAAAAAGAAACCCATGAGCTGGCTGTGATGATCGATACCTTCAAACCTCTGATGGTCACCGAAGACGCTTTATCCATAGAAGACCCCTCCTATCAATTTTCGTGGCAGGAATAAAAAATTTAAACACTTCAATACACCATCATGGAAACTCTCACCGATCCCTTTAATTTCCGCACGTATAAAAAAATTGTCCCCGAAGCCCAGGACTTTTTGCCGCTTCTGGGCACGGATTATGTGGAAATGTATGTGGGCGATGCCAAAAAGGCCGCCTATTACTTCAAAACCGCGTTTGGATTTCAGGACCTGGCCTATGCGGGTCTGGAAACCGGCCTCAAAGACCGGGTGAGTTATGCCCTGGTTCAGAATAAAATCCGTCTGGTGCTCACCGCCGCTTTGGATCCTGACAACCCCATCTGGGAACATGTGCGCCGGCACGGGGATGGCGTGAAGGTGATTGCCCTCACCGTGGACGACGCCCGCAAAGCCTTTGAAGAGACCGTGGGCCGGGGGGCCAAGCCCTTTATGGAGCCCACCGTGGAGCAGGACGACCAGGGCCAGGTGGTGCGCTCCGGAATCCACACTTACGGCGACACTGTTCACATTTTTGTGGAACGAAAAAATTACCGCGGCGCCTTCCTTCCCGGCTATAAGCCTTTGAAAACCGGCTACCAGCCCACCCCCACCGGCCTTCTGTATGTGGACCACATGGTGGGCAATGTGGGTTGGGGCGAGATGAACACCTGGGCCGAATTCTACAACAAAGTGATGGGGTTTGCCCAGCTCATTTCTTTTGATGATAAAGACATCAGCACCGACTACACAGCACTGATGAGCAAGGTGATGAGCAACGGTTCGGGCTGGGTGAAGTTTCCCATCAACGAACCGGCGGAGGGCAAAAAGAAGTCGCAGGTGGAAGAATATCTGGACTTTTACCGGGGCGCCGGATGCCAACACTTGGCTTTAGCCACCAACGATATTCTGCACACGGTTTCCGAATTGCGGGCCCGGGGCGTGGAATTTCTGGAAGTGCCCGACGCCTACTACGATTCGCTTTTCGAACGGGTGGGGCACATTGACGAAGACACTGAGACCCTTAAACGCCTTCGCATCCTGGTGGACCGCGACGACCAGGGATATCTGCTTCAACTCTTCACCAAGCCCATTGTGGACCGGCCCACCCTGTTCATCGAAATCATTCAGCGCAAAGGCGCCACCTCCTTCGGCAAGGGCAATTTCAAAGCCCTCTTCGAAGCCATCGAGCGCGAACAGGCCTTGCGGGGTACGCTCTAAGGCGCCGGTTCCGGAGCCCGAGGCACTCCCGATCGGATCCATGGCTCCTTCGAGTTTCAGAGGGCGCCGTGGGTTCATTTTGGATGGGTTCGCCAAGGGATGCCGGGTTCCTTTCTGCAAACCGCCTCGTTTAAACTACTTTTGAGTTCCATGTACAGGAATTTAACCTGGAGCCTTTTCCTGGCCGTTTCCTTATTCATCCAGGCCGAGGGTCAGAAATCTGCCAGATCCCATCGGTCCAAAGCCGATACGGCGGAGGTCTCCGGCCCGGAATGGTTCCCTGGTTTTGACGACAGTCCCCGCGGCCGCAATGCCCTTCGGGTCATGTTTTACAATGTGGAAAATCTGTTCGACAATCTGGACGACCCTGGCAAAAACGATGAAGAATATCTGCCCGGAGGCATCCGCAACTGGAGCGACGGCCGCTACTGGGCCAAACAAAACGCCATTGCCCGCGTGATCGCGGCGGTGGGCGGATGGGAGCTGCCTGAAATTGTGGGCCTCTGCGAGGTGGAAAACCGGAAAGTTTTGACCGATCTGGTCACCCGCTCGGCCTTGCAGCGCGCCGGGTATGATTTCATCCACGAGGAATCACCGGATATGCGGGGCGTGGATGTGGCCCTTCTGTACCGGCCGGAAAAATTCAGGCCCTTTCACCACAAGGCGCTGCGCCTGCGTTTTCCTTTTGATACGGCCGCCAAAACCCGGGATATCCTGCTGGTGAGCGGTAAAATCCTGAACCAGGACACCCTGCACGTGTTCGTGAACCACTGGCCCAGTAAATTTGGCGGGGCCAAAGAAACCGAACCCCGGCGCCTCTTTGCCGGACAAACCCTGCGCAAGGCCTGCGACAGCCTTCTGAAAGCCAATCCCTCCGCCAAAATCCTGATCATGGGCGACCTGAACGACGAACATTTTGAACCCAGCCTTCGCGAAGGCCTGCGGGCCCTTCCCCCGGAGGAGGTGACGAAGCCTTCCGACCTGTACAGCCTGGGCGCCCTCATTAAAGAAGGCGGCACCCACAAATTCCAGCAATATTGGCATTTGATAGATCACTTCATCGTTTCCGGAGGTTTGTTTCGGGCGGCTTCCGGTTTTGGCATCCATCCTTCCGGGATGCACATTTTCGAGGCCCCGTTTTTGCTGGTGCGCGATGAAAACAACCTGGGCTTCAAGCCCAACCGCACCTTCGAAGGCATGCGCTACAACGGCGGTTTTGCGGACCATTTGCCCATCTATCTGGACCTGGTGAACACTTCTGCCCCATGAATACCATCACTTTCTGGGGCGCCGCCCGCACCGTGACGGGTTCCAAGCATCTGATCGATACCGCCGACGGCCGACGGATCCTCCTGGATTGTGGTATGTTCCAGGGCGCCAGGGAAAAAACAGCTCTCAATCAACACTTTGGTTTTGCGCCCTCTTCGGTGGATGCCGTCCTTCTTTCCCACGCCCACATCGACCACTGCGGACTGCTGCCGCGCCTCTGCCGCGAAGGCTTCACCGGTCCCATCTTCTGCACGCCGGCCACTTACGAACTCACACGGCTGATGCTCTACGACGCCGCCTCCATCCAGGAGGAAGACGTGCGGCACATCAATAAGCTGCGACACCGCCAGGGCATTGGCCCCGTGGAACCCCTGTACGACACCGGCGACGTCACCCACTGCCTCCGGCAGTTCACGACTTTTCCCTTCCACCAGCCTTTTGAACCCCTGAAGGGCATCACCTGCACTTTCACGGTGGCCGGCCACATTCTGGGCAGCGCCGTGGTGAATCTGGAACTGCCTCAAACCGGAGCCGACCAACCCCTGCGCCTGTGTTTCACAGGCGACCTGGGCCGTTACAACGACGAGGTGATGTTGCCGCCCGGGCCCGCCCTTCCGGCCGATGTTCTGGTGTGCGAGAGCACTTACGGCGACCGCCTGCACCCCTCCGACGCCCACACCGCTGATGAACTGCTGCATGAAATAGAATACACCTGCCGCACCAAAAAAGGCGTGCTGGTGATACCGGCTTTCAGCGTGGGCCGCACCCAGGGCCTGCTGTACCACCTGAACAACCTGTACAACGAGGGCCGGCTGCCCCCGGTGGATATCTTTGTGGACAGCCCCATGGCCCGCGAGGCCACGGAGATCGTACGCCGCTTTCCGGAATTGTACAACCCCAAAGTGCAGCGCATCCGCGCCGAAGACGCCGATGTTTTCGGCTTTCCGGGACTCTGGTTTGTGCCCTCCCACGAAGAGTCCAAAAGACTCAACGCGCGCACCGATCCGTTTGTGGTGATTTCGGCCTCCGGCATGGCCGATGCCGGCCGCGTGAAGCACCACATCCTCCACCGTATTTCCAGCCCCCGCAACACCATCCTGCTCAGCGGATATTCGGAGCCCGAATCCCTGGCCGGACGCCTCAAAAGCGGGGCCTCCAGGGTGCGCATCTTTGGCCAGGAGCTGGAAGTGCGCTGCGATGTGAGAAGCCTTCGCACCATGAGCGCTCATGGCGACGCCCACGACCTGCTGGCCTTTTTGGATGCCTTCCCCAGGCACCAGGTGCGGAAGCTCTTCCTGGTGCACGGCGACTTTCCGGCTCAGCTCCACTTTGCGGACATGTGCCGCGCCAAAGGTTTTCACCGTGTGGAAATACCCGACCATGGCACCACACATAC
>JANWWP010000021.1 GCA_025055575.1 Flavobacteriales bacterium | reverse complement strand
GGCGCCGCCGCCGCCCAATACCAGCACCGGCCCGCGGAGAGCGGAAATAAAAGGTTGCAGAGCGCCTGTAAATCCTGCAATATCCGTGTTGTATCCCGCAAGCTGGCCGTCGGAAAGTTTTTTTATAACATTCACACTACCGCACTTGAGCGCCGTGGCATCCAACCGGTCTAAAAGCGGCACCACGCTGCGCTTGAAAGGAATGGTCACGTTAAGGCCCTTCAGGTTTTTTCGTGTATCGAAAAGGCTTTGGATTTCCTGTGCGGATTGAAGCTGAAAAAGATCGTAACGGCCCTCTATCCGCGCTCGTCGAAAAAAACGCTCAAATATAGCCGGTGAAAGGCTGTGGAGGATCGGGTTACCGGCCAGCCCCAGCTCCAGCATAACGGGCCCTGAAATAGGCGATAAATATCGGCGCCACCGACACCAGGATGATGGTGAGAATCACGATCTCAAAATTCTTTTTAACCACGGGAATGTTGCCAAACCAAAAGCCCAGCAGGGTGATGCCACCCACCCAAAGCAGAGCGCCCGTGATGCAATACACAATGTACCGAGGATAGGCCATACTGCCGGCCCCCGCCACAAAAGGGGCTATCGTGCGCACGATGGGTATAAACCGTGCCATAATCACTGTTTTGCCACCATGCCGGGCGTAAAATTCTTCAGTTTTTTGGATATACTCTTTTTTGAGAAAAAGAATTCTTTGTTTCGATTTAATCAAACGCCCCAAAAACCGACCGATGAAATAATTGGTGTTATCACCCAGCAATGCCGCGGCAATTAAAAGCACAATTATCAGCCTGACATCCAGCTGACCGGTGGAGGAAGCCAGGGCTCCGGCTGCGAAGAGCAGGGAGTCGCCAGGCAGGAGGGGCATCACCACAAGGCCGGTCTCCACGAAAACAATGAGAAATAATATGGCGTACGTATAGATTCCATAATCGCGTAGAATATCCGCCAGATGTTGATCTAAATGCAGGAAAAAGTCCAAAATATGAGACAGGGTTTCCATGAAAATACCAGATTTTTAATACACTGGAAACTCCGGATCCACTTCCAGCTGCCAGGCCAGCAGCCCGCCCCGCAGGTTCATCAGGTTGGTGAAGCCATGGTTAGTAGCTAAAAAACGAACGGCTTGCAGACTTCGGCTGCCGGAACGACAGTACAGAACCACGGGCCCTTCCCGTGGGATTTCGGGATACCGGTGGGCAATATCAGACAAGGGAATATGCTGGGCCGGCAGGTGGCCGTATTCATATTCATAAGCTTCCCTAACGTCTATCAAAATGGGCTTTTTTTCCGGATCTTGCAGTAAAGAATGAAGATCTGAAGGTGTGATTTCATTCCACATTTTCGGGCGTCTGTTGTTTTTTGTCGGGGATTTGCTGGATGAATTTTCGGCGTAATTCTTCGGGCAGATATTCGAAGAATGTGTCGCCCCGCAAGCCAAGGCGGAGCGCCTCGAGAGCCACCACTTCATCCGGGGCCACATTGCCCAAATTCACGTTGGCCCCCAACAACTTAATAAAATAGGTCTGCTGAGCTTTTTGAGGGGCTTCCCAAAGAATTCTTTCCTCGGGAATGCGCTTTAAAATCTGACGAATGAGCGCCACATGCGGATGTCCGCCTGGCCTGTAAATGCCCACCGTGCCACTTTCTCTGGCTTCGGCAATCACTTTCCAGGCCCCGGCTTCCAGTTCCCGTTCCATCATGCTTTTCCACCGGTTGGGCGAAATCAGAATGCCGCTTTCTTTGGAACCCACTTCAGAGAGTACCCGGAATTCTTCGGCCAGGCGCCGGATAAACTTGACTTTCTCTGTCGGACGCAGCCGAATGGATCCGTCAGAGACTTCCACCACCTGGAGGCCCAAACTGTGGTTGAGGCGGAGGTATTGGTCAAACATTCCGCGCACCACATAGGCTTCAAAAAATGTACCTCCTAAATATACCTGTATCCCGGCAGATTGATAGACTCGTACTTTTTCACGCAGATGCGGCGTGCAAAAAGCTGTTCCGAAACCCAGCTTCACAAGATCAATTATGTGTCCGGCCGATTCTGCCAAATCTTCAGCAGCTCTCAGGGAAAGTCCCTTGTCCATCACCATGGTGATCCCATGGTGGCGGGGTCGTTGTGTGCGCTCCGGAATAAATGGTAAATCCTCAAGCCCCATCTTTTCAGGCATTTCTGTTGGCCAAAATTTCCAGAATCGCCGGATGGTGGCTAAGAGCCGGAAAGTATTCCAAAAATTCTGAAGCGCCGTCGGGATTTACTTCGAGAGCGTTTTCCAGAATTTCCAAGCCCATGGGCACATTGCCAAGCAAGCACAAGTATCCGGCCAAACGTACCATCATGCGGGTGTTCTCCGGATTGGATTTCAGACCCTCCAAAAGGGTTTCAGCACTGTCACTCAGGCGCCCTTCTGAATACTGAATATCAGCGAGTTCTATCCAGGCTTCGTCGTACCCGGAGTCCAGCTCCACAAGTTCCAGATAGGCGTCTTCGGCCTGACGCTGTTTTCCTAAGGCTTTATAAATGAGACCCGTATACAAAAGCACATCCGGATTGTCGGGATCCAGCTTTCGGCTTCTTTCAATGTAGGGGAGGGCTTCCAGATATCTTCCTTCGCGGGCCATGACAATAGCCATACCCAGCCATGGGCCGAGGTATTTTTCGTTGAGACGAATGCTTTTTTTGTAATTTATCTTGGCTAGGTCAAAATTTCCCATCATTTCGAAGCATTCCCCCTTGCAATATGCGATATAAAAAACACGGTAGTCCCGTTGTTCCAGTATTTCCAGTTCCTCCAAAGCCCTTTCGTACTGCTCCTTATCCATCAGAATTTCAGCTTTTTGAAGACGGGCTTCATCGTATTCCGGCAGGAGCATCAGGGCAAAATCCAGGGCCTCGATACTTGCAAACGTTTTATCAAGTTCCAGTTTTGCTAAGGCCAGGTAATACCATGGGCGGGGATTGTAGGGATCCGCATCGATAAGGTCGTTAAATATGGCAACAGCCCCTTCTGGATTGTTTTCCGTCCGATAGATCTGGAAAAGTTCAAAATAGGCCAGGTCTAAGTCGGGATTAGTTTGTATGGCTTTGAGGAGCCAATGGACGGCCTCATCCGGCTTTTGGTCGTTGAAATATTCATTGGCAATATCAATGTATAAAAATTCTACATCTTCATTTTCCACAAGTTCAGCTGCTTTTTCAAGACAGGCTGCGGCTTCGGCATGTCGTTCCATGTCGCTGAACACCTCGCCCCGCATCATGTATAAGTCCGCCTGAGGACCCAGGATTTCATCCAACTCGTCCAGCAGCTGAAGGCATTTTTCATATTGATTCCGCCGAATGAGCAATTGACACTGGCGCATTTTAAGCTCTACGGAGTATGGATGCTGTTCCAGTCCGATTTCCAGGGTTTTCTCCGCTTTTTTGATTTTATTGCGGTGCAAGTAATAATCAAACATTTCTTCAAATTGGGCCGCATCAAAAAACTTGGATTTATTGAGGGCCAGCATTTGCTCAAATTCCCGGATGGTTTGCTCTTCAGGCATTTCATCCAGATCATCATCATCTTCCCACATCATAGAACGATTACTTTGATATTACAAAATTAATCAACTTCGCTAAAGACGGTCTGGGGATTTTCCCATTTTTGAACAACCTCAAGTTGAATATCAGGGTTAATGAAACACTTTACAAAGTTTGTACCAGGAGCGCAGCGCGCGCAGAGTGTGGCGCATCAGGGGCCTTCTGGCAGGCAGCGGAGTGCCCACCGGATCCGCCAGAAGGAGGCCCATTCCGTGAAAAAAATCTTTTCCTGCAAAGCCAAATAGAGTGAGCCGGCTGGCGGGGGTAAAACCGGTAGAATCCGTCAAGGCGTGTTCTTCCGGAAGAATTGGTGCCGGATAGGGACGTAAATACACCTCTTTTTTTAACTGAAAAGTTCCTGAGTTTTTTGACCCAGGGGCCAACAAAGCTGCGACGTAAGGAATTTCTCCCGGAAGTCCTACCACCTCTTGCCCTAGTTGGTTCATCTGAACTTTTGTCACGAGAAATGGAAAACGGGGAATGGTATCATTCCAAGGCCAAGGCAAGGCCAGGCGCTCAAACATCTGGCGGATTTTGGATTCCACATGGAGTCCTGGGTAGCGCGCCTCTAGTCGTGCAGCGTGGAGCGCCAGGGACTGGGCAAACCTTGTGTTGGGACCACACAGACAAAAATGACCTACGGAAGCAGTATCAGGCAGTCGGGTGGTCGTAATTATCGGATTCCCCTGCGCGGCCGACCAGGAAGACCCACGCCAGAATTTTTTTCGGAGCATTTCTCCAAAAAAGGCATTCAAAAGGAGGCTGTCTTCACGAGAAACTGTTAAATACCGCCGAAATTTTAAAGGCTTGCGGGGTTGTTTTATTGGCTGGGCCAATGCGGAACGCCCTGGTGCACTTAAAAGGTCCAGAAGAAACCGCCTGTTTCCGCCATAAGGGAGGCCCTGTCCTCCGCTCATGTTCCAGAAAATTTCAAAATCCGTCACCACGCTCACGCGGCCTTTTTCTTGTGACTTTTTCACTGTGGCGGCCAATAAATAGGGTTGGGATTGAAAAGGGGCATTCCAGCACAGCAGGGAATCTACCTGCACCTGTGGATGCGGCTGAATTTTAAGACAGGCTGGCAGATAAACCCGCACCCTTTCATCAGGATGTCCCGGGCGTACAGCATTCAGCCATCCCGCTTCGGGCGCTGTGCTGCCAGGTTGTTTAAGGCCGGTATCCTGTACGGAAAGTCCGTAAGAATCACAAAATTTGTTCACAGATTCAGCATGCCGAAAAAAATTGTCATGTTCTGCCACCCACAAAAGATGGCCCCCCATTTCCACAAATCGCCTCAGCGCCAAAAAATCTTTTGAGTTGTAATCCTTGAAGATTGAAGGGAATATCAGAAGCACGCTGCCTAATTTCCCCTCTTTTTCGAGACTTTTTTGAATGGCTCCCGGGGGCCTGAAAGACACCTTCATTTTCCACCCGGCCTCCGCCAGGGCCAAAGCCCATTGCCGCTGTCCTGCAAATTCAGGATCCAAGGGAAAAGCGGGCGCTTGTTGGCTCAATTCCCAAAGAATAGATTGCCCCAGGCCCCTTGGCGCCGACGATATGTTTATAAATAACAGAATAAATACTGTTAAAAGCCCACGGCAGATGGACTGCAGGATCTGTCTGCCCATGAATTGTGCAAATCAACAAAAAATTACAACAGTCGCAACCAGGAGGGCCCTTAATCACCCAGCTGAATGCCATGCCTGCGAATCAGTTTCCGCAAGTTAATCAGAGCATATCGCATACGCCCCAAGGCGGTGTTGATGCTGACATTCGTTTGTTCGGCAATCTCCTGAAAGCTGAGCCCGGCATAGGCGCGCATGATAAGAACATCTTTTTGATCCTGCGGCAGATAACGGATCAGTTGTTGTACTCTTTGATTGGTTTGGAGCTGGATTAATCGTTCCTCCGGGCTTGTATCGCTGTGTTTTAAAAAGGAAAATACATCCACACCCTCTTCCTCATGCACCCTGGAACGCACATACGATATCTTTTTTCCGCGCCTGTAATGATCGATCACGATATTATGTGCAATGCGCATCACCCAGGGTAAGAATTTCCCTTCTTCGTTGTAGCGTCCGGATTTCAGCGTGTTGATGACCTTAATAAATGTCTCCTGAAAAATATCTTCGGCCAAATCACGGTTTTTTACCATCATCAAAATGTAGGAATAGACCCGAACCTTGTGCCGGTTGAGAAGTTCCTCAAAAGCGGCGGCGGAACCGTTGCAAAAAACGGTGATCAACTCTTTGTCGCTGAGCGTACAAACATTCATAAAATCCGAAAAAAAGTAGAAGTCCCGCGCTAATTGAGAATCAAAGAGTATCTGTGCAGTATAAGCGGTAACGGGTTTGTTTGCAAAGGTACATATTTATACGACAAATAGTTCTCTCTTGTTTCAAAAAAGTAGGAACTTGTTTAAATCTAAAATTATTCTTTTTTTTGGGTGACGTTAAGCCTCCAACTTTATGTTCCGTAAATCTTTACCCCTTTTCCTATTCTTCTTCAGCCTTGGTTGTTTTCCTTTGCTTCATTCCCAGGTTATTTTAAATGGGAAAATAGATGGGCTTGAAGAACTGGTCACCAAGACACGTGTGATGCTGCCCATGCCGGATGGTGTGCGGCTGGCCACGGATATTTATCAACCCATCCTTCGGGATTGTGTGTTGGTGGACATCAATGTTCCCATTGTCAATCAAACTTTTAAACTTCCCATTTTACCCCGTGGTCAACAGATTTTAGTGTATGATCAGCTGAATGGCCAGCCCAACCCGAATCCCTATAAATTGCCGATGGTATTCATGCGAACACCGTATGGCATTGGTGATTTCGATGAAATTTCTGTACCGGTATGTATTCTGGGATACAATTATGCGGTGCAAGACAACCGCGGGCGCTATGCTTCCGAAGGCGTGTATCTTCCGTTGCATAGCGACAGCTGGAAAAAGGGGCCTTACCATCCGGACCACAGCCACGTGTTGGACGTGACTTCCCTCTCGGACCCCCGCAACGGGAATAACCATGAAGATGGCGCCAACGCCATTCAGGCTTTATTAAACCTGGACTGGAGCTACGATTTGGATGGGGATGGCATCAAAGAAACCACGGACAAACTTTCCACGGGGCGGATTGGAATGTTTGGGGCTTCGGCTATGGGATACAGCCAATATCAGGCCGCCGCTGCCCGAAAAATCGATCCGTCCCAACCGGGGTTAAAATGTCTATTACCCATCGTGGCCACCCAGGAATTTTACAAAAGCACAGGATACCATAACGGTTGTTTTCGCGACCAACTGGTGAATGGCTGGCTGAAAGGGATGATCTTCACCGGCTGTAACGACGATTTAATTGACCAGGACAACAGCATCGATAACGCCCTTCATACAGCCGCCGATTATGGTCTTCCCAACAAATTTGAAGCGGCCCGCAGGGCTATCGATCATTTTTCCGTGGTGCGCTATGGCGGTGGTCCGGCCGGTTATTATCCCAATGCCGTGGGCCGCAAAGACATGGATGCCTCGCGTGCTCCTGTCAATGCCCTGGGCGAGAGCGATCCCAACGGGGCTTTCAGCCGGTACACCAATATGGAAGTGCCGGCCTACCATCTTACGGGATGGTGGGATATTTTTATTGACGGACAAATAGAGACCTGGGCGTTGATGAAGAAACATTTGAATCCTAACGGCAAGGCCAAGCGGCTTCAAAAACTTGTGATTGGCCCCTGGGCCCACCAGACCATGGGAAGCCGAAAAACCGGAGATATCACTTATCCGGAAAATGTAGGGGACATCCTTGGCTTCGCTCTGGATGATTTCAGTTCCGAAAACTTCCCCATCTCCAAAGCGGTGGAAAGCGAAGCCATCGGTTGGTTCCGCTTTAACTTGAACTACGACAGCACCGAGTTTCTTGGCGAGCCCAAAGCCCGACTTCCAAAATCCAACACCTGGATCAATCTGGGTATCGTCTCTGTGAAAATTCCTGGGCAGGATTATCTCCTCAGCTTTAACGACCTTTTGAGTTTTCTCAACGGCGCCCAGGGCCTTTCTAACGTCCCCATCAAAGTGAAAGAAAATCTCCTGAACAATGAATTGGATTTCACTGTGAATGTACCGGCCTTAGGTTCCCCGATCATCCCTGAGTTTGACGGAGGCACAGTGCCTTCCATTCCTTTTCATGATTTCAATCAAATTAAAGATGTGCGTTTTTACATGGCCGGCCCTGTGGATGATGGTATTCCGGAAAATGCCAACCTGGGCAATTACTGGGTGGAAGCCGATACATTTCCCATTAAGGAAGATATCGAGTGGCACAATTTTTACCTGCATCAGAACGGTCGGGTGGATCAATCCCCTCCAACCCAGGACGAAGGTTTCAGGATGATTCTGCACGACCCTGATAACCCTGTGCGGACGGTGGGCGGCGGAAATATGATTGAGAAATTTCCGGATGGAAGCGAAGTGACGCAAGGCCAGTGTAATCTTGTGCCTTGGGCTTCCTATACTTTAGATCATCCGGGGGTCATTCAGTTTGAGACGGAAGTTCTGAGTGAACCGCTGAGTGTGGTGGGATTTCCACAGGCCGTGCTCTATGCCAAGAGCAATCCGGCTGGGCTGACCAGCGGGCCCACAAGCACCGAATTTTACGTGCGTGTGGTGGACGAATATCCGGATGGCAGCCAGTATTTTGTGTTTGAGGGAGGCATTAATGCCCGTGCGCGGCATTATGCCCGCAGCGTGGCATTGGGCCAGGAAGACGATAACGCTCCTTGGGAGAATATTGAAATTGGTGAAATCTATGAATACCATTTCCAGATGTTTCCCATTGCTTATGTTTTTGGGAAAGGTCATAAGATGCGTGTCCTGATCAGCAGCAGCAATTACAGGCGTTTTCAGTCCGATGCCAACTTGCCCTTGATGCCGGGCGAATTTTTCCGGCGCAGCCCGGGCGATGGCCGCACCTACAATTACATGGGCGTGGAAATGGCGCCCCGAATTGCCGTGAACCGTGTGCATTTTTCGCCGGAGCATCCCTCTCATTTAAAGCTCCCTGTTTTTAAAGGCAATTTGGTGAATACGCCGCCGGTTCAGTCCGCTCTGCCCCCTGCGGATGACCTTCTGATATATCCCAATCCTTCCAGCGATATCGTTCATGTGGCTATGCCTTACCAGGGGAAATGGAATTTTGCAGTGGTGGACATGCAAGGGCGCCAAATCACGCAAGGGCAAGTTTTTCAAGACCTCTTAAATCTGGAGGTTTCCCGGTGGCCTTCCGGCATTTATTGCCTGCGTCTTGTGCACGCTGAAACCGGGGTACAGGCCGTGGGGCGTATCGTGCGTCGTTGATTACGGGGTGAAAAAGCGTTGGAACTCGCTTTCGGGGGGCAGGGCCTCGCCCTTGAGGATATGACGGCTCATGCATTCGGCCAGTAAAGGCGCCAGTAGAAAACCTCTGGAACCGAGCCCATTGAAAATGTAAAGGCCTTCGTGTCCGGGCACTTTCCCAAGAACAGGTCTTCTGTCGGAGGTGGCCGGCCGAATTCCAGCCACCTGCTCATGGATCCGAAGGGGCTCCCGGGTCAGATCCGCTAATCCTTTCCTTAATTTTTCCCTGCCGTCAGCATCCGGTTCCGCATGAGAAAATTGAAATTCGTAGGTGGACCCGGTGAATAAGAAATGAGTGTTTTCAGGTAAAAAAAAATGGGAAGCCAGATAGCCCGCTTCCAGTCCAAAGTTATCCGTTATCAGCCACTGCCCTTTGCAGGGTTTCAGAAAAACAGGAGGGATAAAAGGATTGTGTACCACTGCAGTGCCCTCGCAAAAAACCACTGCGGAAAAGTTGTGCCCCCCATATTTCCATCCGGCGCCTTTTTGATATTTCAGGGCAGAATAATCGAATTTTTCCGGACGAAAACTGTCTCCTTCCAGGACATATACTGCGTCAAAAAAAGATTGTGGTCGCACTCTGAAGCAACGGGGAATTAAAGCTCTTTGCGTATTTTCCGGAAAAGGCCGGGGGGCCTTTTCCGGTATTCCCATATAGAAAGCAAGTTCGGGTTGGGCCAGGCGACGGGCTTCCCACTGGCTCCGGATTTCCTCATGGGTCAAAAGCCTGTACACCGGAGTGGTGTCCAAAAAAGAAATCCCAGACTGTTTCTCCAACCTCCTGTAAAAAGCCTGGGCATATTCGAAAGCCTCCTGCCCTTTCCAACTGAGCACCAGGCGCTTGATGATAAAGGGATTAACCAGGCCTGCCGCGCGGCGGGAGGACCTGTTGTCATCCGGAAGGTCCCATATCTGTGCAGATACCCCATAATCCCGCAAGCGCAGGAGCAGGCAAGCGCCCGCTACGCCGCCTCCCACAATGAGAATGTTGGATTGCGTTGCCATGCCCAGAGCCAGTGCAGGCTTCCTTGAAAACCCAAGCAAAAGTCGGCAATACTTAGCTTTGCGCTGTGCTTAAGGGAGGGGTTTTTGCTTGGTTTGGTGTTTTTGCAGTAGTGTATTGCATCTCAGTGCAAGCCCAAAAGAACGGTCACAAAAAGCAGGATTCTGAAATTCCGTGGAAGGTGCAGGCCGAAAATGAACTTTTAGAGGCCCTCACCCAAAAAATCCTGGGGCATTACGAAGAAAGCCGCATTCTGCTTTTGCGCTTCACCCAGAATTATCCCGAAGTAGCCGAAGGTCATTTCCGCCTTGCGGAAATAAACCGTCTGTTGGGAGGGATATCTGAAGCCGTGGAATCGTCCCGTCGGGCCGTACGATTGGATGATCAGAACAAATTTTATCGTCAATTTCTCGCTGAGCTATTGGATTACACCGGTCAATACAAAGAAGCCGCCGCGGAATATGAGCGCCTGCATCTTCAGAATCCCACCGATCCGGATTATCTGGAGTCCTTAGCGGAGGTTCAAAAGAAAATGGGAAAAGTGGCGGATGCAGTGCGCACATTAGAAAAGTTGGAAGCGATGACGGGCGGCCGCTCTACTGTCCTGGAGCGGATATATGCATTGTATATGCAGTCCGGCCGTTATCGCGATGCTTACCGCACCGCTGAAAAACTTATTCAACGCCGACCGGATATGGCCCGGTATCAGGGCCTGGCTTCGGATGCCTGCAAAGCCATGAACAATATGTCCTGCGCGCGCGCCCATCTGACCGCTGCCCTGGCATTGGACAGTCTGAATCCCCAGGCCCGGATGGCCGCTGCTTGGATGGCCCTGGAAGAAAAAGATTACGCCAAAGTGGTGGCTTATTTGGAAAAAGCCTACGAAAGCCCGGATCTTTCCTTGGACGAAAAAATATTGTCCCTGCTGGGACTGATGGACAACCGTTCTTTCATGGCCGCACAGACCGATGGCATGCGCCGTCTTATGGCCACCCTAAAAAAGACGCATCCCGGCGAAGCCCGTGTCTGGTCGGCCGAAGGAGATTTTTTCATGCAGCGCGATTCTCTGCCTTTGGCTTTAGAGGCATATCGCACAGCCGCAGTATTGGACCGCTCACGCATTGCGATATGGCGTCAGGTATTGTTTTTGTGTGTGGAAACGGGCCGGTACGATCTGGCCCTATCCTATGCCGATACTGTTCTGGAACTGAACCCCGTGGCGGCTGATCCCTTTTTGGCCAAGTCCTTGGCCTGGTTGCGGAGTGGCTTTCCCGAAAAAGCCCGGCAGGCGCTTAGGGCTGTGGAATGGATGCTGGAGGACAACCCTCAGGTGCGCTCCCGTTACCACCTGATACAAGCTGAAAT
>JANWWP010000038.1 GCA_025055575.1 Flavobacteriales bacterium | reverse complement strand
CTTAGCCAGAGGCCAGTAGTTGTCGTCCACGAGCAATTCCAGCTTATCCACGTGGTAGCGCAGCGGCTCAAAGAAGGCCTTCACCTTTTGACAATAGGCATCGGCCCGCTCCTCCTCGTCCTCTATTTTATTGGCCTGGCGCCGGGCTTCGGTCATTTCCTTCACAAGGCGGCGCACTTCAGACACATGCTTCTCAATCTCCCGGATGGTTTCGGCGGCCGTGAGGTCTTCTATGCCGCAATCCATCTTCAGTTCCAGGTTGCGCAGCAGTTCGTTCTGGTACTTCACGGCGGCCGGGATCACGTGGTTCAGCGCCAGGTCGCCCATCAAGCGGCTTTCAATTTGTACCTTCATGATGTACTCTTCTAAATAGATGACCCGACGAGCCTCTATTTCCTTCTCCGTAAAGACTCCTTGTCGGATGAAGACGTCAATGAGCTTCTTATCCTTTAGCACACGTAGGGCATCGGGCGTGTTGCGGTGGTTGGAGAGCCCTCGCTTCTTGGCTTCTTTCACCCATTCTTCGCTGTAATTATCCCCCTCAAAAATGATGTTTTTGCTTTCCTTCACCAGGCGACGCAGCACCTCCACCACGGCAAATTCCCGCTTTTTGCCCTTATCTATCATTTTGTTCACTTCGGCTGCGAAGCTTTCCAGTTGGTCGGCCACAATGGTGTTGAGCACTGTCATGGGCTTGGCAGGGTTGGCCGAGGCCCCTACGGCCCTGAGTTCAAACTTATTGCCCGTAAAAGCAAAGGGACTGGTACGGTTGCGGTCGGTGTTGTCCAGCAGAATTTCCGGAATCTTGTTGATGCCCAGCTTTAGATAGACGTTGTCGCCCTTGTGCAGGTTGATGTTGCCGCTCTTCTCCAACTCCTCCAGCATGCGCTTCATCTGATGGCCCACAAAGGCTGAGATGATGGCCGGCGGTGCTTCATTGGCGCCCAGGCGGTAGTCGTTGGCGGCCGAGGCAATGGAAGCGCGCACCAGGTCGGCATGTTTGTGCAGGGCGGCCAGAGTGTTCACAAAAAAGGTGAGGAACATCAGATTGTCCTTGGGTTTTTTTCCTGGCGCCAGGAGGTTTTTACCGGTATTGGTGATCAGGGCCCAGTTGTTGTGCTTACCGCTGCCATTCACGCCGGCAAAGGGTTTTTCGTGGAAAAGTACTTCAAAATGGTGCCGTTCGGCCACGCGCTCCATCACGTCCATCAGGAGCATATTGTGGTCCACCGCCAGATTCACTTCCTCGTATTGCGGGGCCACTTCAAACTGGCCGGGGGCCACTTCGTTGTGCCGGGTACGCACGGGGATACCCAGGCGCAGGCATTCCTGTTCAAAGTCAAACATGAAGGCCATCACGCGCTCCGGAATAGAACCGAAATAATGGTCGTGCAGTTGCTGGCCGCGGGCTGGGGCGTGGCCATACACGGTTTTCCCCAACATCACCAGGTCGGGCCGGGCCAGGGCCAACCCTTTATCCACGAGAAAATATTCCTGTTCGCAGCCCAGGGAAGCGTACACATGCGTGATGTCCTTATCAAAAATTTGGCACACGGCCGTGGCAGCACGGTCCACGGCGGCCAGGGCCTTCAGCAGCGGGGCTTTGGCGTCCAGGGCCTCGCCTGTGTAGGACACAAAGATGGTGGGGATGCACAGGGTACGCGCCCCGCCGGCCTCGTAAATAAAAGCCGGAGAAGAGGGATCCCAAGCGGTGTAGCCGCGCGCTTCGAAGGTGCTGCGGATGCCCCCGCTGGGAAAGGAGGACGCATCCGGCTCCTGCTGCACCAGCGCCGTACCACGAAACCGTTCAATCGGTTGCCCCCCCGACAATTCAAAAAAAGCATCGTGCTTTTCCGCTGTGGTGCCCCTCAGGGGATGAAACCAATGGGTGTAGTGGGTGGCGCCTTTGCTCAAGGCCCAGGTTTTCATAGCCGTGGCCACCGCATCGGCTGTCTCATGGGAAATTTTCTCACCATGATCAATGGCCGCCTTCAGATTTTCGAAAGCTTCCGAACTCACACTGAGCCGAATCTTGTCCAAGCTGAAGACATGTTCTCCAAAAAAAGCGGTGATAGGTCCTTCCGGACGACGGGCTGCAGAAGGCTTGCGGGATAATATGGCAGCGAGAGCCTGATGTCGGATTTTTTCCATTTTGAAGATTAATTTTTCGGGGTACAAAAAAAATAAAATACTTTCAATTCACAAAATAGCTTATAATTTTTGGGTTGTTCAATCAAAAAACATATATTTTTCTTTGAAACATCCCAATTTTTTAGGGTGTTTTTTTTAATTTATTATCGAGAAACCGCTTGGTTGGCGTAGGAAGGCGCGCGGAACCAGGGCCAGTTAAGCTCTGGAAATCCTCCGTGTCATGGAGAGCCCAGGAATGTATTTAAGTAAGATCTTGGATACGAAATGGACAGGCATCCTCTCCCACACCTAGAGATCCCATATCCGGAACTGAAAGCGACCGCATTCCATCGGAAGGCTCCCGGACAATTCATGCTGAAGCCCTCCAGAGACGGAAAGCCAGGATCAAGGGTTGGAATTTCCGGGGGTACTTCTTAGCCGGCCTTCGGCCGCATTCTGATACTCCAACTAAGCCATAGCCTCACTGGCCAGCCAAAGGCAGTCCCTCGGCGTCCACTTCCACAATAGGGATGCCCAGCCGCTTCAACCGAGGAAGCACCGTTTCGCGGTCGCCCACCACGACAATTGTGAGAGGCTTGTTGCTGAAATGCACTTTCGCTTTTTTAGCCGCTGTTTCCAGATTCAATCGGTTCACCAAATCTTTTTGGATTTTTGGTATTTCCCGGTTGTAATCAAAATCTGCCAGCATTTTCAGGAAAGCTGCTTTTTGGCCGGGGGACTCGTATTTGAGGGCATCGCTCTGCAGAAGTGCGCTTTTTGTAAATTGAAGTTCCTCCTGGGTCATGCCTTTTTCAGCATACGCACTGATTTCGCGCAGGATTTCGGAAAGGGCCGTATCGGTAGCTTCTTTTTTCACACCGGCCGCACAGGTCCACACATCAAAATACTTGGAGCTGGAAAATCCGGACCGAATCCCGTAGGTATAACCTCGTTTTTCCCTCAGATTCACATTCAGACGGCTGTTGAAAGCGCCTCCCAACGGAAAGTTGATCATCCGGCACATAAAAGCTTCACCGATGGGCGAAAAGGGAACGCCCTTCATACCCATGAGAATCTCCGACTGGGCCGCATTGTCTTTGTGGGCAAAGAAAAGGGTGGTTTTTTCCTGCGGCCTGAAGGGCACGAGAGGCACTTTGAATCTGGGCCTGCTTGGGTTTTGTGGTCTGCCGGATGAATCGGAGGGAGCGGCCGTAACGCCAGGCGGTTGGGACAACCGGGCAGGTGGTGGAGCGGGATCCCGTGCAGGTGGGGACGGAGGGGCACCAGGCTGGCTGGGACGAGGAGGGCGCCGGATTCCTTGTTCCGAAGCGCTTCTTTCGGGCCATCCGGCTTCGGCGGAGGGGGCGCCCTGAGGCTGCTCTCCGGAAGGGCCTCCCGGCCGCTTGAAGCGGGTGTCCCATTTCCACAAAAAGTCCATTTTCTGGGGCACTTCTTTAGGGGGAAGGGCACCCACGATGGCCACCGTAGCGTTTTCGGGCTTCATAAGAAGCATTTGATGGCGCATGCGCACATCCATCAGGTTCAGCGAGGCCACTGTGGATTCCGTGCCCAGGTCCGGAAAGGCCGCACCCATGTTTTCGGGATAACTGCGGCGCCGCAAAACGGCCTGCGCCACACTGCGGGCATTCACTTTCTGGTTGCGGATACTCTGTAATTGTCGTTCTTTGGCGCGTTCGAATTCATCCTCCTTGAAAGCCGGCTGGAACAGGACTTCCTTCAACAGGACAAGGCCTTTGTCTAAATTTTTATTCAGGCAGGAAAGACTGATGTTGAATTCATCCCTTTCACTGCTGACGGATAGATTGCATCCAAGGTTTTCCAGTTCATCGGACAATGCTTCGGCAGAATAATTCTCCGTGGATTCGCGCATCAGAGTGGCCGTGAGAGCGGTCAAACCCGCCTTGCTGGCCATCTCCATGGCCTGGCCGCCCGCTACGCTGACCAGAATATCGGTCACCGGCAATTCGTCGTAACGCGTCACGATAAAGTTGGAACCCGCGGGCGAAACCGCCTCCTGGAAATCCGGGGTGGCCACCACCGGCGCCGGACCAGGAACGGGTTTTTGGGAGCGGTCAAAAGAGCTCTTAGGTTTTTTATAGGTGAGATTTTGATATTCCGTGAGATCCGGCTTAAACCCTGCCGGCGCTTTGGGCCGGCTCACATTGTCTGAAGCAGGAAGAAGATCCGATTTTCCTTTGGGAATACAGCTCACCGTCAAAGAATACTGACCCGCCACATATTTCTTCAGGGCTGTGTTCACCTGTTCAGCAGTCAGCTTTTGCAAGGCTTCCAGATAGCGGGGCAGGTAATCTGGCGTCTCGAAAAAAGTCCCATAAAAAGCCAAAAGGCTGCCTTTTCCCTGCACAGTTCTCAGATTGTTGATGGCAGAGGCTTCGGAAACATTTTTAAACCGCTGAAGCGTTTCCGCGCTGATACCTTTTTGGGCCAACTCTTGAACAGTTTCCAGGATTACGGCCCGGATTTTTTTTAAGTCGTGACCCGGAAGGGCATAGACCGTCACTTCCATCTGGCCGGCCCTTTCAAAGGTAGGATGATAGGCCGAAGCGGACTGGGCCAAACGAGCTTTCACCAGCTTCTGATACAGGGGGGAGGATTTTCCCTGACCCAAGGCAAAGGCTACGGCATCCAGAGCCAGGGCATCGGCATGGGTTTGTTCCACGGTGGGCCACACCATTTTGATGAGGGGCATTTTAACATTATCCTCATAAGAAATAAAGCGGTCATTTTCCAGTTTCACGGGTTGGGGCGCCGGTTTTTTCACAGCCGGTCCGGAGGGAATTTCGCCAAAATACTTCGCCGCAAGACTGGCCACTTCCTCCGCTTTCACATCGCCGGCCACCGTCAGGATGGCATTGTTCGGGCCATACCAGCGCAGGAAAAAACGCTTGAGATCGTCCAAAGTGGCGGCGTTCAGGTCTTCAATGTAGCCAATGGTGGTCCATGAGTAGGGATGGTTGAAAGGATAGAGCCCTTCCCGCAGTTTCTCGTTCACCAGCCCGTAGGGTGCGTTGTCGTAATTCTGGCCCCGCTCGTTTTTAACGGTGGCCCTTTGCACCTCAAACTTTTCCTTCGTGACGGCATCCAAAAACCAGCCCATCCGGTCGCTCTCCAGCCATAGAGCCACTTCCAGCTGGTTGGAAGGCAGGGTTTCAAAATAATTCGTACGGTCGGTGTTGGTGGTACCATTGAGCGTACCTCCGGCTTCTGTAACAATTCTGAAATGTTCTTCATCGCCCACATGATCTGAGCCTTGGAACATCATGTGTTCAAAAAAATGGGCAAATCCGCTGCGGCCATATATTTCGCAACCGGAGCCGACGTGGTAAGTGACGTCCACATACACCACTGGATCGCTGTGATCTTCATGCACCAGCACCGTGAGCCCGTTGGGAAGGAGAAATTTTTTATAGGGAATATTTAAGCGTCCGGGAGTGGCGGAGACAGATTCCACAAGTTTAATCCCGGACTGAGCTTGAAGGCGGCCTGCAAGGAATGGAATCCCCAAAAAAATGCAGAACCCAAATAATGTTAAAGAACTCCTGCGCATCATGCGTGTTGTAGTTTTGTTGCTGGTTCAAAAGTACACGATTAAATATTGGTTCTATGTATCCCGCTGAAATTGTCATTCCTTTCAAAAATCAACTCACCTCCCAAAAGTTTATTTCTTTGGAAACGGCCGACGCTGTTCATGATTTTTTTAAAAATGCGGAAGGCACTGTGCTACTGGTGGTGAACAGTGTGTGCGGGTGCGCTGCCGGCGCCGCCCGGCCGGGAGTGCTGGCCTCGCTGAACCATTCCAAAAAACCCGACCACCTTGTGACGGTTTTTGCCGGAGTGGATAAGGAAGCCACCGAAGCCGCCCGGCGCTACCTGTTGCCATATCCCCCTTCCTCCCCTGCCATTGCCCTCCTGCGCAACGGGGAATTGCTGCATATGATTGAGCGGCACATGATCGAAGGGCGCACCGCTGAAATGCTGGCAGAGCATCTGAAGGCCGTGTATGACCAATACTGCTGAGGCGGGCTCTCACGAGCCTTCTACCACCCTGAGACAAGCCCAATCCCTTGTGGACGGGTGGATTAAAGCCCACGGAGTCCGGTATTTCGGGGAGTTAACCAACCTGGCCCTCCTGATGGAGGAAGTGGGGGAACTGGCCCGACTCTTTGCCCGGCGTTTTGGCGAACAATCGTTTAAACCCGGTGAGGAAAAAGCCAATTTAGCCGATGAAATGTCGGATGTTTTATGGATTTTGCTGTGCCTGGCCAATCAAACCGGAGTGGACCTGGATTCGGCATTCCAAAACAACCTGAGAAAGAAAACTGAGCGCGACGCACAGCGCCACCGGAACAATCCCAAGTTGCATAAAAAATAAAGTCCTCCTTGGGGATTCAGAGGACTTTTTAAATGGGGCGGAGAGAGAGGGATTCGAACCCTCGATACCCTTGAGGGGTATACACGCTCTCCAGGCGTGCCAGTTCAACCACTCCTGCATCTCTCCGGAAAAGCGTCCGCAAAATTAATCCTTTTTATTGCGGGCTCAAAATCCAGGACGAAAAATCCAGGTTTTGATGTCGGCGGCCCGGGCCTCTTGATTAGCTTTGCAGGCATCCGGACATGCTTCACACTGTAAAAAAAGTCATTCTGTATCCGCTATTTCTCCCGGCAGCCTGGTTTCTCCCCTTTTCTGCCTTTCCCCAAGGCTCTGCAAGCTCCCTGAAAGACAAACAAAAACTCAGCAAAGCCAAGGCGCTTTTCCAGGAAGCTAATTACAACGGCGTTCTTTACCATTTGGAACCGCTATTAAAAAAATGGCCCGACAATGCGGAAGTCCATTATTATGCCGGCCGGTCCAACCTGGAGCTCAGAAATTACAGAGATGCATTGGACCAGCTGCAGCGTGTGGTGCAGAGTGGATCCAAAAAATTTAAAGATAAGGCTTTTTGGTATGGACGCGCCTGGCAACAGATGCATGAACCCGACAGCGCCTTAGCCTGGTTTGGCCGGTATAAAAGCATGCTGGGCAAAAGAGGAAAGGATTTTCACAATGTGGACTATTTTGTTCTGCAGGCCGAAAATTTTAAAAAGTTCCGAGCCCAGCCGGTTCAAGTCCAATACCGGCGCCTGGGCCAGGAAATTAACACGGAATTTGAAGAAGCCTGCCCCACCATCAACGCCGAGGGCAATGTATTGGTATTTACGTCCCGCCGCCCCACCACCACAGGGGGTGGCCGCGATCCATTTGATTTAAAATATTTTCAAGACATCTATATCAGCCGGAGGGACAGCCAAAAAGGCCAATGGCTGGAAGCCGAGCCTTTGAAAGCCGTGAACTCGCCTGAACACGAAGCCAACATGAACATCTCCCCGGACGGCACCTGGCTCTTTATTTACAAAAACATAAAAGGCAAAACGGGCAGCGGCGACATTTGGGTGAGCCGGGAAAAAAACGGGGAATGGACCCGGGCCCGGGAATTTGAAGGCCCATTTAACAGCTCTTATTTTGAAACCTCAGCGGCTTTAAGCCCCGACGGCAAAACCCTCTATTTTATCAGCGAACGACCCGACGGCAAGGCCCAGGGCAATGGTGACATTTGGGCCTGCGACCGCGTATCGCGCAGGGAATGGGGCAAGCCCTATAATCTGGGCCCCACCATCAACACTCCGCACGATGAGATCAGCGTGTGGATGCACCCCAACGGGCGCACCTTGTTTTTTGCCTCGAAAGGGCACAACAGCATGGGTGGGTACGATATATTCAAAACCGAAAAAAAAGATGGAAAATGGAGCCCTCCCATCAACCTGGGCTATCCTATCAATACCCCGGATGATGAAATCCATTTCACAGTGACGGCGGACGGGAAAACAGCCTACCTGGCTTCCCGAAGAGAAAAAGATGAAAATGAACTCAATATTTATGAATTCGATTTGAGTCAGTATGAACTGGCCTCCCCCGCCGGCATGAATGAGCCTGAAAAAGGTTTGGTAAAAGGCAGCGGTGTTTTGTCCGTAATCAAGGGCCAAGTGTTGGGAGGAGGTAAACCCGTTCAGGCGGAAATCATCTTTCTGGATGAAAAATCCGGCAAAGAAGTCCTGAGGATTGACTCCGACGAAGAAGGACGTTTTTTTGCTACCCTTGAGGGCGGGCGTCGGTATAAAGTGCTTGTGAGCGCCGAAGGTTTTGCGCCGTTTGAGGAATCCGTCTATCTTTCCAAGAAAGAAGGGCCGCAGCCGTTCTCCCTGCAACGTAACTTCCTGCTGTCACGTTGAAATTTCTCCTTTTTGGATTTGGAATATTTGTTCTCGGGCCCGGCCTGTGGTTACAGCCCGCGCGCTTAATCCTGCATGCCCACAACGATTACGAGAAAGAAGATCCTCTGGTAGGGGCCTTAAATCATGGAATCACGCAAATTGAAGCCGATATCTTTTTGTTTCGGGGAAGACTTGTGGTGAGCCATATACCTTTTCGGCTAGAGAGCAAGCCGAGTTTGGACGAACTATATTTTAAACCCTTGGAGCGGATGCAACAGGAAAAACGGCTGGGCGGCCCCAGCGGGAAGAAAATCTGCCTCGTGATTGATATGAAACATGCGGACCCCGCGGTCATGGACAGCCTAAGAGCCCTTGTGATTCGGAAAAAAAGCTTGTGTGTGGGTGAGGAAGCGGCGGTCCGTATCATCCTGAGCGGAGGGGCTGGACGGCATTTGCTGAGGGCAGAAGATACCTTGTATTTTGGTCTGGATGATAACCTGATGGCCTTGTGGGAAGCAAAACATCCTCCCGATCGATACACCCGGCAGGCCAGCATGTCCTGGAATGCCTTCCGGAATCGCTATTTACAAAATTGTTCCGGAAAGGATTGTGATTCCATAGTTCGGAACATCACCGGTTGGTTCAAAGAAAAAGCCATTCCTCTCCGGCTGTATGCAGCAGGCAATAGGCCCAGGCATTGGAAACGGCTGGCCGATTGGGGCTTTACCGTCATCAATGTGGACCGATATGCCCGGGCCGCGCGATGGCTGAAAAAATACCAGAGGCTCACCCTGCAGACTCAATAATATAGCCGCATCCGGCTTTCAGGCCAGTTCGTATTGTCGACCTGGCAACGCCCGGATTATACCGTTGATTTCCAGACTCAACAAAGCCGAAGCCAGGCTTGCGGGACTGAGGTGGGTGCGTTGTCCCAGTTCTTCCAAATGGCAAGGGCTGCACTGCCCAAGTAGTGAAACCACTTCCTGTTCTTCCGGGGAGAGGGACAGGTGGTGATTTTGGCGATCCGTGGTGGACTTAAAAAATAAAGTATCCCAGTTCAGGGCTTGGATCAGGTCTTCCGGACCTGTCAGCAATTCGGCTGTACGATTTTTTATTAAAATGTTGCAGCCCCTGGCTTGGATTTCCCAAGGTCTTCCCGGCACAGAAAACACCTCTTTCTGGTAAGTCAAGGCCATTTGGGCGGTGATCATGGCCCCGCCTTCCTCGCTTGTTTCCACCACCACCACGGCGTCTGCCAGGCCCGCGACGATGCGATTGCGCCGGGGAAAATTTTGCTTATCAGGGAGGGTGCCTGAAGGAAATTCCGTCAGGAGATATCCCTGCTTTACGATCTCTGCAGCCAGATCGCGGTTGGCCGCCGGATAGATGCGATCCAAACCGTGACCCACCACAGCGGCTGTAGGCAGGCCCACATCCAGGGCCGCACGGTGGGCGGCCGTATCAATACCCAAAGCCAACCCCGACACAATCAGCGGGCGGTAAGGAGCCAGACCGGCTATAAGCTCCAAAGTGAAACGCCGGGCTTTTTCGGAGGCATTTCGGGTGCCCACAACCGCCACATGCCTTTCGTGTTCCAATTTTTCCCGGCCTTTGAAAAATAAAATGTAAGGAGCATCCGGACAATTCTTCAACCGCTGGGGATAGTCCGCCTCGCCCCACATGCAAAACCCCAGCTGAAATTTGTGAATAAATTCCAGCTCATGCTGAATTTTCTTGGTTACCTCCATATCCACTTCTCCGCCCTGGGGCCATCCTTTCATTCGGGCGGGCCGATCTCCACACCATAGGGCGCTTAATTGACCCACGCGCGTGGTCCAACGTTTCAGCCGGGAAGGCCCAATGCCATTGAGAGACAGCAATGCGAGGGCCGCCGCCAGTTCTCGCTCGCGATCCCCCTCTAAACGTTCCAGAAAATTTCGGAAACTCAAATTGAGGTAACTTTTCTATTTTGGCGGCATTAAAATACAGTCCATGAGGAAACTTTTACCCGCCATTAGCTCTCTTCTTTTTTTTTCCATTTATTCCGCACGGGCCCAAAAGGCCACTTTGAAGGGCCGAATCACTGACGCTGAAAACAAAGAACCCGTCCCTTTTGCCAACGTGGCCCTCAAAGGTTCTGCTTCAGGGGCCTCCTCCAACATGGATGGATTTTTTGAAATCAAAGCCGAAGCCGGCAGCTACACCCTCGTGGCCACGGCCATAGGATATCAGACCTTTGAGCAAAAGGTGACCCTGAAAGCCGGCGAAGTTCAGACCTTGAATATTGCCCTTTCCAAAGGTGCCGTGCAGTTGGAAATGTTTGTGAAAACAGAAGGAAAGTTTGAGAAAAAAATTGAAGACCTGACGGTTTCTCTTGAAGTGATTAAGCCCAACATTATTGAAAACAAAAATGTCACCAGTGCAGACCAGGCCTTGCAGCAAACCCCCGGTCTGGTGATCGTGGACAACGAACCTCAACTCCGCGGAGGCAGCGGCTACAGTTTTGGCGCCGGCAGCCGCGTGATGCTGTTGGTGGACGACCTGCCGCTTCTTTCAGGCGACGCCGGCAGGCCCAGCTGGGGATTTATACCGGTGGAGAACATCGAACAAATCGAAGTGGTGAAAGGCGCTTCCTCTGTATTGTATGGCTCGGCTGCCCTCAACGGCGTGATTAATATCCGAACCGCTTTTCCAAAAGATAAACCCCTCACCAAGGTGACATTGTTTGGCGGATTTATGGAACTCCCCAAAAAATACCGTTGGTATAGCAATTACGGCCGGCTCTTCCACAGTGAAATGCCCATCACAGCCGGTATGAACTTTTTGCATACCCAGAAACTGGGTAAGAATAAAAATATTGATTTAACCCTGGGGGGTAATTTTTTGTGGGAATCCGGCCCTCAGGGTGGCCCCTTAGTCCGGGATAGTGCAGGACAGATCATAGGAAGCCAGAAGGAATTCAACGCCTACGACCGAAGGGGGCGAATAAATTTTAACTTCCGCCATCGGATCCAGAAAATCGAAGGCCTGGCCTGGGGCATCAATGGAAATTTCCTGCTGGGCCGGTCGGTTTCCGGCTTGATATGGGAAGATTACGGCCCCAATTTGTTCCGTTTTCTCGATGGCGCCGCCACCCGCACCCTACAAACCATTATTTCTGTGGATCCCTTCCTGACCTATCAGGGGAAAAAAGGCACCTCCCACAGCCTGCGCACTCGATATTTTTATGTTAATAACAACAACACCGGTAACAGAGCTAATGCCAGCACTGTATTTTTTGCCGAATACCAGACCCGCATTGCTTTTCCAAAAATTAAAGATTTCTACATCATCCCCGGTATCATGACGTCCTACACCTTAGGCAAAGCGCAACTTTATGCCGGAAAGCCTCCGCTGCCGCCTGCCGGTTACAACCAGGTGCAGGAAGACAGAATCCGCACCAGCGCCCTGAACTCTGCAGCCTATGTGCAACTGGAGGCCAAATTATGGAAGCGCCTGACCTTGGTGGGTGGCGGCCGCCTGGAATATTTTCAGGTGGGCAAATACGACACATACACCATCCGCGATACCACTGGTCAAAAACCTTCTTTTGGTTACGATACCAGCTTTGTGTCCAGCGACATCCAACCTGTTTTCCGCTTTGGCGCCACGTTCAAGGCTGCCGAGGAAACCTATGTGCGGGTATCTTACGGGCAAGGCTTTCGTTTTCCGACGATTGCTGAGCGCTTTATCGTAGCCAACATTGGCCCGGCCACCATTTACCCCAATCCCAATATTACCTCTGAAAGAAGTTGGAGCGCTGAATTCGGAATCAAACAAGGTTTCAAGGCCGGTCAGTTTCTTGGCTATTTGGATGTAGCCGGTTTTTGGCAGCAGTTTAAAAATGCTGTAGAGTTCATAGCTGCCCAGTGGGGCGCCCTCACCGATCCCGTGTTTGGCTTTGGTTTTCGTTCCGTGAACATCGGGCCCACCCGCGTGGCCGGTGTGGACGTGTCGCTTTTAGGCCAGGGAAAGCTCAGTAAAACTGTGGGCATCAATTACCTCGTGGGCTACACTTTTATGGATCCTGTGTCGCTGGATCCGGATTATGTGTTTGCCGTCATCAAAAACGATTCGTTGTCCAACAAATCCACCAGCATCAACCGAGGCATAGACAACGACTCTCGGAATGGCAAGCTGCTGAAATACCGTTTCCAGCACTTGGTCCGCGCCGATGTAGAGGTAACCTGGAAGGGCCTGATGGCCGGCATGAGCGCACGCTACAACAGCTTTATGCGCAACATTGACAATGTCTTTCTCAATTTTGAACAGTTGGGCGTCATACAAGGCCTGACCGCTTCGCGCAATGACAGCCGGAAGGGCTTTCTGGTGATGGATGCCCGCTTGGGCTACACGCTTGCAAAACGCCACAGGGTGTCTCTGATTTGCAATAACATTGCGAATAACATTTATTTTTTACGTCCAATGAATATTGAACGCCCGCGGCATTGGCTGCTCCAATATCAGGTGACCTTCTGACGGCAGCCGAACACCTCACGCATTCGCCTGTTCCAATTCTATGCTCCCCCTCATTTTATTTTATCTCACGCTCATTCTGTGCGCTGCTTTGGCAGGTGTCTTTTGGTTCATGCAAGTGGCCTATTATCCTGCCTTCCGCTATGTGAGTCCCGAAAAATGGGCCGCTTTTTTCAAAAAAAGGTATCAAAATACTGCTATGGTGGTGTACCCTATCATGGCTTTTGAAACACTCTCCAGCCTGGCTTTATTTTTCATGATGCTGCGCCATAGAATGTATGCCGGATTCAGTATAGCCACTTTTCTGCTACTTGCCATTTGGTTGTGGAACCTTTTGGTTTTAAAGCGACAGATGGACAGTCTTTCAGAGGGTGCTGACGAAGCCCGTTTGAAGGCTTTGGAAAAAGCGGGCTGGGTGCGGGCCGGAGGCTACACTTTGAGGCTCCTGTTTCTGATAGGATCGCTGACGTGAAGGCCCAGATTTGAAATACCTTTTGCACCTGTATACTCAAAATTATTGCTTGAATAGCTTCTAAAATCTTTTACTAATACTCGATTTTATGGGAAAAATTTAGTGGAATTCCTCGGATTCCAAAAACGTTGATGCCATAGCCAGGAAAAAAGAGCCAGCAATGAAAAGTACAAGGATTCAGAAAACCAGATCCAGCCTATGGAAGGTGCGGGCATCTGACACACCCAAGCCACGTAGGCAAGATATACCGTAAGACTGGCGCTTTCAATGAAAAGAGTAGCCTTGGTGTGACCCGTGCCCGTAATGGAGGCAAATAATGTGAACACCAAGGGCATCTGGGCCACGGCAAGAGCCAAACTCCAACGCGAATCCAGGGCCAACTGCACCACTTCAGGATGCACCGTAAAAACGGCCAGCCCCTCGCGAAAAGGGCCAAGAATCACAGCCAGCCAGGGCGCACAAAATATCATACCGGTGACCGCCAGACGTTTCATAAAATGCGTAGCATGAGACCCGCCGCCCTGCCCCAGGAAATTGCTGACCATGCTGCTCACCGTGGCATTCAAAGCCAGGGCCGGCATCAGAGTGAGACCGTAAAAGGCCCGAATAACGGAGGAAGCCTCCAAAAGACGCAAATCGGCCCGTTCAATGAGGGTAAAAAACAGCAACCAGGAAACTATGGACAAACCGTTCTGAAGGAATAGAGGTCCTGATACCCGGCGAATAGCCTGAAACACGGACCATTTGAAAACGAATGAAAAATTTTTGAAAAAGGCACGACTTCCTGGTAAAATGAGCGTTGCCAACACCATCACCCCCCACACCAGTATCTGTGAAGCCACCGTGGCCTTAGCAGCGCCGGCGACCCGAAAAGCCGGAAATCCAAAGTGGCCGAATATCCAGGCATAATCCAAAAAAATATTACAGCCTGCGCCCAGAAAAGCTGCAACAGACACCACACGGGGTCGGGCGGTCCCCACATAAAAGGCGTTGAGAACCAAAACCGGCAGGCTGAACCATAATTCCGGAGCCCTATGAAAACAATACCCCAACACCTCGGCTCGAAGTCCGGGATCCTTCAGTGCCCAACCCAGCAATGGCCGAAGTCCGACGCGGACAAAGCTGAAAGCCAGAATCATGTACACTCCCATCAACACCAGCCCATGCCACAGATACGCCGAGGCCTCCCGAGGCTTACCCTCGCCACAGGACCGGGCCGTGAGTACGCTCAGGCCATTGGAAAGGCCCAAACCTATAACCATGATGACCAGAAAAATCAAAAAACCATAATTGCCGGCGGCTTGCTCCGGGGGCGTCAAACGCCCCAAAAAAAACACGTCGGCAATACTGACCGCCATTTGCGACATCACCGAAAGCAGCAAAGGCAAATACATTTTTAGAATATCCCGGTACCCCGTCCCGACGCGCATGATGAAAAAATGAAAAGCTTATTATTCGACGTGCAACAAGAACCCTTTCAAATAACGTCCTTCAGGATGTGCCATGGCCCAGGGATGGTCTAAATCGGGGTCCAACTGCTTCAAAATGTACACACGGCGCCCGGCAGAAATAGCCGCAGCCCTTAGGGCGCCTTCAAAATGCTCCACGCTCACCACCGCGGTGCACGAAAATGTGAACAACAATCCGCCTGGTTCGACTTTTTGCAAAACCTGCTCGTTCAAACGCTTGTAAGCCTGTATGGCCGTATGACGGGCCTGAGCGCTGCGGGCCAGGGAAGGCGGGTCACAGATGACCACATCAAATGTTTCTGGAAAATTGGCAATCCATTTAAAAATATCCGCGCAGTAAGCCCGGTGCGTTTTTTTTTCAAGATTATTGATCTTCAAATGGTTTTGTAAAATGCTGAGCGCTTCTCCGGAACTGTCCACACTCACGGCTTCTTGTGCTCCCCCCGCTAAGGCATTTAAAGTGAAACCACCTGTGAATGAAAACAAATTCAGAACCCGACGCCCTGCCGCTAATTGCCGGCATAAAAGCCTGTTGTTGCGTTGATCCAGGTAAAATCCCGTCTTTTGGCCGGAGCCCGGCTTCACGGTAAAGCGCAGTCCGTTTTCCCGTATTTCCAGAAAAGTTGGCTTTTCATTGGAAAAATCGGTTTCAGCAGACGGGTAGTTCCAGGTGTCTCTAAATAGAATCTTTTTTAACCCCTCGCCCAATACGCGAAAAAAAATTTTTTGAAGCAACTCCTGATACGCTCTCAGGGCCCGAACATGCAGTTGCACGACAAGAAATCCACCGTACCAATCTGCGATCACACCCGGCAGTCCATCTCCTTCCCCATTGACCAGGCGCACTGCGCTTTCAGCGGAAAGCCTGAACCCGAGAGAAAGCCTAAGTTGAAGAGCTTTTTTGACCTGTTCCTCAATAGCGGTTTCCGGATCTGAGCTGGTGGGGCCAAAAACCAAAAGCCGCACAGCAATGGATCCGTGGCAGAGGTATCCGCTCGCGAGCGGCCGGCCCTGCGCATCACAAACCACAGCCCAGGCGCCTTCCGGAAATGCATCCACGTGGGCCGCCAAAGACCCAGAAAAAACCCAGGGATGCCCTCGGAGTATAGAATCCTCCCTCCCCGCCTTTAAATGCAGCTTCACGGGCCCAAACATGGCCCAAAAATAGGTGGACAGCTTTACCTTTGCAGAATTCATGGACCCGACCGCTCAGGTATCACCACTTCATGAGATGGCTCCAGAAGCCCCTTTTCATTCTAAAGGGAGCGTGTACATTGAAAGTTATGGCTGTCAGATGAATTTTTCTGACAGCGAGATTGTGGCCTCCGTGATGCAAGAGCAAGGCTTTCACATCAGCCAGGAAGCTTCCCAGGCCGATATCGTTTTCCTGAATACATGTGCCATTCGCGACAACGCGGAGCAGCGTGTGCGGGCCCGCCTGCGCGAGCTGAAAAGCCTCAAAAAAAGCAAACCGAACTTGGTGGTGGGTATGCTGGGCTGCATGGCCGAGCGTCTGCGCGAGCAACTTTTAGATCAGGAAAAGCTCGTGGATGTGGTGGCAGGCCCGGATGCTTACCGAGATCTTCCCCGTCTGGTGGACCAGGCTCTCGATGGCCATCGGGGCATGAATGTACTGCTCTCGCTGGAAGAAACCTATGCCGACGTCAGCCCCGTTCGGCTTACCGGTAACGGCGTCAGCGCCTTCATCACCATCATGCGCGGTTGCGATAATATGTGCACCTTTTGTGTGGTCCCCTTCACGCGGGGCCGCGAACGCAGCCGCAACCCGGATACCATTCTGGAGGAATGCAGGCAACTCTGGGATCAAGGCTATAAAGAAGTGACGCTCCTGGGTCAAAATGTGGACTCCTACTTGTGGTTTGGCGGGGGGCCAAAGAAGGAATTTCACCGGCTCACAGCGGAAGAAAAGGCGCAGGCTTTGGACTTTGCAGGATTGCTGAAAAAAGTGGCCGAAGCCTTTCCGGGTTTACGTATCCGATTCACAACCAGCCACCCCAGAGATTTTACGGACAACGTCCTAAAAACCATGGCGCTCTATCCTAACATCTGCCCTTACATCCATCTTCCTGTCCAAAGCGGCAGCACACGTATTCTGCAACGAATGAATCGGGGTTATTCCCGCGAATGGTATCTGGAGCGCATCCAGGCTATTCGCAAATATCTGCCGCATGCCGCCATCAGCACCGATATCATTGCCGGTTTTTGCAGCGAAACGGAGGAAGACCATCAATTGACCCTGAGCCTCATGGAAGAAGTGGCTTTCGATTCGGCTTACATGTTTAAGTATTCCGAAAGACCCGGTACCCCCGCGGCCAAAAAATTTGAAGACGATGTGCCGGAAGAAGTTAAAAACCGCCGCCTCCAGGAAATCATAGACCTCCAGAGGCGACTGTCTCTCCAAAGCCATCAGAGAGATGTGGGGCACACCTTTCAGGTGCTGGTGGAAGGGCCTTCCCGCCGAAGTCCCGACCAATTTTGCGGCCGTACGCCTCAAAATAAAATGGTGGTGTTCCCCTGGAAGGCCGGCATAAAAGCCGGACAAGTGCTTTCAGTTCGCATTGTGGATTGCACTTCAGCCACCCTGATGGGTGCATTTATTTGATCTGGAATTTTTCAGAAAATTTTGTTTTAATTTGCATACAGGAATTACGTATGCATGCCTACCGTTTTTTTGGTCTGTTGTGTATCGCCTCGCTTTGGGCTATTTCCTTAAAAGCCCAGAACAGCACTGAGAAACGCACCCTCAAGGTGAAGGTTTTTGGCAGCACGGTGGGCGAAATGACGCTTCGAAAAACCACCCTGGATGCCCTGGAAATTTTTGAGGTGGAAAGCCGGGTGACGGTCGGCTTTTTTATGCGCAAGACGGAACGCTACAATTTTTCGCGCAGCACGTATCTGAACGGAATTTTTAAGGAAAGCTACCTAAAAAACGAAGAAAACAACTTGGTCACCGATTATACGGCCATTTCGTCCCAAAATGGTCAATACTTGATTCAAACCGACAACCGTCGCAGCCAATGCGACGGGCCCATTACTTTTACCACGACGCGCATGCTCTTTGAGGAGCCCGTGAATGTGGGCAGCAAAATTTTCTCAGAATTTCGGGGTGTGTATGCCACTCTGAACAGCCACGAACCGGGTCGCTACACCGTGCGCTATCCCAATGGAGACACCTTTTATTACCGCTACCAAAACGGACGTCTGGTGGAGCTTGAAACACCTCAATTTATTGGACGGGTGCGCATGGTGCCGGTAGAATAATTCCTCGGGCGAATTTCTGCAATTTCCCAGGCAAAGTTTTAATAAATTAAATCTATTAAAAAAGTCTAATTTTTGGGAAAAAAATTTTAAAAAACAGAATATGTTTCTTCATAATAATGAAAAATATATTCTGTTTTGATTCTTATATTTGGAAAAAAATTATGAAGAGAATAACAATTTTTATTCTATTAGCCTGGGTATTTTTTAAAATATCAATGGCCCAAAATTTTTCGGTTCTCGGCACAGGCAATCTCTCAAATTCTGCCTACACATTCCCGACACCTTTTGGTAATTATTACTGGGGGGCGCGCCAACAGTTCTTCTTTTCAGCCTCCGAATTGCTTGCCGCCGGAGTGGTCCCAGGGGCTTCGATTTCTTCCCTGGGCTTTCACATTGTGAACGGCAACGGAGCGGCGGTCCACAATAATTTTCAAATCGTGGCCTATACCACTCCGGCCAATCTGAACTCTGGAGCCTGGTATATGGGCACAGCGGCCGGACAGACTTCGCCCCAAAACTTTCCTTCCGGGGGCGTTTGGCCCACCGGCTGGGTTCAATTCACATTCAATACGCCTTTTTCCTGGAATGGTGGGGACAACCTGATCGTAGAAACCTGCTTTCAAAATAATTCTTATCTCGTGAATGCCAGCACCCTCATGACGTCCATGCCTCCTGGAAATGTTTATACTCTGGCCTATTATTCGGATATGTTGGGCATTTGTTCTTCGTCTGTCCCGCCTTATGCAGGATTTATGGATAGGCCAAATATTCGTTTGGAATGGACTGCCACCGCCTGCTCTGGTATGCCAAATCCTGGAAGTACGCTGGCGTCTTCCCAGCAAGTTTGCCCTTCACAATCTATTACGCTGTCGCTACAAAACTATCCTTCCGGTACCGGCATTCTTTATGCCTGGGAGTCCAGTACGGACGGGGGCATCACCTGGAATAGCCTGGGAACTGGCAGTCCTGTGGTAAGTCAGACAGTTTCCGTCGCCACGCAATTTCGCTGTGTCGTCACCTGCACCAACAGTGGTTTAAGCGCTACCAGCACGCCCGTGCAAGTGGATGTGACCACCGATCCCTGCCAGTGTGGCTCCTTTCCGGCCTCTTATGCCTCATATCCGGATGGTCCTGACCTTGTGCAGGTACAAATCGGGAGTTTTGTAAATTCATCCCAATGCCAAGATCTGAGCGGCGCCTCGGGGTCAATGCCCGGCCAATATAATGATTACACAACTCTCGCTTCCGGACCTTCTGCCTTCACAGGAAGCCTTGTGAATTTCTCGTTGAGCGCCGACATCTGCAATTTTGGAAGCTACTTCCACCTCAAATTGTTCGCGGATTGGAACCAGGATGGAGATTTCAACGACAGCGATGAAGAAGTCTATGCATCTCCGGTGCCGTTCACACTTCCTGGAACCACCAGCGGCAATTTCTGGGTTCCCGTCAACGCGCCGCCCGGGAGCGCCCGGTTGCGCGTCATAGCAATGGCCGTCTGGAGCCTCACCGAACCCAATATGATAGAACCCGACATACCTTACGATTACGGGGAAACTGAGGATTATTGTCTGAATATTCAATTGCCGCCTGCGTGCAGTGGCCAGCCCGCACCAGGCTCAACCGAAGCTTCCACTTCGCAGGTGTGCGTGAATCAGCCCGTCCTATTGTCTTTGCCAGGCCTCACCCCTGGGTTGGGATACCAGTATCAATGGCAACAAAGCACGGACGGCGGTCTCACATGGACTGGATTTGGCCCCAACCAACCCTATGTAACCACCTCGATTACGGCCAGTGCTCTCTTTCGATGCGAAGTGACTTGCCTGAACTCCGGTCTTTCAGATCTGAGTGTTCCTGTACAGGTAATCTTAAATACCAATGACTGTCAGTGTAATTCCTATTCGAGTTCAGCGGCCAGCGATTCCTGGGACAGCGACATATTGTCCGTGACAGTGGGTAACCTAACACACAGCAGCCTTTGTCAGGACCAGGCCCCGGGACCCGGTTCCATGCCCGGAATGTACAGCAATTTCACCGCCAGTGTAGCCCCTGCCACCGTGTATCAGGGATTTCCAGTCAGTTTTTCAGTTGAAGCAGGCCAATGCGGAGGATTCACCTTTCCCCACCTAAAAATATTTGCGGACTGGAATCAGGACGGCGATTTTAACGATTCAGGAGAAGAAGTCTTTGCCACAACCTCCCCTCTTTCCCAACCGGGCCTTGTTACGGGTTCTTTTTTTGTACCGGCGACGGCCGTTAGCGGTGCTACCCGATTGCGTCTCGTTCTTCAGAACGTGTGGGGACCTCAGGAGCCCAATCCCATAATGCCTGAGGGCACCTACTACTATGGTGAGACAGAAGATTACTGCGTGGATGTACAAACTCCAGTCGGTTGCTCCGGAACGCCTTCTCCGGGCACCACATCCGCTTCAGCCACGACGGGGTGTCCCGGGATGTCCGTCCAACTAAGCCTGCCGGGGCTGGCACCCGCCACGGGCCTGACTTTTCAATGGCAACAAAGCACGGATGGCGGCGCCACATGGACCAACTTTGGGCCCAACCAAGCCCAAGTACAAACAATGGTGAATGTTAATACCCAATTTCGTTGTCAGGTCACCTGCTCCAACAGTGGCTCAAGTGCCCACAGCACTCCCGTCACAGTAACCGTGGGCGGCGACAATTGCCAGTGTTTATCTTATGCAGCTTCCGGAGCCATGTACCCCTGGGACGGGGAAATCCTTCAAGTGACCGTGGGCACCATGGCGAATTCAAGCGTTTGCGGCCAAAGTGCACCTGGACCCGGCTCCGTAGCCAACCAATACGGAAACTACACTGGAAGCCTTCCAGGGCCGGCTCACATGGCCGGTACCAATGTCAATTTCTCCATCGAAGTAGGGACTTGTAATGGCAGCTATAATCATTTTCTTAAAATTTTTGCAGACTGGAATCAAGACGGGGATTTTGGAGATGGCGGAGAAACCGTTTATACCACCCCGGCAGCCGTCGTCCCGCCTCAGACGGTATCGGGAAGCTTCATAGTGCCGCTCAATGCCGTTCCAGGAGTCACCCGTTTGAGGATTGTGCTCATGGAAACATGGGACAGCTCTATGGTGATGCCAGAGGGATTGTTTGCTTATGGAGAAACGGAGGATTATTGCTTCACCGTAATTCCCTTAACACCTTGCAGCGGTACGCCGAACCCAGGCAACACCTTAGCTTCCACGCCAGAAGCCTGCCCCTTCCAGCCGTTCACCCTGCAAATCTCCAACGACCTGTCCATGTATGGCGGCATCAGCTATCAATGGCAACGCAGTACCGACGGAGGCAGCACCTGGAGCAATTTTGGTCCGTCCGCGCCCTCCGTTACGGCAATTCAATCTACCTCCACCCTGTATCGTTGCCAAGTCACCTGCTCGGCTTCTGGCCTCACAGGATCCAGCAGCGAACTGAATGTGCCTGTGGGCACGCCCTGCGTCTGCCAGAATTACAATGCCTCCTTGGCATCACATCCCGACAACACTTACATATATCAAGTGAAAATAGGCGGAGTCATAAACAACAGCTCTTGTGGCACCCTGGCCCCTGGGCCTGGTTCGGTGCCCGATCAGTATTCCAACTACACCGGCTATCTAGGGCCTTTTGAGGTGGAAAACGGCAAACCCTTCAATTTTACCGTGGGGGTGGGTACCTGTAACCAGGGCATGGTGTCCGTTTTCAAAATTTTCATTGACTGGAATGGCGACGGTGACTTTACTGATACGGGGGAAGAGGCCTTCACCTCGGGTAATCTGAACGGTGGCCAGTTGGTGTCCGGTACAATCACTGCGCCGACGATGAATCCCCTCGTCACACGATTGCGGGTCGTATGTGTTGAAACGCCCATCGCCTCGGTGGTAACCCCCACCGGCACATACAACTATGGCGAAACGGAAGATTATTGCCTGAGCATTAAATCCAACCTGGAGGTTCCTGAATCGGACAATTCCCCCTCACTCCCGGACAGAGCCGTGGTCATGGGCGATCAAATCCTGCTCTTTTTGCAGGATGGGGCAGCATCGGGCGAGGTGGTTGTGAAAATATTGGACCTCACAGGACGTATCCTTCAAATTCACCAGTTGGGCTATACAGGACCTGGAACTTATGCACTGGGAAGGTACGATCTTCCATCCGGACTTTATATTCTTTATTGGACCTACAATGGAAAATCCAGCAGTCAAAGATTGGTCCTGGCAAAACCCTAGATAAATTATTTTCAATAATTTGGAAAAAATTTATTAGGTATTTTGATGAGAATCTTTAAATATCAATTATAAATATTCCTATACACCATAACCAAAAACAATGACCAGCTGGCCTTCGATTTTTAATAATTCCAGTTTATAAACAATATCAGAAGAAAGCTCAATCCGGATTTTCTCGAAATCCTGAAAATCAGAAATTCCTTTACCGTAAGCCGATGGGATGACCTGAATATCCACAATCTTCCCATTTTTATTCAGCTTTTGATTTTTCAAAGGAAACTCCTGAATTTCTGAAAATATTGGCTTAAATTCGTCCAAAAGCCGACACAACATAAAGCCCTGCTGCAAAGAAACTCCGGGAATAAAGTAGGTGATGGAATAATATTCAATGGCATGATATTCATGGAATTCAAATCCATTTTTAAAGATTTGTTTTTCTATGCTCCATTCCGTGTCATTTGTGATACTTTCCGCATAGTTTTTCAAATTGAAAGCCGGCATGTAGGGTGGGCTGATTTTACCCATGTATTCTTTGATACTTTTTTCTGAGCCCACCGATGGTAATGGCCAGGGAAACAGGTAAATGTCCGAAACATAACCCGTCATGGCGTTATATTTAACCTTTTGCCAATACCCCCGCATATTCTCGCTTTCGGAAGGAACAAGAGCCTCATTTGTTGAAATACAAGTCACTTGGGCCCCGAATGGAATTTTGGAAATCACCGGACTTTCTTTTTCTGGCTTTTCCCTCAGATTCAACCCGCTTTTAGCCATGACGTAAAAAATTTGTTCTTTTTTTTCAGCCTGGGCAAAGAGCTGGAAGCTTTGGCAGCATAGTAAAACATGTGTCAAGATCAGGACGGCTCTTTTGGGAAACGTACTTTTTTTCATATATTAAATATTTAGAATCAAATTTAATGATTTTTTTGAAACTATTTTTTCTTAAAAAACAGTGCTTCATACGGGCATTTACGAAGACTGTAAAGCGCTCATGAAGCGCTTAGCCGTAGAAATCAAAATCTAAGACTTAAATAGAAGGAAATTTGGGGGGCTACCGGATCAAAGAAACGTGCCCTGTGAACTGGACTTCACGACCTGTATAATATTCCGCAATAATTCGATACACATACACGCCTTGGGCACATTTAGGGCCCGAATTGTTCACCCGCCCATTCCAGGCCGCGTCTAACCCGCGGCCCTCATAAATTTTTTCACCCCATCGGTCATAAATGAGCATCTCCAGATTTTTAATGCCTTTACCTTTCACAGCAAAGGTCTCATTCAAGTAATCACCATCTGGCGTGAATGTGTTGGGAATGTAAACGACCTGCTGCTCCAGAACCAAAACTTCACCGTAAGCGGTGTCCGAACAGCCTTCATTGGTGAAAGCGTAGAGCCACACCGGGTAATAGCCGGAATCTGGGAAAATGACAACGGGATTGTGTACGGTGGAGGTACTGCCCGTATTAAAATTCCACAAAAGATGCTGGAAACCAAAACTTTGATTAAAAAATTGTACTTTATTCTCAGGCATTTCCAGGGTCATGTGCGTTGGAGAAAAAGCCGCGGTGGGTTTCACGTGCACGATAATATATTGCGGCTTGGTCATGGTGCTGGCGCAAAATGCAGGACCCGGACCCGTCACAGTAAGGGTGACCCAGTAACCGCCACCCGCTGGTGTGGTGTACGTATGTTGGGGGTTGGGCTGCGAACTGGTGCTGCCATCCCCAAAACTCCATTGCCAGGATGTCACAGGCCCATTGGTGGATAAATCCGTAAATTGAACCACATCCCAGGCACACACCACGGAATCATTCACTGTAAAATTCACGTCGGGGGCCTGCAGCACCTGTATGTAGGCAGTTTCGGTATGGCTGTCCTGGCAGCCGGCTTGACCATTCGTAACTGTGAGCGTCACGGTGTAAGTACCGGCCTGAGAGTAAGTGTGGGAGGGGTTCTGAAGAGAAGATTGAGGACTGCCGTCTCCAAAATCCCATAACCATGTCGTGGCACCTGATGAAGCATCCTGAAACTGAACCGTGAATGGCTCGCAACCAACCCGATCCACCGCGCTGATGCCTGCTACCGGATAGGGCGGAATATCCACAACATTAGGCAACCAGGTAGTATCAAAGTTCACACCGTTATTAGCTACCAGCATGACGCTGTACAGACCCGGTTGCGTATATGTGTGTGTGGGATTTTGCTGGGTGCTGGTGCTGCCATCCCCAAAATCCCAGAACCAACCAGTGGGATTCCCCCCGCTCTGATCTGTGAAATTCACGGTGGCCGTGCCACAACCTAAACTTGTGATAGTGGCGGAGCCCTGGGCCACCACATCCGGTGCCACGGTGATGGTCAAAGGCAGGGAGCAGGAAGCCTGACAACCATTGGCATCTGTCACAGTGAGCGCGACGGTGTAGCTCCCCGTGCCTGGAAAAACGTAAGATGGATTTTGTTGGCTGCTGATGCCCGATCCATCCCCAAATTGCCAGAAGTAAGTGTAAGGCGCCGTGCCATTGGCCACATTCGAAGTGAAGGAAGTGGGCAAACCCAAATAGGTGCCGTTGAAGGCGCAATTGACAACAGGCAGGGGATGCACAGCAATCTGGAAAGGCAGGCTCGATACCGGATTCGGGACGGGGCACTGGTAAGACGAAGTCATAGTAACGGTCACAGTTTGCGGACTTGTGATATTATTTAAGGTCAGAACAGGTCCTGAGCCAGCCGGTTGACCGTTGACGGTCCAGAAGTAGGAAGGCGCATCCCCGCCATGGGTGGGGGCCGCCCCCATAGTGAGGCTTTGCCCGAAACATACACCCGATGCCGCCGCGCTCACAAGAACCGCCGGCTGAAGCACTGGCAACACAATCACATAAGCCGTGTCTCGGATGCTCCAGCCGCAGGTTTGGGAATACGTTTTGAGGGATACAGGATAGGTCCCTGTGTTAGCATACGTGCTGCTGGTATTTTGGAGGCCAGGACCCGAAAGGGAGGGCGGAGCCCCTCCGGGAAAAGTCCAATCGTAGTTCAGGCCTGCATAACTGCTGGAAAACTGTACTGTGGCTCCGGGGCAAACTTCTGAAGTGTCGGGGATAATCTGAGGCATATAGGGAAGCCCATCTTCAAACACCCCGATAAATTCAGAATAGATGTAAGGCAGGCCATTGACTACCAGGACGAAAGTATGGCGTCCGGGTGTTGTAAAATAAGCCGTTACGTTATTTCCTGAAGCCACGGCCGGCACTGTGCCTCCATCAAAAAACCATTGAACAAAACCGCTGGCGTTGGTGGAAAGATTGACCTCGGCGTAGGTGCAACCCAGTTCGCAAACCGTCACCTGAGGTTCCACGGGGCTGGCCATGGACGATTGAACGAAAGGCTGGCCGTTGGGGTCCTCATAAATGGAATAACTCAGGCCTGCTGCGCCGTTCCCCCCGGGACCGCCATTGCCCCCTTTGCCGCCATTTCCGCCGGGTCCAGGATTTCCCAGGTCACAGTCGTACGCCGTATTAACCGGATTTCCAAGCCCCCCCAGCCCCCCCAGGCCCCCCTGGGGATTTCCAAGCCCTCCAAGCCCCGGCAACCCGCTGCTAACCGTACAGTCTAAAAGTTTGGCATTGGCGCCATTGTTCCATCCAAACACTCCGAAAGAGCCGCCACCCCCTTTTCCACCACCGCCCCCAGAACCGCCCTGTCCTCCTTCTCCACCCCCTCCGCCTCCGGGACCAGCGCCGTTGTTGTTGATATTCACAAACCATACATTGATGTGAGGTTGCCCTCCCTGGCTGCCTCCCCCGCCGCCGCCACCACCTCCGCTACCCGGCTGCCCGGGTTGACCGTTTTGGCCATCCCCGGGAATAAAGAATCCCGCCCCAAAAGAAGGAACACCATCCGCCCCAGGTGCCCCGTTGGCGCCATCGCCTCCCGGCTGTCCGGGTTGCCCATGGTTGGCCGGCCCGGCGTCACAACCGAAAGAAACAAAGTTGCAAGAGCCCAGCCCCCCCAGGCCGCCGGCACCACCCGCGGGGCCGCTGCCGGCTTGACCAGCTGTGGCATTAGGACAACTGTTGAAACTACCCTGGGCTCCACCATTCCCTCCGTTACCACCCTTGTAGGCTCCCGCCGACCAGGAATTGCCCCCAAGACCGCCTGCCGTGCAGCATGAACCATTACCATCCCCTTGGCCTCCTTGTTGGCCATTGGCGCCATTTTGTCCATTGGTACCAGGCAATCCGTTACTTCCATTGGAACCGTTGCCGGCAGTGATTTTGCAACGGACAATACTGTAATCGGAGCAGTTGTTGATGTAAATACCGTAGTTGGTAACCCCATCTCCTACAGCGTGTGCGGTGATGATCTCCAGATCGTGGATGTGAAAATCAGAAATATTTTCAGCGGCAAAGGCCACCAAACGGTTCGGATTGGTGAGAATGTTGGAACTATCTCGGTAAATCCGTGTCTTCAAAGTGTTGGATTTGCACCAGGTGGCGCTGTTATAGCCGCCTTCAATCGTGACCCCTTGCGCCAGATTAACTGTCTGCGAAAGGTAGTAATTTCCTGCTGCCAAGCGCAGTTGTTTGCCGGGTGTGGCGTTTTGGAGAGCTGTCACAAGACTGGCCGGGCTGGCCTGAGTTCCGGTTCCCGTGCCGTTTGGAGTCACATATATGATGTTGGGCTGCTGGGCAAAGCTTATTTTGAACCAGAAAAACGCGATAATAAAGGCCTGAAGTCTAAAAGTTGTTTTCATAAACTATCTACTCACAATGACAGGGCGCCTCCACAGCATACTTTGGGATGTATCCCTTATACTGAGATTGTACCAACCTTGGGAAAGTTGCTCCACATTCAGCACCACCGGGCCTGTATTTTTTCCCTGAAAACTGAGGACTTTTTTCCCGCTCAGGTCGGACAGTTCCAACACAAATTCCAAAGGAGGCCCCTGAATGTCCAAAATCAAGGCATCTGAAACAGGATTTGGAAACATTGAAATTTGGTAAGCTTGTTCCATCTCCTGCAGGCTCACATTTTTTAGAATAAATGCCGGTTTTGTGAGTGTATCCGTGCACCCGTAATGATTGGTGACGATGAGGGTGACCGTATAGGTGCCGTTGCCGGCATAATAGTGCACAGGGTTTTGCAAAGTGCTGGTGTTGAGAGGCCCTGAAGCAGGGTCTCCAAAATTCCATAACCAACTCCAGGCATCCACTGAATTATCGGCAAAATAGACCGTATCGCTGTGGGCGGTGACATTTTGAGGATAAGCCAGAAAGTTGGCCACCGGAGATGGAAGCACCTGCACTTGCTGAGGCACACTCTGCACCAGGTTCCCCACCGCGGAAAAAGCATATAATGTAACGTCGTAGGTACCAGGGTAATAATACGTGTGGGAAGGGTGGGTTTGATTGCTGCTCTGGCCGTCACCGAAGTCCCAGAGATAGGTTAAAGTGTTGATGCTCAAATTTGTGAAGTGCACCGTAAGGGGCGCACAGCCATTAAATTTATCCGCTGCAAAGTCGGCCTTCAGATAATTAAATATTTGGACCACCAGGTTGCAGGTCCCTGTGCAGCCGTTGGCGTCGGTAACGTCCACCTGCACATTATAAAACCCTGGCTGGGTGTACACCGTGGCCACATTGCCGCCCGCCCCCTGTGTATTGTTTCCAAAATCCCAAACGTAGGTGAAAGGGGCCAGGCCACCCGAAGTCACCTGTGCTTCGAAGAAGGTGGGCGAACCCGTGTAAAAAGAATCCGCACTGCATGTGACCACCGGCGTGCTAATGACCGAAATGCTGATCACCTGCGAGGTGTCGGTGAGACCTGTGGAGCAACCATTATTGGAAGTGACAATGCACAGCACGGCATCGCCAGACTGAGGATTATTCAGAACAAACGTGGGAGTGTTAGCTCCTACATTACCTCCATTCAGCTGCCATTGATAGGAAGGACTATTTCCGGCATTTTGGACAGCCGCAGTAAAAATCACTTGGCTGCCTTCGCAGACCACATTGCCCGTGAAGGTGGCGCTGGATTGAATGGATATTTCAGGATACACTGGAGCTTCCACGCTCACCTGCAGAGAGTCCAGAAAGGAAAAGCCACAACACCCGTTCAAAGTTTGAAGATAAACCTTGTACAGTCCAGGTTCTGGGAAAGTGAAATTTAAATTTTGGAAATTAGGACCAGAGAAATTTTGTTGAATTGCGGAGAGACCTCCAGAAATAGTCCAGTAATAGTTGTCGGCGGTGGCTGAGGAGCTGAACTGGCCCGTTTGACCCAGACAAAACTGGGTGGCCGATGGAACAATTTGTACGGGAGGATTGGGCTGGGTATTGTAAATTTCAATAAATTCGGTGTACGTATACGGAATGCCGTTCCACACCATAGTGAATGTCTTCTCGCCCGTTTGGCTGTAAGAGGTCACAGCGGTTTGTCCATAGGCGGAAGGAGGACTGGAATTCGCTCCGAAAAACCATTGTACAGTTCCGGTTTGATTTGTGGAGAAAGTGACCGGCGAATTAATGCAACCAGAATATTCAACCGTCACCACAGGCTGTTGTAGATTGTTGATATTAAGGATGTTGATAGACTGTCCTGCAGGGTCTTGATACAAGGGAAGGGATATCCCATCGCTGCCTTTACCGCCGTTACCTCCTGAACCGCCTGGTCCACCTGGACCTCCTGGACCGCCGGCTCCAATGTCGCAGTTCCACATTCCGCCTCCGGCGCCTCCGGCACCGCCCGGCCCTCCTTGCCCACCCAGTCCGCCGGAGCCTCCGAGCCCGGGAAAAGCAGAAGTATAAAAGCAATCCCGAATAACGGCCCCCGGCCCATTATTCCAAACAAAAATCCCAAAGGATCCCCCGCCGCCGGTGCCACCCTGGCCCCCCGTACCGCCCTGGCCCCCTTCACCGCCACCGCCACCACCGGCACCTGCTCCATTGGTATTGATTTCATTAGGAATGAGAGGCGGCAAAGCCGGGATCACAACCACATAGCCCTGAGAACCGCCGCCTCCGCCCCCTCCGCCACCAAATCCATGCGTGCCATCTGTGCCTGGCATACCGGAGGCTGGCTGAAACCATCCGCTGGAGAAACTGGCTACTCCGTCGCTGCCATGGGTGCCGTTAATTCCCGGCTGGCCTGCAGAACCTGGACTGCCATCATTGATTGGCGTTCGTGGACAGGCTGTTAAGGAAACAATTAAATCATTGACTCCAATACCACCTAACCCGCCAGTGCCTCCTCCAGCGCCCGGGGCCGGCTGCCCCGGAAAACCAGGGGGCGCCGATCCCCCCGCAGGAAATTGATAAGTGCCTCTGGGACCGCCATTACCCCCGGCTCCTCCGGGGTGGCTGCCCGGAAAAGATCCTGAGCCCGGAGCTCCGCCTGCGGTGCAGCAGGGGCCGTCTTCATCTCCATCCTGACCCGGAAGACCAGGCGCTCCGGCAAGCCCAGGCGTTCCTCCCGCACCCGATAGCCCTGACGTGGCATTCCCTGGATAAACTTTTAGCCGCACCAGTTGGTAATTGGAACATCCATTTAAGTACAACCCGTACGTAGATGTGGACGGCGTCACAGCATGGGCTGTGCGAATCGTGAGATCATGCAATTCAAAATTGGTGCTGCCCACGGCCATGATGGCCACCAAACGATTCGGGTTGGGCTCAACATTTGTAAAATCACGGAAGATTACTGTTTCGGAGCCATTGGTTTTTTTCCATTGAGGATTGAAGCCGCCCTCGATCCGGCAATTGGAAGGAATCTGTAAAGGCGTTGAAATATTGTAGGTACCGGTGCGCATGTAAATACGGGCCGGATTGCCGCCAGCCAAAGTGAGAGCATACTGAATGGAGGCCGGATTGGCCTTTGTCCCGGCAGCACCACTCCCGGCCCCGCCCGGGGTCACATAAAACACAGAACACTCCTGGGCCCCTGCAGAAAAAGTAATCAGGACGGCGCACCCAATATTGGCCAAAGCACGCTTTATTTGTCCCGGGATATTCAAGAATGTTTGCGGGTTTTGAAGATATTTCCCTCCCCGATGAGCCATGTGAGGTTTACCGAACAAATATAGGCATGCATAACATTATTTTGACGGGTGTCGTGAGGGCAAGGGCGGAAAAAAAATACATCCTTGATTGGGCTCGTAAGACACACCCCGCCCTCTTCACCGCCCTTCCGACCGGGGCCAACGATCGACGCATGTTCTCATTTGTCATTTCCAGATTCTTGTTATGGAAACTGATGGGCTTTTATTGCATAGTGCAGTATAACGATGAAAAAAAACCCTTTATCGTTGGCCGTATTGAAAAAATATCGTTATCCCACAGTGGAGAGGCGGCGGCAGCTTGGATCGGATCTCATCCCGGAGGTATTGACATTCAAAAAACGGACAATAGAATTCTCAAAGCAGGAAGCCATTTTCTCAGTCAAGATCAGTTACAGGGTATAAAAACCCTGCCGGATGACCCTGCGCGTAGATATTTTCTCTTAAAGGCATGGACAATCAAAGAAGCCGTTTTAAAAGCGGCGCCCCACCCGGTGAATTACTCGGAAGGTATTGTATTGAGCAGGCCTGAACTTTTTCATAATCAGGCACTAAAAATACTTTGTACGCATCAGAACAGCATCTTTTGCCACACCGTGATGCATTTTTGCAACGGGGAATATCATCTTGCCTTGACAGCGTGAATCTCAGAAAGGCCAATGTGTATGAAAAAATAGTAAATGCGGCCTGCGAAGGAAAAAAAAAGCTGGCCATCCTGATCGATCCTGATAAAACACCGCCGGATTTAGCTTCTTTTTTATACAGGGCTGAACAGGCCGGCGCAGGCTATTTTTTTGTAGGAGGAAGCCTCCTCACTTCAGGAGAAACGGAAACTCTGGTACGTCAAATTAAGTCCCTCAGTTCTGTTCCCGTTATTATTTTTCCCGGAAATCCTGCTCAAATCTGCAAAGCAGCCGATGCCCTTCTTTTCCTTTCCCTCATTTCAGGCCGGAATCCCGACCTGCTCATCGGGCGGCACGTAGAGGCAGCACCTGTCTTAAAAAAAATTAAAATAGAGGTCATCCCCACCGGATACATCCTGGTGGATTGCGGAAATATGACCACAGCAAGCTACATCAGCCAAACCCTGCCCTTGCCCCACGATAAGCCCGAACTGGCAGCCATTACGGCTCTGGCCGGGGAGATGCTGGGCCTCAGGCTCATCTATTTGGATGGCGGAAGCGGGGCTCGCAAAACCGTGGACCTCCGGATGGTCAGCAGCGTGAAACAGGCTATAAATGTGCCCTTGATAGTGGGAGGAGGCATTCAGGATGCCCAAAGCGCCCGAGATATTTTACATGCCGGAGCGGACATTGTGGTGGTAGGAACCGCATTGGAAAAAAATCCGGATTTCCTTGCGGAGCTGTCCCCCCTCTTTCGAAGCTAAAATTTAAATTTTTTTTTCATTCTTTTCTGAACTCGGCATTAAATTTGCTCCGTAATGAAAGTGCTTCTTCGTCCAGAAAAAATTTTTTAAAAATTCAATTACTGACCTTTCATTCTAAACTTAATCCATGAAGGCCATTGTACCTTTTGATTTTTCGGCGGGAAGCCGTTCGGCCGTTAAATTCGGACTTTACCTATCCCGGCAGATGGAGGGGCTTGAACTCGAATTCATGTATTGCAGCCCACTGGTACATGCCCCGAGGTATGTTTTTTCCGGAGTGAAAATCCCTTCCCTTCAGGAACAGAAAAATAAAATTTTATCCGAAATGAAACAATTTGTGTCCCGGTCGCAAACGGAACCGCGCGAACTACCGCCCGGGATCAGCTTTCATTTTGAAGACACTTCCCAAGCGGCGCAGGCTATTTTGGAGGCTGCCAAAAAAGGTAAAGCGGATGTCATAATTATGGGGACCACCGGGGAATCTAATATCCGGCGCATCCTGATGGGAAGCACCACGCTGAAAGTGATGGAAGAAGCCCCCTGCCCGGTGCTCACCGTCCCCCTTAAGCACAAGCTCAGAGCTCTGAAAACGGTGGCCCTGGCCACAGAACTGGTGAATACAGACAAAGAAGTGGCGTTTGTCCACCACCTATTGGCGCCTCTTCAGGCCCATTACCATATTGTGCATGTGCATCCGGTGTTCCCTCAAAAAGTGGTGCCATCGGCCGAAGTGGTCGGCCGCCTTACATCCAAGATCGAGAAAAACGTGGATCCTTCCGCTTTCACATTTCATATTGTCAAAACCAAAGAAGACAACCAGCTCATTGAAGGTTTGGAAAAGGAATTGTCCCGACTGAAACCTGCATTGCTCGTCATGTTTCACAGACACCGCAACTGGCTGGACAAACTGATCAGCCGCTCCGAGACGGCATCGGTGGCCTTTCATACCAAAATTCCAGTACTCTCTGTGCGCACTGACCTCTTAAAGAGGGGTTCATGAAAACGCACCAATCCGTGGCGCTGTTGGTGCAAGCCCGCACCGGAAGCACCCGGCTGCCTGGGAAAGTCCTGAAGGAAGTGGCCGGCCGGCCAATTCTGAGCTGGATGTTAGAGCGCTTAAAAAACCTTCATTCTATCCAAACCCTTGCAGTAATTACCACAGAGAAGCCTGAAGATGACGGTATTGAACGGTTGTGTTACAAGGAAGGCGTGGCCTGTTTTCGGGGATCTGAAAACGATCTGCTGGACCGTCATTTCCAGGCCGGCCTTCATTTTAAAGCGGAGGCTGTCATTAAAGTGCCTTCGGATTGTCCGCTCATGGATCCGGCCATCGTGGAAAAAGCCGTGGCCATTTACCGCCATAATGAATTTGATTATGTGAGTAACCTACACCCGGCTTCCTGGCCCGATGGCATGGACGTGGAAGTGGTGGACATGAATGCGCTGGAAACAGCTTGGAAAGAAGCCTCAAAACCTTTTCAAAGGGAACATTGCACCCCGTTCATCTGGGACCAACCCGAAAGATTTGCTCTGTGCAATATGTGGTATGAAACGGGTGAAGATCTGAGCAAGACCGTGCGGCTCACGCTGGATTATCCAGAAGATTTCCAACTCATTGAGGCGGTTATGGAAAAATGGCTGATTTCAAGCCCTGGCGATTATTCTTTGAAAGCCATTTTAAAAATTTTGAAAGATTTTCCTGACCTGACCCAACTGAATGCAAAATATGCCGGAAGCTACTGGACGGACACCTTCAAGAAGGATCTTAAAACGCTGCAATCCTAAATAAAGGCAGAGTTTTTTTCGAATTGAACCAAGTGGGCCCTGTTGGGCTTGAACCAACGACCCCCTGATTATGAGTCAGGTGCTCTGACCAGCTGAGCTAAGGGCCCGGGGAGTGGCAAAAGTAGTAACAAGGAGCGGGATTTTGGGCAAATCTTCGGAGGGTTTGAAGTATGACCACCTTTGAGAAAACTTTTGCATCCGCAAAAAGGAGAAGGCTTGGAAGCTGGGATTAGGTATTTTAATAATAATGAGCTGCTTTGTTATATATACCCGGGTTCCTGTTTATAAAATACCCTTCTAATTACTGAAAAACCTTCGGAGCTCTTTTACATTTGAGCCCACACCATGCGGTTGCGAATCACAGATGTGGCCACGGTGATGGGAACAGCCCTGGCATTATGGGGCGTGGGGTTGGTATTGCTTTTGCTGGGCACAGCCCGGTTTCAGGCTTCCTACATCAGGTCATCTCTAAGCATCGATGTACACCTGAAAGACGAAATCCCGGCGGATTCCCTCGAAGCTTTACTGAAATACCTTCGCCAACAGGATTGGACCCGTGAAGCGAAATTCATCTCAAAAGACCAGGCGAAGGAAGATTATTTAAAAATGACGGGGGACGATTTTTCAGAAATTATTGAAATCAACCCGTTGCCACAATCGGTGCGCATATTTTTGAAAGAAAACTATGTGGATAATGCAAAAATGGCCCTCATTGAAAAGGAATTAGAAAAAAAATTCGGTGGCTACATTCTGGAAATCATTCGAAAGCGGGAACTGGTGCAGGCCATCAACCGAAATATATACAGGCTTTCCTTGGCTTTAGGCGGTTTTGCATTAGTGCAGCTCCTTGTGATGCTCACATTGCTGAGCAATTCCATCCGCCTGGCTGTATATGCCCGCCGTCTGACCATCAAAACCATGCAACTGGTGGGGGCGCATCCTGCCTTTATCCGGCGTCCTTTCCTGTCCAGAGCGCTCATCACAGGCCTCATCAGTGGCCTTTTGGCTGCCATGGCCTTGGTGTTGCCTGCCTTGCAAGCCGAAAGTTTATTCCCGGACGTGTGGGCTGTGGTGCCTCCGGCTATGATCGCAGCCATCGGCGGCCTCCTGATTGTGCTAGGCGTCCTAGTGAATACGTTGGCCGCCTGGCAGATCGTGAACCGCTTGCTGAAAACGGAAATGGGCAGTCTGTATTAAGTTTGTCCGGTGAATACGGATCATCCTACTCCCCACAACGCATCCGACAATTCCTCTTCGTCCCTGAACAGGACTTCGTGGGCCGTCATCCTCCTCGGACTGGTCATTACCACCCTAGGTTTTATTTTAATGGCCGGAGGGGCTTCCGAAGACCCTGAAACTTTTAATCCTGAGGTATTCAGCGCACGCCGCATCACGGTGGCGCCAATTCTGGTTCTCATTGGTTTTGTGACTGGAATTGCGGGCATTCTTTGGCGATCATCCAGAAAGTCTTCATGAGCCTTTGGGAAGCCATTTTGCTGGCCATCGTAGAAGGCCTCACCGAATTTTTACCGGTTTCCTCCACGGGCCACATGATTCTGGTGAGCGCAGCGCTGGGCATTGCTGACGATCCTTTCACCAAATTTTTTGAGGTGGCCGTGCAACTGGGAGCCATATTGGCCGTTGTGGCGCTCTACCATAAAAAATTCCTGCGCCGGGATCCCTGGCGTTTCTACTTGACTTTGGCCGTGGGCGTCATTCCGGCCCTGATTCTGGGGAAATTGTTGTCCGACTACATTGACCAACTCTTGGAAAGTCCGCTCACAGTTGCGGTCATGCTCTTTATCGGAGGTCTCGTGTTCTTATTTATTGATAAAATTTTTCCAGAAGAAAATCACCGAAGCGAGGACCCTTCTCCAAGTTTTCTTCAAGCTTTGATTATTGGCTTGTGGCAATGCCTGGCCCTGGTACCTGGCGTCAGCCGAAGCGCAGCTTCCATCATTGGCGGACTGCAACAGGGCCTGGGACGGCACCGTGCGGCAGAATTTTCATTTTTTCTGGCCGTGCCAACGATGGCGGCGGCCACCTTGTACAAAGGATACCAATTTTTAAAAATTTCTCCTGAAATCACAAAAAACACTCAGATCCTGGGCATTTTCCTGGCGGGTAATATCACCGCCTTTCTGGTGGCTATGGCTGCCATGAAGTTTTTTGTCCAATTTCTTCAGAAACATGGATTCCGCCTATTTGGCTGGTATCGCTTGATTTTGGGCGGCGTTATTTTATTATTGCATTTTTCGGGGGCGGCGGTTTTAAAGTAACATTCCGCGCATCCATCTTTCCCACTTTGATGCTGGCATTGAGTTCAAATCCCACCAGCAGCACCAGACAATTAACATAAATCCAAAGCAGCACAACGGGAATGGAACCAATGGTGCCATAAATTTTATTATAACTTCCGAAGTTATTAAAGAAATAAGATAGAGCAAGTGATGCCAAAAAACACACATTAGAAGCCACCACAGCCCCAGGGGAAAAGAAACGACGTGTAACACGTCGGGCCGGAGCTGTTAAATATATTAAACTAATGGTAGCAAATAGCTGCACATATAAAAGTATCAATTGTATTCCATAAATAATCGCTTTGATGCTGGAGAATCCAAGAATATGACGACGCCTGAGAAATCGAAGAAATTCAGAAGTTCCGTACGTGAGGCTCACGGCCAGTAAAGTCATAAGAAAAATCAGAATCAGAAGAGCCAAGGCCAGGATCCGCTGCTTCCACCGAGGTCGGGTTTCGCGAATGAAAGCGCTTTTATTCATGGCCTCCATGAGGCTAAGAAGGCTGTTGGAACCAAAAAATAAGGCCGCCAGGAGGCTGAAAGACAGCAAGGATGTGCTTTGGTTTTTAACAAGGGAAACCAAGGCTTCCTGAAGCAATAAGGAAAACTGCCCCGGCATGACATTTCCGAAACTTTTTAGAACTAAAGCTTCTAATTTGGGAATCGGAACAAAGGGCACAAGCGCCGTAAAAAATAACAAAGCTGGAAACAGCGCCATGGTGAGCTTGAAAGTCATTACCGCGGCCCGATCGGTAATAGAGCTTTTGAGCAACCCTGAGATTAAAATTCGGGCCACTTCCCACATGCTGAGGCCTTCAAAACCCGGAAGAGAATGGCTTTTTAAAAATTTATGGACTTTGGCCAGAGGCGGCAAGGTCAGAAGAATCCGGCCTATGCGACGCCATTTGGTAGCCATAATTAGCGGATCTTAAGACTAATGTCCAGACTGCGCACACTGTGGGTAAGCGCTCCAGAGGAGACATAATGCACCCCGGTGAGGGCATATTCCAATATGTTATGTTCATCAATGCCCCCCGAAGCCTCCGTTTCAAAAAGGCCGCCAATACGCTGCACGGCTTTCTCAAGTTGGGCAGGGGAAAAGTTGTCCAGCATAATACGATGAACCTGACCACAGGCCAACACTTCTTCGAGCTCCATCAGGTTGCGCACCTCTATTTCGATGGGAAGCTGGAGTCGGTGGCGTTTCTGATACCTGAGGGCTTTTTGAATGGCCGAAGTGATCCCCCCGCTGGCAGCAATATGGTTGTCTTTTATGAGCATCATATCATAGAGCCCCCAACGGTGGTTGTAGCCACCGCCGATGCGCACCGCCTCTTTTTCCAGGAGGCGATTGAGGGGAGTGGTTTTTCGTGTGTCCAAGAGTTTGCATCCTGTAGGCTCTATTATTTTGGACATCCGCCGGGTTTTGGTGGCAATACCGCTCATCCTTTGAAGGATATTCAGCAGTGTGCGCTCCACAGTCAGGACACTTCGTGCGGGCCCTGTCAATTCGAATCCCACCGAGCCGGCTTCCACCTCTTCCCCGTCCTGAACACGTGCCTTAAACTGGAGAGCGGGATCATGCAAATGGCACAATTGACGGGCAATCGCCATACCAGCTGCGACGCCGTCCTCCTTGAACAATAAATGGGCTTTTGCTTTTTTCCGCGCGCTTACGGTGGCCCATGTGGTACAATCCCCGCTTCCAATATCTTCAGCCAAAGACAACCTTAAAAAATCTTCCAAATTCATAAATTACAAAATTACGCAATAAGTGCAACGCAGGGATAGCGGCCCCCATCTTTTAAAAAACATCGAATTTGGGTACTTTTGCAAAACATTAATTTCAATTTAGATTCAACTTGAAAATGAAAAAACATTTACTCGCTTCGCTCCTAGTGTCCTTTTCTTTAGCATCCTACCAAGCCCTTTTGGGTCAAACGGGTTGTCCCGGCTGTCAGATTGATACCGGCTGCTTCGACGCCGCGGGCCCCACCTTGTGTCCTGCTTCCCTGCCGGATGGCGTGCAGGGTCAGTATTATGACACGGATGTCACTTTTTGGATGCCTCAAAATTTTACCTACCAGGGCATCAATATCACGCTCCAACAAATCGTTATTACGGGTGTTGCGGGCCTGCCTCAGGGGCTCTCCTGGCAGCCCAATAACGCCAATATGACCTACGTGATTACCTCGAACCCCAGCAGCCAGAGAGGTTGTGTTAAGATTTGCGGCACCCCCGCCATTCCTGGGAATTTCACCATTACCGTGAATGTGACGGCTACTGTTCAGACGCCCTTGGGGCAGCAAGTGCAACCTCAAAGTTTTACGCTGAATTTGCACATTGCGCCTCAGTCCGGCGGAAATCCGTTTTTCACCTTTAACCCGGCCAGCGGTTGCGATACCGCCACAGTCACTTTTAATGCCCTGCTCAATGTGGGAGAACCTCAGATGACCACTTGGCAGTGGGATTTTGGCAACGGCCAAACTTCTTCCCTTCAGAATCCTCCTCCCGTACCATACACAGCGCCGGGGGTTTATCCCGTGTCGTTGACCACCAACGTCTATGATTTAGTTTTTAACAGTCTGGTCGTATCGGCTTCAGGAGGGTGGTATTCCGGCGATATTGAAGAAGCATTTGGAGGTCTCCCGGATTTGTATTTTGTTTTAACCCACGGGACAAGCACCTACCAATCCAACTACGTTTCAGACAGCAACCCTGCCAGCTTTAATAACCTTGGGATCGTTTTAAATAGTTTTTCCATTTCGCTGAGCATTTGGGATTATGACCCTGTTTCGGCCAATGACAACGGCGGCACTTTTACATTCCAGATTCCCGGCCCCGGCACCTTTAATTTTTCAACCACAGCGCCCAGCGGAGGTGGTGGTTCCACCGGATCTTTTACGGTGATTCAGCAGTTAAATGCTTCGTATCCTTTCACGGATACCCTTGTGATTTACAATTTACCTCCCGCCACCCCCATACAGGCTTTCCCGGGCCTCACTGTGTGCGAAGGAACCGATATCCAATTGAAAGTGCCGGGGGGCTACCTCTACCAATGGTTTGAAAACGACACCACGCCCCTTCCCGGCGCCAATGATTCCGTGTATGTGGTGACGGCCACTTCAGGATTTCCTGTCACTCGGAATATTTCTGTGAAAATCATGGACCCCCAGTCCGGTTGCAGTGTAATGACGCCTTCTGTGACCGCCGTAATCAATCCCGGCATTCCTAGTAATTTTTCTACCAATGGCATCACGGTGAATCCTTTTAATCCCAACCAACTGACCACTTCTTTCGTGGGTAATTTCACCTATCAATGGCTATGGAATGGAAACCCCATCAATCCTGGCGGCTCCGGAAAAGATCTAAATGTTCCCGGGAACGGGAGTTTTGCATTAGTCATCACCAATTCCTACGGATGTTCTGACACTTCCAACGTGGTGACCATTTCGAACTTCAGCCTTTCGAATACAGAGGCTCAGGCACTGGCTCTCTGGCCCAACCCAGCCACCGACGACTTATTTATTCAAGTACCGCAGAACCATGCCGGAAAGCTCAGCGTGCTGGATCCCAGCGGTCGGGAAGTCCGCTATCAAATTGCGGCCGCTGGGCAAACCGTCCGCATATCTTTGGAAGGCCTGCCTTCTGGTGTTTATCTTGTAAAATTTGTATCCCACGACAACCACTGGCACCAACGTTTGATCCGGAAGTAGGGTGGCCTCAGGGGGAGTGAATTTCGAAATCTTTTTTTATTTTATTTAAGTTTAATATAAAAAAGACAGCATTAATTATTTGCATTAAAGCATATTCATATAGAATGAGTTATTATTCATCCAATCTCAAATTTTGCACAAATTTTTTGAGGGTTTGTGCGCTGATTGGGGGTTTGTTGTATAGTTCCAGCCTTTCTCTATCAGCCCAGTGCGGCGCCTGCACGCCCAATACCGGATGCTATCAGCCCCAGGGGGCCCAATGCCCGCCTTCAGGACAGTCTCCCGTGATGACAGTGGGAGAATATTATTCTGAAGATGTCACTTTCTACATGCCGCCCGATACCAACATCAGCGGAATAGGCAACATCCAGATAGTGAATGTATGGTTTCAAAACATCAGCGGACTGCCTAATGGGATCACCTGGCAGTGCAATAACAGCGCCAACAACTGTAATTATGCTCCGTCCAGCGGGGAAAAATGGGCCTGCATCCGTTTTTGCGGTACACCGGTGTGTGTGCCGGGCAGCTACACGGCAGTTATCACCATCATAGGCACGGCGGCGACACCCTTTGGAAACCAAAATCAGACCTCTCAATTGGAATATGTTTTTCATGTGCAACCCCCAGCCGGTGGCAACAGCGGATTCACCTATACGCCATCTCAGGGTTGCGACAGCCTGACGGCCCAATTCAATGCCCTGATCAATGTGGGGGCGCCTTTCAGCACAGAATGGCTCTGGGATTTTGGCAACGGACAGACTTCTACCTTCCAAAACCCGGCCCCCGTGCATTATTCTGCGCCCGGTACTTACATCGTGACCCTGGGAACAAAAATTTTCAAATATGTGCTCACGCAAGTCTCTTGTACATCCAACGGCAACTGGTGGTGCGGGGATATCGAAGAGCCACAACTTTTTGGGGCTTGCACACAGTCCCCGGAATTTTACTTTCAACTGACCCACGGCCCAGGGTTCTACCAAAGCCCCGAAGCGCCCAGCGGCACTTCTGCCAGTTGGGGCCCATTGTCTGTGGTGCTGCAGTCCTTCAATCTGGCGTTGTCTTTCTGGGATGCAGATACAGGCCCTCCATTTGGCTCCCAGGACGACGACGGGGGCACCTATGCTATACAAATCTCCGGGGCCGGCACTTACAACTTTACTACTTCATCCCCTTTTGGCGGAGGCATGACGGGTTCTTTTACGATAGCTAAAGTTCTGGATACCCTAATTGTGACCACCGACACTCTGGTGATTTATCCCAGTCCCCTGACGCCCCAGATCAGTGCACAACCCAACGACACCGTGTGCGAGGGACAGACGGTGACGCTTGCCACCACTCCTGGCAACTGGATATACACCTGGTTCCGAAATGGGCAGATCATTCCCGGCCAAGACCAAAACAGTCTTTCTGCTTCAGACAGTGGACAATACAGGGTGCGTATCACCCACCCCGGTACGGGTTGTACAAGCCTTTCTCCTGACGTGACAATTGGCCATTGGCCTGGCCTGTACAATGCCACCATAGCCAACAACAATGGCATTTTATCCGTGGTATCGCCGCCTGCGGCTTCATACCAATGGCTGTACAATGGACAACCGGTGTTTCCCAACGGCACAGGTCCCACGTACGAACCTAAATACACCGGGCCCTACAGTTGTGTTTTCTTCAATGCTTACGGATGCAGTGATACTTCCCAGGTGATCGTAGTGTCCAGTTTGGTGTCCCTGGAAGATATTCAGGAAAAACTTTCAATGCAAGTGTATCCCAACCCGGTGACGGACATCCTAAGCGTCACCTGGACCGATGATACGCATGCCAACCGTCTGGAAATCTTCGATGCTGCCGGCCGAACGGTTCTGGCTATGCCCATCTCCGGTAGCGCTTGGGTGCAGGTGCCTGTCTCCACAATGGAACCCGGGTTTTACATCCTGAAACTTTCTGGTGCACGATTTTTGCAACATCGTTTTATAAAACACTGAATGATTCATCCTATTCTGGCCTATGGCCATGTGACACTTCGAAGACCAGCCGCCGACATAACAAAAAATCATGCCGGACTGAAGGCCTTGATCGAAGATCTGTATGAAACCATGTACGCAGCCTCAGGTGTGGGTCTGGCTGCCCCGCAGATAGGTCAGTCCCTGCGCATATTTGTGACCGATGGCGAAGCTTTTTCCGAGGAGGATCCTGCGGTGGCCAATTTCAAAAAGGTTTTCATCAATCCCGTGATAGTGGAAGAATATGGAGACGATTGGTTTTTCAATGAAGGCTGTCTGAGCATCCCCAAAGTTCGCGAGGATGTGGAGCGCCCTTCCATCGTAAGGGTTCAGTATTATGACCCCGACTGGAGCTTCCACGATGAAGTTTTCTCAGGAATTGCAGCCCGTATTATCCAGCATGAAGCCGATCACCTCGATGGTATTCTATTTGTAGATCACCTGCCGGCCTTACGGCGCAAAATGCTACAAAATGACCTGAAAGCCATCAGTCAGGGTTTGGTGAAAACCACTTATAAAATGGAATTTCCGGGCCAGAAAAAGAAACCTGCACGGGTCTGAAGTGTTATTTAATTGTTAAGCAATCGGGTTCCCAACCCTGGAACCGACCATAACATTTATCTAATTTTGTCCTGTATTTTAATTAATTAATGGATCCTGAAATAAAAGGCATCTTGGTGCCGGTGGGCGGCGCAGAAGACAAAGGAACCGACCTGGAACTGGGCATCATCCAACGAAATAACCTGAATTTTTTTGAGCTCGGCATTCTGCGGAATATTGTGGACCTTGTCGGCGACGAAACCAAGAAAATTGAAGTGATCACTACGGCTTCATCGATCCCCGATGAGGTGTTTGAAAATTATAGACAAGCCTTTGAAAAGCTCGGGCGCACACGGGTGGACCACATGCGCATCCGCAACCGAACAGACGCTACGAACCATGTGTATGTGCGTCGCCTGATGGAAGCTGATGCTGTGATGTTTTCAGGTGGCAACCAGCTTCGTCTCACTTCTATTTTCGGAGGCACACGGTTCTTGGAAATACTGCATGAGCGCTATCGTACGGAATATTTTGTGATTGCAGGCACCAGCGCCGGCGCTATGGCGATGAGTAACACCATGATTTACCAAGGAAACGCCTCCAACGCCCACCTCAAAGGCGAAGTTAAGATCACAACGGGACTTGGGTTCAATAAAGACATTATCATTGATTCTCATTTCAATAAACGTGGACGATTCCCCCGGCTGGCCCAGGCTGTGGCTGCCAACCCTCAGGCCATCGGCATTGGGCTGGGGGAAGATACAGGTGTCATCATTCGCCACGGCACGGAGTTAGAAGGCATTGGCTCCGGAGCCACCTTCATCATCGACGGGCGTTTTATCCGGCACTGTAACATTGCCGACATTGAGGAAGGCCAACCTATCAGCGTGGAAAATCTTGTGGTGCACATCATGGAAAAAGGCAATAAGTACGACATCCGAACGCGGCGCTTCGAACCGGCCAACGTCAATGTGACATCCTAGTGGCCATGGAAGCGCCACAGCCCTCCCCAGCTCCTTCTACTCAAAGTCAGTCCATTTTCAGGACTTTGGTGTTGTTTGGCGTGCAAGTACTCGCCATTTGGCTTTCAGACCAACTGATGGGAAGCGTCCAAATTGCCTCTCTCTGGCACACCGTGGTGCTGGCGGCCGTCATTGGGTTGCTCAATCAATTTTTAAAACCCATTCTGATTCTGCTTACCATCCCGGTCACGGTGTTCACATTAGGCCTTTTTTTATTGGTAATTAATGGATTGATTATAGCGCTGGCCGCTGAAATTGTACCTGGTTTTGAGGTGGCTTCATTTGGTTCAGCCATCCTTTTCTCGCTGGCACTTTCTTTTGTTTCGTGGATGTTGGAAGGTTTATTTGGTTTACGTAAATCCCGTATCGTGATTCGCCGCTTCTGAAATCACGGTATTTCGCAAATACCTGTTTGTTTGCTGATAAAAAAGTTCAATGAATAAATTTTTTTCAGGCGTCATAAAAAAAGCCTCAAAATGAGGCTTTTTTTTCATTTTCTAAGTGCCGAGGGCGGGACTCGAACCCGCACACCTTGCGGCACACGCCCCTGAAACGTGCGTGTCTACCAATTTCACCACCTCGGCAAGGGGCTGCAAAATTAAATAAAAAACGCCACTCAAAATATCATGTCAGAATGCCTCCGGTAGGTGCGCATACTCTGCCAGATAGGCATAGGCCGGGGTCAAACATCCTTCTTTAACAATCGTGGCTTTTTCTATGAGCCGGAAGGGATCTTCGCCCAACAACAAGGGCAGTACCTTCACAGACAATTCATTGCCAAAATAATGAGAGGCATCCCTCGGAATTTCGCAGGGCAGATTATCTACAGCCATCACCGTCACGCTCATTTCATCAAACGGAGGCGTTTCCTTTCCCGTAAATGGATTGAATCCGTAAAAGGGCTTTTCTATCTCGGAAGCTCGAATGGTACAAGGCACGGAACCCCCGATATCACAGGTGATATCGGCCACCACTTTAATCTTAAAATCCGGATTCTGCATTTCCTCCACCGTGAAAAGAACCGGACTTCGGGCATCCCAGTAATGCCCGGTGATCAGAATATCGCTGACGCGGGCAAAGCGGAAAAAATCGCTCACATACTCCTCCGAATGTTCCCTGAAGTGGGCTTTGTCAAAAGCCCGTCCTCCTTTATGCATGTAATAGGTGTCGTAATTTATTTTACAAAAAACCGGCTCAAAAAATTCACGGGTCAAAAAAGCTGTTTCGCCCACTTTTTTAATATTTAACTCTTCCAGGAGCTCCACCACACCGTGGGCCACCCGGCCATCCCCGGTGATCAGAATCTTCACCGGAGGCAGTTTAACGGCGGCTAAATACTTTTTCATTTCCTCATAATCCCGGCATTGATAGGCCGGTTTCAGGTCAAAAATTCCATATCTAAGCCCATAGGCGCGGATGGCGTTGTAGGCTCCCACCAGTCCCGCATGGAAACCAAAACCCAAAATTCTCTGTCCGCTGATATCCCGCAGGCATTCATAATCGATAAGCGTGCATCCTTTTTGGATAAAGGTCTGCAAGAGTCGTCGGTTATGAGGTTGCTTTTTGATGGTATGTGAAAAAATAAAATACGTTTTGCCGGGAAGAATGGCCTCCGGCTGCACTTCTTTTATCCCAAACAGATAATCGCAGCTGGAAAGATCCTCCCTTAATTCGATGCCTTCTTTTCTATATTCCGCGTCACTGAAACAACGGTTTGGATAAGGCTGAACCCAGACATCATACTGCCCGGATGCCTGAAGGGTATGGCATTGAGCCGGCGTGAAAGCCACCCGTTTCTCGGGAGGAAATTTAGTTTCTCTCAACAGACCTAGGCATATTTTTTTCATAGCGTGCAAAAGTAGTCTGACGATGAAAGCAACCTTTTTGATTTCCCTAAACAATGGAAGCCTATCGTGTGTATTTTTGCATATTGAAAAGAGCCACAACATGAACCATCCTTTTCGCAAAGAGGAAGAAGAAATTTCTGTTTTTTCGGACTCGGATGAAGGGGCCATTCTTTTTTTGCACAATGATGACTACCACACTTTCGAGTTCGTCATCGAATGCCTCACCAAAATTTGCGGACACGACCCTTACCAAGCGGAACAATGTGCCTGGATCGTGCACACTACAGGAAAGTGCGATATAAAACATGGCGTGCGTTCCCAGCTACTTTCCATGTATCAGCGCCTGAAGCAAAAAGGACTCATTGTCACTTTGGATTAGCAGATTTTTTCCTACCTTTGCAGCCTGATTGCACCCGTAGCTCAATTGGATAGAGCATCTGACTACGGATCAGAAGGTTAGGAGTTCGAGTCTCTTCGGGTGCACGAATCCAGTTTCCTTTCCCAGTTTATTGTTCTCGACTGGGATTTTTCCACTGTAACAGTTCCCCGCTCATGCCATTGGGTAGTGTCCACCGGGCGACGAGGGGATAAATCGTGTTTCGAAAAATAAGCAGCGAGGTGCTCTCTTTTTTGTCTTTGGCCATCAAACATTTGACCTGATAAGGCTGACCATCCAGTTCAAAAGAAAAATTTTCATTTTCAAAAAACAACAGTTCCACTTCGGGCTCACTTTCCAGAGTAATCCGGGCCTTGCGCGAAAAAATAAGATTCTCATACACGGTACGGCTCACCACCAAAGCCGTTCTGTCATTGAATAAAGAATTCCCGTCGGGGAAGAGAAGTTGATGATGAACTGCGTGGAGCAAGGCTGAGCGCGTCACGGTTACCGATCCAAAGGTGAAATCCATGTTATTCATGTAAAAATTGAATCGGAGCTCGGGGTCTGTGGAGATTATTTCAACGTCCAAATTGAACCGAACTTTTTCTGAAATTTTTATAAGATATAATAAATGAGCTCCCTTTGTCCATTGGGGTTCAAATACTTTTGTCGGCGCAGTAGGCGCAATAGCCAGGGGCTGATTGCCACCGGATGACCCACAGCCGCAAAAGCACATACCACCCACTGCCCACAAAATCAAATGCCTTATTATCTGGAAAATGCGCACAGAATAACTCCTAGTTACAAATTTAAGAATAATTCAGAAACCTAACAACGACAACTTGCTTGATGAAAAGTTTTTTAAGAAAGTTGCCCGAATAAAAATTCGGGGGCATTGAATCTGGAATTCCCTACTTTAGTATTTACTTTACAATACTTTAGAGGCACTCTAGGATACAGTTCCAACGCTTTTTTAAGAATTTTTATTCCTTCACTTGAATTCAGCCAATTATCCATAAAACCAGACGGTAAAACAAGAGGCATCCGATCGTGGAGATGCCGAATTGCCGGAGTGGCTGGACAAGTGACAATGGCGCAAGCCTTGCGTTCTTCACCCGTTGAAGTATCAAAAAAATTTTTCCAAACACCGGCAAATGCCAGGAAAGGACCTTCGGCAGCCTCTATGCGCCAGGGCACTTTGGCGTTACCATCGGGTTGCCATTCGTAATAAGCGCTGGCGGGCAGGATGCACCGTTTTTTTTGAATGAGCGTTTGGGCAAATGGTTTTTCCTTTACGCTTTCGGCGCGCATATTAAAAAGGTGGATTGGACGTGCTGTTCCAGACCCCAAAGGAATACTCCAGCGCATCCATTGCCAAGCTCTTTGCCCTTCATCATCCAAAACCAACACGGGGACCCAGCTTTGAGGACTGATGTTAAAAAGAGCCGGGGCAGGATCGCTCCAAGGCGTATCAAAGAATTCAGCAAGTAATTCTGGAGACGAAGCCAGGGCATAACGACCGCACATTTTAAAAAAATATTAGGATTTTGAAAATTTTGACATTAGGTAGCCTGCCATCGCCAGAGCTAAGCCCACCCCGAAGATGATTAAAAGAAAAATGCGAGCTCCTCTGTCCGGGATGAATTTCCGATTGAAACTTCCCAAAATAGAGGAATTAATTTCATTGGCCAACTCAAAATCTTCCACAGATACGGACAAATACAATATTTCCGGCTTTTGGGGATCGATGAGTTCTTTGAATTCAATTTTTCGTGCCTTGAAGGCTTCTCTCACAGCTTCCCCTTCTTCCTTGATGTGGTAATAAAAAACACGGCGCCGGGTATCGGTAGGATCTTTATGAAAATTAAGAAATCTAAAAAATGCCATGAAACCGCTTGTTCCCTGCGAAGCAAAATTAGTTTCAGAATTGGCCCATTTTTTGGAATTTTGTTGATGCAAGGTGGGCCAATCTTTTGCAAAAAAGTTGAATTTGAGGCTTTTAGGCTTTTTCTTAGGCTTTGTCCCAGGATTCATCAAAGGACAAAAACTAGAGTTATTTAAAAATCAAGCTCTTGAAAGCATATATTATTTAAATCGGGTGCGTGCTCATCCCGAAATGTACTCTGACAGTGTAGGTCTAGATCTCCAAAAATTTGAGGCCACCCACCCCCTTGCGCCCGATCCCATTCTAATGCAAGTGGCTGAAGAGAGAGCTTCCGACATGGCCCGCCGCAACTATTTCAGTCACACCAGCCCCGAAGGCCGCACGGTGAACAGTATTTTGTGTCAAAAAGGATATCCCATCCCCAAAGAATATTGCCAATACAAAACGCTCAATAATTTCGAGTCCATATGTGCCGGCAGCGAATCCGGCATTGAGTGCATCAACATTTTACTGAAGGATGAAGGTGTGGATCCGCCCGGGCACAGAATACATCTGTTAGGTTTAAACGATTTTTACCGCACACACAAAAAAGTAGGCGCTGCGCTGGCTTATCGAAAAGACAGCGATTTCGAATATTACTTCGTGATCATCACAGCGCCATAATTAAGTCTCTTTATAGTACCAAGTAAAAACAAAGCTTTCGGAATTTTGTAACTTTGCCGTACATTCATATGGAATCCTCAACAAAAACAGCATCGAACATTCGTTTCAAAGTAAAAGACCTCAGTTTGGCCGAATGGGGTCGCAAAGAAATTCAGCTGGCAGAAGCTGAAATGCCCGGCCTGATGGCTCTGCGGGCTGAATTTGGTCCCCAAAAGCCTCTGCGTGGGGCACGGATTGCCGGTTGCCTGCACATGACCATTCAAACGGCTGTGCTCATCGAAACTCTGGTGGAATTGGGGGCGGAAGTGCAGTGGTCTTCCTGTAACATATTTTCCACGCAAGATCACGCAGCCGCCGCAATTGCAGCCGCCGGCATACCTGTTTTTGCCTGGAAAGGCATGACCGAACAAGAATACGAATGGTGTATCGAACAAACTTTATTCTTCGGACCGGATCGTCAGCCTTTGAACATGATCCTCGATGACGGGGGCGACCTGACCAACATGGTCCTGGATCGCTACCCCGAACTTATTCAACACATCCGCGGCATTTCAGAAGAAACCACCACGGGGGTCATGCGTCTTATCGAGCGCCAAAAGAAAGGCACCCTGCCTGTGCCGGCATTTAATGTGAACGACAGTGTGACCAAAAGCAAATTCGACAATAAATACGGCTGCAAGGAATCGCTGGTGGATGCCATCCGCCGGGCCACCGATCTCATGCTGGCAGGAAAAGTGGCTGTGGTGTGTGGCTATGGCGATGTGGGCAAGGGGTCTGCCGCTTCTTTGCGGGGCGCCGGCGTGCGCGTGATCGTTACGGAAATAGATCCGATCTGTGCCTTGCAAGCCGCCATGGATGGCTACGAAGTGAAAAAACTCAGCACTGTGGTGGACAAAGCCGATATCATAGTGACGGCGACCGGCAACTGCAAAGTGGTGCGGGACGAACACTTCCTGCGTATGAAAGACAAAGCCGTGGTGTGCAATATCGGCCATTTTGATAACGAAATTGATGTGGCCTGGCTTAATGACAATTACGGCCACACGCGCGACACGATCAAACCGCTCGTGGATAAATACACCATCAACGGTAAGGACATAATATTGCTGGCTGAAGGACGTTTAGTGAACTTAGGCTGTGCCACAGGCCATCCTTCCTTCGTGATGTCTAATTCCTTCAGCAATCAAACCCTGGCTCAAATTGAATTATGGACCCGCGGCCATTTGTATGAAAACAAGGTGTATGTGCTGCCCAAGCATTTAGATGAAAAAGTGGCCCGACTTCATTTAGAAAAAATCGGAGTGGAGCTGGAGGAACTTTCTGACGAGCAGGCTCAGTATATTGGCGTGCCCAAGGAGGGTCCATATAAGCCGGAAACCTATCGTTATTAACGATTCCACACCATAATTTTTAACCGGAAGCCATTCGTATTGAGGATTTCAGGCCTGAAATCCTCAATTTTTCCCTGTACTGTATGTTTGTTCCGGCTTAAAGAGCCCGAACATGGCACTTGGCAATTATTTCAGCAGACCGGCGTTAAAGCATTGGTTTTGGGCAATCATCACAATGTTGGCGACGTCTTATATCTTATTTCAAATGGCACGGTGCTACACCCGCCACGATGACATCCGGACGGTGCCCGATGTGCGCCAGATGCCTCTGAGCGATGCAGAAGCCGTACTGGAAGACGCCGGGATGTTGGCCATCGTGAATGATTCCATGTATCAGGACGGTGTGGCGCCCCTCACCGTTCTGGACCAAAATCCATCCGCAGGCAGTGAGGTGAAAAAAAACCGAAAGATTTATTTAATCATCAATTCCGTCAATCCCCCCCTGGTGCCCATGCCGGATTTGAAAGACCTCAGCAAAAGGGAAGCCATTGCCGTGTTGGAAACCCGAGGTCTGAAGCCAGGCAAAATCATCCTACGCCCCGGTTTTGCCGTCGTTTTAGACCAATTGCTGATGGGCGCCTCCGTGCCGCCGGGCATGAAAGTGCGCAAGGGATTGACGATAGACCTGGTGATTGGAACGGGCGAGGGTACTGAACTGGTGCCCATCCCCAATCTTTTTGGGATGAATAAAGAACAGGCGGTTCTGAGTCTTCAGCAGGCCGGCCTGCAACTTGGATTTGAAAATTATGAGCCGGGCATTGTGGACTCGTCACGGGTTCGAATCGTCAGGCAATATCCACCCGCCTCCTCTCAACCTTCTGTACCCAAAGGCGACGCGGTGGATATTTGGTATGGAAAATATGGGCCATGAAGGCGCTGTTTAAAATCATAACCATTCCGGCCGCTCTTTTTCTCACAATGCAGCGTCCGGTCTGTCAGATAATTGGATACGAGCCCACAGGCTACAGTTTTCAAGCTTATGAAAGCTGGCAGAACAACTGTCCCGTTCCGGGATGGGAAAAGAACTTATTTCCCCATGGTTCGGAGTATTTCTATTTATATGACACTTTAGACCTCCCCTTCAGAGACGATTTTTCCTTGGACCGGTTCAAAAATTTTAAAACGTCTCTTTATCCGGGTATTACGATTGTCCAGCGAAATTGGTTCCACATTGTCAATGCCCCCGATCCGGAACCTGATGTCTTCAGGTATGTGCTCACCGCGCCGGATTCCTTTTTTATCAACGGAAATGGGGAGCCCGACTCTGTTACTGTCGATGAAAACAGCCGGGTGCAGGTGCTCATTTTTGATACAGTGGTCAATCCCTTCAAGATAAAAGAGGTGCTGGAATGTTTTAGGTATCAACCCAAAATTGTCAAACTGCCTAATGGAAATTTAGACACCGTCAATGGCCCATTGGACGGACAGTTATTCAAGGCTGTGAAAGCCTATCAAGTGGTGCCGCCCAACCGGGCCGTAGACTCTTCTTTATGGATAGACCGTGATGTGTATATTTCCAGAGATATGGCTATTGGCCCTCCCACCCTGGGGGTGGCTGTCTTTGACGGGTTGCGTTTTGATGGCCGGCCTTACCGCCCGGGAGATGCTGCGGCCTACGGTCCAGCAGATCAACTGACTTCCAAACCCATTCGGTTAGGTTCTTACACACCTTCCGACAGTGTGTACTTAAGTTTTTTTTATCAAAGAGGGGGTTTGGCGTTCGAACCTGCCGAGCGCGATTCCTTCCGCCTGGAGTTTTATGCCCCGCGCCAGGATGTCTGGGTGCGCATGTGGGGCATGGAGGGCGGTCCAGTAGACACTTTCCGGCAGGTGATGGTTCCGATCCGGGATACGGCTTTCTTGCATGACGGATTTCAGTTCCGTTTCCGCAACTTCGCTTCTTTGGGGGCCAATGTGGACCAATGGCTGCTGGATTATGTGTATCTCAACAAAAACCGCAGTCTGGCCGACACTTCCTATCTGGACCTGGCTTTTGTATATCCGCCGCCACCTTTTTTCACGGTGTACCGACAAATGCCCTATAATCAGCTGCGCCAGAGCGATGTGAACAACAAGTGGCGCGTCTGGCTCACCAATTTGTGGAACCAAAATCTGTGCATGGTGTATAAGAACCGCTTCTATGGTGCCTTAAACGACTCCATCACCACTTATCCTGAAAACGACGTCCCAGGACCTTATGACTTTTCCTGCATGCGGCCCACCGCCACCCACGGGTATGAACAAAATTTCCGGCATTACCTGCCTTCTTTTTCTTATAAGTTTGATTTACAGTGGCCTCCGCCTGGCTACACGAACAGTTTCCCGTTTCAAGACAGCATCGATCTTTTTGTGGAACATAGGATTTATCCGCTCACGGACACCATTTCAAAAATCCCGTTTAATGATGCGTTGCCTTACAATAACGTAATGACCTACCACCACGCTTTGCATAATTATTTTGCTTACGATGATGGTACGGCCGAAGGAAGTGTATTTCTCGGGCAGCCGGGCAGCGTGGCTTACAAATTCTCACTCAATGCGGCCGACACTTTGAGGGCAGTGCAATTCCACTTCAATCCTCTGTATGTGCCCATTCAAAATTACAACATTGAACTCAGGGTGTGGCGCAGCCTGAACAATACCGTGGAGGACACACTGTATAATGAGGAATATGTGAATCCCCAATTCAACTTCACCGGCCCTAATGCCTGGACCACCTATATCCTTAAAAAACCTGTGCCTTTATCAGCAGGGGACTTTTACGTTGGCTGGAAACAGAACATCTTCTTTAAGCTGAATGTGGGTTACGACCGTAACCACGATCACAGGGATCGCATGTTTTTTCGCACATTCGGCAACTGGGAAGCCTGGACGGACTACATGCCACTCGCCGGATGCATGATGATAAGGCCGGTGGTGGGAAAACCTGTGAAACCTGAAGATTTCATCTCGGTGGCCCAGCCTGCGCCGCAGGAAAATTATTTCAGAGTGTATCCCAACCCCGGAAACGGGCCTCTTTTTCTAGACTGCTCCGAAGAGGCCCGTTTGGGTATCCAGGTCAGAATTTTGGACTTACGGGGCGTATGTTTGTTAGAACGGCTGATTCGGAAGGGGGAAAGCCTGGACGTATCCCACCTGAATCCAGGACTGTACCTGATACAAGCCCAAAATGTGGATACGGGTCAAAGCGGAATTTTCAGGTATATTCATCTGAGCCCGTAAATTCTATGGATCAGGAGACGCCTGAGACCGCTTCAGAAGACCTCTACATCCATCATCAATTCATCGTGGATCCTGGTCAGGATCCCATCCGATTGGATGTCTTTCTGCGCCGTCTGCTGGGCGATGTTTCCCGTACACGCATCCAAGCCGCGGCCGATCAAGGCCTTATTCGGGTGAACGACCGGCCCCGAAAACCCAGCTATAAAGTGCGGGGGCGGGATCACATTTTTGTACTCCTCCCCCAGCCTCCTCGCACCGCTGAAATCGTTCCCCAGCCCATACCTCTGGACATCCTATTTGAAGATGAACATATTCTGGTGATGAACAAACCCGCCGGCATGGTGGTGCACCCCGGGGTGGGCAATCCGGATGGCACCGTCGTGAACGCCGTACTGTGGCATGTGGGTGTGCGCACACCGCTGCGCGAGGACGTTCAGCACCCGGATGACTTTCCAAGACCGGGTCTTGTGCACCGTCTGGATAAAAACACCAGCGGCCTGATGGTGGTGGCTAAAACAGACCAGGCTTTAGCCCATCTGGCCGGACAATTTTTCCATAAAACAGCCCGCCGGGAATATCTGGCATTGGTTTGGGGCCGCGTATCCCCGGAAAGTGGGACGATTTGCGCACCCATCGGCCGATGCCCGCACGATCGAAAAATCATGGAAGCTAAAGAAGATCCCGAAGAGGGTAAGCCGGCCATCACCCATTACACCGTTGAAAAACATTTTAACTTTACGACTTTGGTACGTTGCCGCCTCGAAACCGGCCGCACCCACCAGATTCGTGTCCACATGAAGCACATAGGGCACACCCTTTTTAACGACCCGGAGTATGGTGGCCAATACATTTTAAAAGGACCCAACACGGGAGCCTATCGGCAATTTATGAAAAACTGCATGGAGCTATTGCCAGGCCAGGCTCTGCATGCAGGGTGGCTTCGGCTGATGCATCCGACACGGCAAAAGGAAATGGAATTTTCGTGTCCTCCCCCACCCGGATTTCAGGAAGTACTGCGCCGCATGGAGGAAGGGCTTCGCTTGCAGGCGCGCCTGTGAAAAAAAACGTCCTCTCAAATCCGGAAAATGGGGCTTTAGCGATCCTGGTTCTGGCCTACGCGGGAGCCTTCTTTTTGTTCCCTACCGAGCCAGACAGCGCCCAGTATGCGTCCATCGCCCGGGAAATGGCCGAGGGCGCTTCATGGCTCCGCGTTCAGCATCGCGGTCAGCCTTATTTAGACAAACCACCCTGGCTTTTCTGGATGGGCGCCGTGTTTTTTAAAATTTTTGGCGCCCATGCCTTTGCATGGCGCCTTTCGGGCTTACCGGCCCTGATCATCCTATGGTTTCAAGGGTCTATCTTTTTCAGAAATTGGGGGATTTCCTACACCATTTCCCACTTTTTAAGGCTTGCCTGTTTCCTAACACCCGCCTTCTGGCTCATGTTTATGGATCTGCGGTGCGAGTTGTGGTTAACGGCCTTTTGTTTGTTGGCATGGAATACAGGCGCAGCCTGGCTTCGCGAAGCCTCGAAACCGGATTTATGGTACTCGGGTTTAGGCTTTTGCGGCGCTCTCCTAAGCAAAGGCATGGTGGGGGCGATGCTGATCATTCCTGGCTGGGTAGCTTATGCTTTTTTTCAAAAAATTTCCCTGAAGAGATTGAGCGCGCTTTGCCTTGCTGCCTTGTTCGTAGGAGCCGTCGGGACTCTGCCTTTTGTGTGGGGCCTGTGGAAAGATTTTGGCACAGAGGGTCCCGCTTTTTATTTCTGGTATCAAAGTTTTGGACGCATCACGGGCGAAAATTTCTGGAATAACCACCCCGATCCCTTTTTCCTTTGGCATTCGGCAATGTGGGCCTGGGCTCCGATTTCGGCCGGCGGCCTTGGTATGGTGATATGGAAAATCAGGTCCGGGAAAGAAACCCTGTGGCATCCTGCCGGCCTGCTCATGACGATGTTGTTCTTAACCCTTTTCTCGTTTTCCCGCTACCAGCTTCCCCATTACATTTTTCCCATCGCTCCATGGGCTGCCCTGAGCCTGGGCCCTTGGTTAGAAAAGCCTGAAAAGCCTTGGCGCCCTTGGGTATTTTTCGTTGTGGCCACTGGGCTTTTTCTCGGCACGGTGACCATGTTATGTTTCCTTTTTTGGCGGGAAATGATTTTTTTCCGAAAAATTCTCTGTATCCTGACGGCATTTGGGATTCCTTTTTCCCTCAGCTTACGCACCCGCTTAAAATTTTCCCTGAAGACCCTAGCCATTTTTTGGGGCGCTCTTTCTCCTGCCCTGGCCTCATGGGTATTTTTTCCAACCCTGGGCAACTTTGACGCCGGGAAGCAAATTGGAAACTATGTAGAAAATTACGGAAATAGGCCCCTCCTCACCTATCGCTGGAGCTCCCATCAATTGGACTTTTTACTAAAAACTACGGTGCCAGTTTTTGATAATTCCAACTCCCTGATCCACGCAATTCATTATCGGTTGGCCGCGCACCCCCAAGGCCTTTGGCTTGCCATCCCTGAAAAAGAATGGTTAAAAATAAATTATCAATTAAGTAAAATATTTTTTTGCACTGTTTGTAAACAATTTCCTTACTTTCGCACCACGCGTCTGACCAAAACTTTTTTACTGCCGGAATCCCGTCCATCCGCGCTTCAAAATTTACTTTTAATATTTATTCGAAATGGAAATTCCGGAAATAAACCCTCCCAGGGTTCGATTCACGCGACCATTTTTAATTTTTTACATAGCGGTTGCATACCTGACCTCTGTCTCTCTTTCCTACACTCTGGAATTCTTGTTGTGGGATAGTGAATCGCCGATATTTCAGCTACTTATAATCAATTCCTTTACAGGGGCGGGGCTATTTTTTTGGAACTTGCCCTTCCGGTTTCCCTTGATGAGCGAAATATTTCCGCACTTAGCTCCCCTTCTCTATATATTATACTGGCAGATTTACATACAGAATTATGAGAACTACCATGATCCCCTGCCTGCCTTGCTTCTCTTATTTTTAACGGCCCTTTGGAGCCTTCGAAAGTTGTTTTTCTGGCAACGCTCCTGGAAAACCCTCCGAGACCTTGCTGAGGATTCGGTTTTTAAAGCCAAAGGAAATTTTGATTTTTCAATGAATACCCTGATGCACTTTATTGTATTACCAGCTATTATATTTTTTATCTTCATTCCCTTCCAGGCCATTTTTACCCGGGAAACAGCCTTGAATTTCACAGATATTGTCGGATTGCTGATTTGTCTTACCGCTATCTTTTGGGATTCCGCAGCCGAACAACACCGATTGCTGCTCCGCTCACAACATAAATTTGAGGTGCGTTATCCCACATCCGGTTTATGGCGCCTGGTTCGCTATCCGGAGCATGTCGGTTTTCTGATCTTTTGCCTTGGGCTGATATTTCTGACAGACTCTTTCGAAATGTATTCTTATTATTCTTTGATCGGAATTTTTTGTTATTATGCATATTTAAGATTTTGGTTTGTTCCCAGAAAAGATGCCCACTGGATCAGCATCAGACCCGAATATATATCGTATAAAAAAAGAAAGCCTCCTTTGATTCCTATAAAATTTATGAATCTGTAAATCAATTTTTTATTTTTAAATTAAGTCTTAATTATATTTTGAACGTAAGCTTATTTTTTTCTTTTTCATTTATCATTTCTTAAACAAAAAAAACCTCTATATTCCTACCTTTGGCGGGACCGTTATTAAAGGATTATGCTGTACCAAGTGGCGCAAGATATTCGGGAAGCCCGCACATTGCCGGCCACGTATTATCGAGACCCAAAAGCCCTGGACACGTTGCGCGAGCACGTTTTCCCAGTTGTGTGGCATTACGTGGGTTCCGAAGATCAGTGCCCGGAACCGGGCTGGCTCCATCCGGTGACTTTGCTGCCTGGCTTCCTGGATGAGCCTTTGCTGCTAAGCCGGGATACGGAAGGCCGTTTAAATCTTTTGAGCAATGTCTGCACCCACCGAGGCAATATTCTCATTTCAGAAAACTGTAAAAGGAAAGAGATTGTGTGCGCGTATCACGGTCGTCGGTTTAGCTTAGATGGGCGCATGCTTTCCATGCCTTTTTTTCAAGAGGCGAAAAATTTTCCGGGGGCGTCGGACAATTTAACCAGCCTTCCGCTGCGATCCTTGGGGCCGCTTCTTTTTTCCCAGTTGCAAGAGGGTCTGACTTTCGAAAAGGTATTTTATCCGCTTTTTCAAAAGCTTTTCTGGATGGATTTTAAGGCCCTTAAACCCCGGCCTGATCTGTCGAGAATATATCAAGTGCGCGCACATTGGGCTTTGTATGTGGAAAATTACCTGGAAGGTTTTCACATTCCTTTTGTACACAAAGGCCTGAACAGCGCTCTGGATTTTAAGGAATATTCCATTGAAATTTTTCCCGGAAGTGTTTTGCAAACAGCGCCGGCATCCCAGCCCGAAGAGGGGTTTGAAGCGCCTCAAGCTCTCTGCGGGCAACGCCCCGCCGCGGCTTTCTATTTTTGGTTTTGGCCTAATCTGATGTTGAATTTTTATCCCTGGGGTCTTTCGGTGAACGTTGTGGTTCCTCAGAGTCTGGATAAGACTCTTGTGTTCTATGCCACATTTGTTTGCGATGAGAAAAAAATGGGGCGAGGCGCCGGGGCTGAGCTGCACCGAGTGGAAATGGAGGATCAGGCCGTGGTGGAGCAGGTGCAGCGTGGCCTTCGCACCCGGTTGTATACCAGCGGCCGCTATTCTCCTCAACTGGAAGCGGGCACGCATTATTTCCATAGGCTTTTAGCCCATTTTCACAACGATCCCTGCAATTTTTCAATCCTAGATTATGACCACTCCTCCAACGTCAGCTGAAGCTGACATCGTAACAATAGGCGATGAAATTCTTATAGGGCAGGTCGTCGATTCAAATTCTGCATTAATTGCCCGGCGGCTCAATGCCATTGGCTTTAAAGTATCCGCAAAGTATAGCGTGGGGGACGACGCGGAAGCTATCCGCAACGCCCTCGATTACGCCATAGGAAGAGTGCAGGCGCTCATTTTCACCGGAGGCTTGGGCCCCACCAGCGACGATATAACAAAGCACACTCTGGCGCAATATTTTGGATGCGATTTGGTGTTTAATCAAGATGTTTACAATGGCCTGGAGCGCTACTTTCTGTCCCGCGGACGCACCGTGAACGAAGCCAACAGGTCGCAAGCTTTTGTACCGGCCTGCGCTTCCGTGCTGCACAATCCCCACGGTACTGCGCCTGGCCTGCGCTTTGAGGCCGGTGGAACCACAGTGTTTGCCATGCCGGGCGTTCCGTACGAAATGGAGGCCATGCTCGAAAAAGATGTGTTGCCTTTTCTGAGGAACCGCTACCACCTTCCGCCCATTGAGCATTTTACTTTTTGTACGGTGGGAATTCCAGAATCAGAACTCTCCCTTCGTTTAAAATCCTGGGAAGCCGAGTTGCCCGAAGGTATTAAACTGGCATACCTTCCTTCCCCGGGGGCCGTGCGCCTGAGGCTTTCCGCCCGTCCGGGGCTGCCGGATGCGCACCTTTTGATGGAACGCCTGGCCTGGCGGGCCGCAGAAATTCTGGGGCCCGCCGTGTACGCAATGGCCGACCAAAGCATGGAAGAAACTCTTCACCGGCTTCTTACAGAAAAAAATCTGACCCTCTCTCTGGCCGAAAGCTGCACGGGCGGTTTCATAGCCCATGGACTCACCGCTCATCCCGGGAGTTCAAGGTATTTTCTGGGCAGTGCCGTCACATATTCCAACGAAGCCAAAATGAGGCTTTTGGGTGTTCCCGAAAATCTGTTGAAGGCCCATGGCGCCGTGAGCGGGCCCGTGGCCGAAGCCATGGCCGGGGGGGCGCGCAAGGTCTTCGGTAGCGACTGGGCCGTGGCGGCAACAGGTGTGGCGGGACCGGATGGGGGCACGCCGGACAAACCTGTGGGAACCGTGTATATTGCTGTCGCCGGTCCTGAAGCTAAATGTGAGAGCCGCCGTTTGGTGCTGGGGACGAACCGCCTTCGAAATATCCAAATGACGCGGCTTTACGCTTTGGATTTTCTGCGTCGTAAAATCCTGGAACTGCCCTGACCAGGTCAGTTGTCTTTATTGTCCGGCTCCGCCTGGCGGGTTTCAGGCCTTTTTTTTCTGAATATTTCAAAATAAAGTCCCAACATCAGGAAATCCCGGCCGGTCTCATCAAATATTTTATAGTCAAACTGGAAGACGTATCCTGCCTGAAGGGTGATCAGAAAAGAAGGTTTATAATTGATGTGGAACTGCATGCGGGTGCGTTCAAAATAGGGTGCGCGGCTGGAAAAAAATAACTCGTTGTTCAGGCCGACCTGGAAGGGTCGGTAACCCGTTTCCCGAAGCCGGCCCCAAGGATAGGCAATGGAAAACCGGTATCTATAGCGCTCCCGAAAACCTTTGCTGGTGAAACGCAACTCAATCCGATAGCGATGATCCAATAAAAAGCGATCTATGGATTGGTGAATGGACAGATTTGGCCAAATCCTCACTTCGGTAAGGTTCACAGGACGTACCCAATTGCCCCCCTCTCCGTAAGTGTTGTAGTATCCCGCCCCAAGACCCGCCCGCAAAGGTTCCGCCACGCGGTACAAACCCGCCACCTTGAATTCATAAAAATGGTACCAATTATAAAATTGCAGAGAGCGCAACCCCGCTTCGGCCAGGACATTCCAGCGAGGGGCTGGCCGGTAGTTGATATTCACCACATTCCAGGTGCCCAAAGGGATGGATTGGGCGGATGCAAAACCCAACTCCAAAAGCAGGCCCGCTATGGCGATACCAATCTTTTTGAGTGGGAGCCTGGAGAAAGGAATGAAAAAAGAGAAATTGAGGCTGGACATTCGAATGATACTCAAACCCCAGTTACACTTACCCACATTTTAAAGCCTTTCAAAATATCGTTTCAACTCCTCAACCTGCACAGCATCTCTAAGAAAAAACCGGCCACTGCGCGTGCGCAGAAGATGATGCAGCACGGCACCGGTGCCCGCAGCTTCGCCGATGTCCCTTGCCAGACTGCGGATATAGGTGCCTTTAGAACAACGCACGGTCAATTTTAACCACGGCGGCTCCCAATGCGTCACCCGAAGGTCATAAATTACCACCTGGCGTGGCTCCAGTTTCAAGACCTCTCCCTGCCTGGCCAACTGATAGGCCCTACGTCCCTGGATTTTTAAGGCGGAATAGGCAGGCGGTATTTGTAATTGTTCCCCAATAAAGCCTGCGACAATCTTTTCAATATGGCCCATGGAAAGAGGCGGAACTTCTTTTTTGGCGACTACGGGGGTTTCCCTGTCATGACTAGGGGTGGTTTCCCCCAGGCACAAAAGGGCTTCGTATTCTTTGTCTTCGGCCATAAGGGCATGGAGGGTTTTGGTCTGCGGGCCGGATGCCAGCACCATCAATCCTTCGGCCAGGGGATCCAGCGTGCCCGCATGGCCCACCTTCACCCGCTTCCCAAGTCTGCGGAACAACTGGCTGCCGAGGAATTTTACTACATCAAAAGAAGTCCATCCGGAGGGCTTGTGAATTAAATATACCCCGGATTCCAATGTTCCTGAAAATGGAATACGTTGCATGAATTACCGGAGGGAATCCAATAGTTTGTGCCAGCTCAGCCCCTTCCAGGCGCCAGATGACATGAGCAAAAGCACAAAAGGCGCTTGCAAGGCCGACGCCACATGGTTCCATAGAGCTGTGGCGTCGTCAGCTATCACATAAACGGCGCCTCCAAAGGATCGGGCCACTTCTTCCGGTGGAAGATCCGGCAACTTTTTGAGCTCCAGCGCATGGCGATCGTAAAAAACAGTGGCCACATCCGCTTTGGAAAGAGTGCCGGAATAACCTTTTAAGAAATTTTGAGAGAGGCTGCTGTAAGTGTGCAATTCCAGCACAGCTATCAGGCGCCTGTCAGGAAAGCGGGCACGCACAGCCCCTACGGTGGCTTGCACTTTGCTGGGGGCGTGAGCAAAATCCCTGTAAACGACCCCCCACTCGGTCTCCCAGATTTTCTCTAAACGGCCCGCCGCTCCCTCAAACCTCTCAAAAGCATCATAAATCGTTTCGTTGGATATTCCCAAAGCCCGACAGACTGTCTTCACTGCCGAAAAATTCTTCAGATTATGCTCTCCGAAGATCTGAAGCGGATGCATTCTTCCTTCCTCATCCAGAAAATGGGGACGGCCCTGATGTGCGTCATGATCTAAAGGAAAATAAGGCTGAGCCTGCCAGGAACAGTTGCTAAATTCCGCCAGCAGCTGGGCGAGGGCGGTGTCCGTACCATCAAAATATACCTGCGTCCCCGCCTCCAGTGTGCGCAAGCGCTGGCGAAATGTTTCTGCATAGGCCTCCGGATTCGGAAACACATTGGCATGGTCCCAGGCCAGTCCAGTTAAAATCAAATATTTTGGCCGATAATGCATGAATTTGGACCGGGCATCCAAAGGGGAACTCAAATATTCATCTCCTTCCAGGACTGCCAAATCGGATGAAGCGCTGATCCGCACATTGCGATCAAAACCTTTCACCTGGCTTCCCACAAGATAATCAAAAGACCGGCCTGCCTGGGCCAAGGTGTGCATCAGCAGAGCTGTCACGGTGGTCTTTCCATGGCTTCCGGCCACCACCACCTGCGGTGTTTTTTTCCAATGATGACCCAGAAACTCCGGAAAGGATTGTACTGGAAGACCCAAGGCCTGTGCTTTCTGCAATTCTGGATTGTCCTTTCGGGCGTGCATCCCAAGTATCACCAGGTCCAGATCTCCTGTAATCCTGTCTTCAAACCAACCTTCTTCCGGTAAAAGCCCAGCCTCATCCAGTCTCGAACGCGCCGGATCAAAGATTTGGTCGTCCGAACCGCTGACAAGATGGCCCATGTTCTGCAACTCCAGGGCCAAAGCATGCATGATGGCACCACCAATGGCTATTATATGAATGCGCACCCTGCAAAAGTAGGCCAGGTCAGGAGTGCAGAAAAAACGCCAGGGCTTGGAAGTCAACCTTTTGTGTTTCAGTCTTTTGGAATGTTCCCATCATTTTAGTCCAAAAGCAGCCTTACATTACCTGCTGAAAAAACGAACAAAATATCCACCTCGGCGTCCAAGGTCTAAAGATTTCCGGAGCTTCAGGGAAATGCTTTCCTTAGGTTCGCATAGGATCCAATTTCCCCGCGCAGGAATTGGGGCGATTAACTTTGCGGCCATGAAGGCAGGCACCTCTGTAAAGGATTACTTTGATGATTTGGCTTCACGCCTGCCGCGTTTGCGCCGCGTGTCCCAATATTACTGGCAGGATTGCATTGATTATGCGAATTTTTTTATTCATCCGGACGACCGTGTTCTAGAAATCGGATGTGCCAATGGGGATCATTTGGCCAGTCTGAAAGGGCGATACCGGGTGGGGGTAGATTTTTCTGAAAAAATGATTGATGAAGCCCAAAAACGGCATCCGGATTTGAAGTTTATCCTGGCCGATGCCCAGGATGCCCTGCCGCCAGAGCAATTCGATGTGATTGTGATCCTGAATGTAATAGGATGGGTAGAGGATGTGGAAAAACTTTTTGAAAACCTGCATGCCTGTTGCCACGAACGCACACGGATCATCATCGGGTATTACAACCATCTGTGGGAGCCTGTCATCCGACTGGCAGAAACCCTGGGCCTCAAGCACAAAGCCCCCCGCTTGAGCTGGCTTTCGCGACATGATATAGAAAACCTGTTGTATTTGGCTGGTTTTGAGGCGTTCAGAAGTACGCGCCGCATGCTCTTGCCTTTGAAAATTCCGGGAATATCCTGGTTTATCAATAAATACGTAGCCGCCTTACCCGGTTTTAATGCCCTATGCCTGAACAAATACATCAATGCACGACCTCAGCCCAGGCCTACCGAAAACTGGCAGGAACGCTATACCGTCTCAGTGGTGGTGCCAGCGCGCAACGAAAGCGGCAATATTGAAAATGCCGTAAAACGGCTTCCCCGCTTAGGCCGCCACACCGAAATCATTTTTATTGAGGGCCACAGCTCCGATGACACGTGGGAGGTGATCCAAGCTGTACAACAGCGCTATGCCCACACGCACGACATTAAAATCGGCCGCCAGTTCGGAAAAGGGAAAGGTGATGCCGTCAGAACCGGTTTTGCTATGGCTTCGGGCGATATTTTGATGATCCTGGATGCCGACCTCACTGTGCCTCCTGAAGATTTACCCAAATTTTATCGGGCTTTAGCCACGGGCAAAGGAGAGTTTATCAACGGTTCGCGCCTGGTGTATCCCATGGAAAAAAAGGCTATGCGCTTTCTGAACATGCTGGGGAACAAATTTTTCAGTTCCGTTTTTTCCTGGTTGCTGGAACAGCCTATCAAGGACACCCTGTGCGGCACCAAGGTGATGTTTCGCAGCGATTACGAACGCCTGATTGCCAACCGGAAATTTTTCGGCGAATTCGACCCCTTTGGAGATTTTGATTTGCTGTTCGGAGCTTACAAACTCAATCTTAAAATCATAGACCTGCCCATCCGCTACCGTGAACGCACTTACGGCGACACCAACATCAGCCGCTGGAAACACGGCCTTTTACTCCTTCGAATGTGTGCCTTTGCCGCCGGAAAAATTCGTTTTGTAGGCCAATAACTCCGGATTTTTTTTAGGCCCACAATGTGAAAAATTTTGTCTCAGGATCATCAAGGTATTCACACTTCCCATCTTTTTTTTGTTGCCATGAATTACAAACATTTCAAATGCACGCTCGCTCTACTGGTCTGGTATTTTTGTTTATCCCCAGGGCAATTGCTCAGGGCTCAATTGCCATCATGTGAAAAAGTGAAAGAGCTGGTGGAATGGAGCAAGGATAATTTCCGCGCCATTAAAGGCGCTGAAACGACGCGGCGCAAAGAACAAAGCGGCCGCGAAATTGTGGTGTACAAAAGCCAGGAGGACCTGGAAGACTTGCAACAAGAGGAACTGGTGTATGATTTTGAATGGTTTTGGCAAGGACGCTTCGGAGATTACTTCAATGACCGGGAAACCGCGATGGATGCGTTTAAAAAACTCACCGATCATTTAAAAACCTGCCTCACAGGCTATCGCTATAAAGAAAGCGATAAAAACCTGAATGAAACATATGAGTACAAGGGTGGCTTCACGCCTGCCGGAGGCGAAACAGCCACCGTAGCTGTTTTTATTTACAAAGACACCAAGTCCAAGAAATACTTTGTCCAGCTTTGGATAAAAGGCCTTAAGCGCCCCTACTGAACCGGCTTTTCAATGCTTCCGCAGGTCCTTCGGTGGTTTGAACAGCAAGATCCAGTATTTGGAGCCTTAGTGGCTACTTTGTTCACTTGGGGGGTCACTGCAACCGGGGCCTCGTTTGTCTTCTTTTTTCGAAGCTTAAACCGCACCCTCCTGGATGGAATGCTAGGTTTCACCGGTGGAGTGATGGTAGCGGCCAGCTTCTGGAGTCTTTTAGCGCCTGCCATTGAACTGAGCCCCGGAGAGGGTTTTTCTCGGGTGATGCCATCGCTTTTTGGTTTTCTGGCAGGCGGTGCTTTTATATTTATACTGGATAAAACGTTGCCCCATATTCACATTAATTTCCAAGATACCGAAGGCCTCAAATCCCCGTGGCAGAGAACCACGCTCCTTGTGTTGGCCATCACGCTGCACAACATTCCGGAAGGTTTAGCCATCGGCGTCCTTTTTGGCGGCGTGGCAGCCGGACTGCCAGAAGCGTCCGTGGCTTCAGCCCTTACTTTGGCTATCGGCATCGGGCTGCAAAATTTTCCGGAAGGCGTGGCCGTGGCGATGCCCCTGCGCCGCATGGGCCTCAGCCGCTTCAAAAGCTTTGTATACGGACAGGCTTCGGCCATGGTGGAACCCGTAGCGGGCCTGGCCGGGGCTATGGCTGTATCGGTGTTCACACCGATCCTACCCTACGCCTTGGCCTTCGCCGCCGGTGCCATGATTTTTGTGGTGGTGGAGGAAGTGATTCCTGAAACGCAGTTAGATAAGAACACCGATGTAGCCACCCTGGGATTTATGGGCGGCTTTGCCGTGATGATGACCTTAGACGTCGCTTTAGGTTAGGATTCAGTTATCAGTCTTCTCCATAGAAAAAACATGCCTTTGCGAAAGACTGAAATTGGACGCCGTTGGTTGCTGATGGTATGCATGCTTACTTTGTCGCCAGCTTTGAATGGAACGTTTTAAAAATCGGCTCATAAAGTGGCTTTTCAGACTGGTGCGTTGGCTGGCTTACCGAAGAACGCTGCCGGCATACAAATTCAGAAGAGCCATGGAATTTTTTACCTCCCTCTTAGGAACCCCCGATTTTGCAACCTACGAACCCTTTGGCCTCAGCTTCATGGAAGCAGAATGGATAACCCCGGACAACTGGGACCATGAAAAATATATTTTGTATTTGCATGGAGGCGGGTACGGAATGGGAAGTATCAACTCCCACCGCAGCCTAATGGCCCGACTGGGCCGGGCCGCAAGAGCCAGGGTCTTAGGCATCAATTACCGTCTGGCTCCGGAACATCCTTTTCCTGCGGCTGTTGAAGACGCCTCCACGGCGTATCGCTATTTGCTGGATTTAGGTATTCCTCCCTGCCACATCGCAGTTGCAGGCGATTCTGCAGGTGGGGGCCTCACTGTGGCCCTTTTAGTGAAGTTGAGAGATGAAGGACAACCTCTCCCGGCAGCCGGCGTTTGCTTCTCCCCTTGGATGGATTTATCCCCGGCCTGGGACAAGCGCCGTTACAAGGAAAGCTGCGATCCTTTTATTGACCTGAAATCCATTGAAATCTGGGGACGCAAATACGCCGGAGTCCACGTGGGGCATCCTTTAGCTTCCCCCATCCACGCGGATCTGCGCGGCCTTCCACCTCTGTTGGTGCAAGTGGGCACTTGTGAAGTGTTGCACTATGACGCACTCAGTCTGCGGGATCATTGTGTGAGAGACGGGGTGCCTTGTGTTCTTGAGGAATATCCAGATCAAATTCATGTGTTTCAGGTATTTGGCGGATTTCTGAAAACTTCGGATAAAGCTCTGATTTCGGCTGGGATGTTTATAAAAAAACAATTGGCCTGCCTTGAAAAAGAAAAAAAATCATGTAGCAATGAAAGCTATTAAAGCGCTTATCTTATGTGCTTTAACAGGCATATTGATTGGGATTCTCGACAGGCCGCTCCCATTGCGGACTGTGGTGCTTCCACCCTTGGGCCGCTTACTGGATCCGGTCAACGGATTCTGGGCCAATGCCGAATCGGCAGAAGCTCTTCCCCAACTTAAGAACCGCCCGGGCAGGCCTTATCTGGCCTCTGTTCAGGTGATCTACGACCGGCGCAGGGTGCCGCATATTTTCGCCCAAAACGATCCGGATCTTTTTCGGGCTCAAGGATATGTGACCGCCGCTGACCGGCTTTGGCAGATGGATTTTCAGACCGCCGCAGCCGCCGGACGTTTGTCCGAATTTTTGTACCATATCGCTGGAGACAAAGTGGTGGAATTTGATAGACTTAAAAGGCGCACGGGCATGGTGTTGGCGGCTCAGCGCACTTTAAAATTTTTTGAAAAAGACAGCCTGGCCCGAAAAATAGTCGAAAGCTTTACCGAAGGGGTCAATGACTACATCCGACAGTTGGGCTACCGTGATTTGCCTCTGGAATATAAAATTTTAGACTACCGGCCTCAACCCTGGACGCCGCTCAAATGCGCCTTGCTCCTGAAATACATGGCCGAAATGCTCACGAATGATGAAAACGACCTCCAACTCACGGAAGCCGTGTCCATATTGGGAAGAGAATATGTAGATCTGCTTTTTCCGGTCTTTCCGGATACGCTGCTGGAGCCCATCGTGCCGACCGGTGTGCCTTTGAGGGATTGTCCTGTGGACGAGTCGTCACACACCCAACACGATGTTTTCCATGTATCACGTCCTTCCGTTCGGCCCACAGGTGTGCCCCCTTCGCAACAACCAGAACTAGGCAGTAATAACTGGGCGGTGGCCGGGAGCCGAACACGCAGCGGCCGACCTATTCTCTGCGGTGATCCGCATCTGAGCCTCAACTTGCCTGCCTTGTGGTATGAAATCCATCTGAACGCTCCAGGCCTCAACGTTTACGGTGTGTCCCTTCCCGGGGCGCCAGGGGTCGTCATCGGCTTCAATGATCATATTGCCTGGAGCATGACCAACGCCATGCGGGATGTGCGCGATTGGTATTCCGTCCGATACACTTCTCCAGCACGAAATACCATTTGGATGGATGATGGCCAAGAAAAAGTATATCTGTTCCCGGATACCATTCTTCGCCGCGGAGCGCCGCCCCTCATAGATACTTTGCGCCTTTGCCGCTGGGGGCCGGTGGTCTATGATCGTGAATTTCCCCATCCTGTATTTGATACCCTTGCGTTGGCCCTGCGTTGGACAGCCCATTATCCAGGCGGCGAACTCTTGACGGTGTACCATATCAACCGTGCCCGGAATTTGCAGGATTTTCTAAAGGGTTTAAAGTATTTTTCCTGCCCGGCCCAAAATTTTGTATACGCGGATAAAGAGGGTAACATTGGCTTGTTCCAGCAAGGCCTTTTCCCGGCTTTTTCGGGTGAACCCAACCGACTGATTCGAAATGGCGCCACAAAATCCGAGGAGTGGCCAAGTTGGTTGAATTTTGGGTGCAATCCCTCAATAGTAAATCCCTCGTGGGGCTTTGTGTACAGCGCCAATCAACATCCGACGACCCCCGACTACCCATGGACATATACAGGCGATTTTGAATTTTTCAGAAACCATCGTATTCACAATCTGTTGCAAAATGGTAAGGACTTTACCCCCGAAAACATTCAGGCCATCCAATTGGACAACTTGAACCTTCTGGCCCGTTGGACATTACCACTCCTGATGGATGCTCTTGAAAAAGACGAAGCCCAAGAAAATGCGCTTATTCCAATACTCAAGAGTTGGAATTACGAAAATTCTGCTGATTCCGAAGCGCCCGGCCTATTCCAATTATGGTTTGAAGAGCTTGAAAAGTGTCTGTGGGATGAAGTATATCGCCGTAATCCGGCTTGCCTGCCTCAGGAATTTTACACCCTGCGCTTTCTCCAAAAATTTAAGGACCATCCTTGGTACGACGTGGACAGCACCCCGAACAAAAAAGAAAGTCGGGAGGACGTGATCCGGATGGCTTTTCAGGCTATGAAAAAAAGAGTGAAGGACTGGTCGGAAAAGCATCCCGGGAAAAAGCCTCTCTGGTACCTTGTCAAAAACACCAGCCTGAAACATTTGCTGCCCGCGCTTGAAGCCTTCGGAATATCAGGACTCCGCATCGGCGGAGGGCGCCATATTGTAAATGCTTGCGGGCCTCGCTGGGGCCCATCCTGGCGCATGATCGTCTCTCTGGAAGATCCGGTGTGGGCTTATGGCATTTTCCCGGGAGGCCCTTCAGGCAACCCTGGCAGCCCCTGGTACACAAGCTCCGCCGAAGACTGGGCCGCGGGAAGATACTACAAAATCACTTTGACCCAATCTCCCGAAGATTCCCTGTTCAAAGGCCTGAAAAGATTATCAATACAATGATTTTGTATGAAAAAAATTTTATTGCATTGGATTCTGCTCTTTTTTTTATCCTGGGGCGCCGAGTATTGGACCCAATGGTGGGCCGCAGCGCCGTTGGTCATTTTTTGTTTAAGCCTTCTGCACCCTAAAAAACCCTCTTTTTTGTTGGGGTTTACTGCTCTTTTTTGCTTGTGGTTGAGCCTGGGAATGTGGAGCCATTTTTCCACCGGAGGCCATCTCACTTTTCGGATGGCCCGTTTGCTGCCTTTGGGTGGCAATGCCTGGGCGATGTTGGCCGTGAGTGCAGGGCTGGGGGGGCTTTGCGGGGGCTTGGCAGCCGCCTCCGGTTCAACCCTCCGGCGCGCATTGGAAAAAAAAGGTTAGTATGGGTGAAGGGCTTCTAAATTCTTGGAATTCAATTCTATTAAATTTCAACCTGATAAAAAGGCTCGGCTGAAACAGGGATATTTTTTAATTCGGTTTAGGCCAAAATTTTTTCCAGTACCGTGGGGCAATAAAGAAAAAACCAAAAAGTCGGGCCCCCTCCTTGGTAGTCACCACATGATGCGCATGATGGGCCCTGCGCAGCATATTGAGGTACGACCATTTGGAATTTTTCAATATCGGAGCACGGCGGTGAACGAAAATGTCATGGAATAAAACGTAAGCCAAGCCATAAGCTGCCACACCTAAACCCAGATAAAACGTCGGTTTAAAGCTGGATGCGCCATGCACAATGAGGGCCATGGAAATGCTCGCAAAAAACACCCCAAACAAATCATTCTTTTCAAAAAAACGACGCCGTGGTCCCTTTTCGTGGTGGTCGCGGTGCCAAACCCACAGGAATCCGTGCATTACGTATTTATGTGTAAACCAGGCCACCGCTTCCATAAAAAAGAAGGCACCAAAAAAGTAAAGAGCAGGCAGCAAATAAGTTTCAATCCACATAAAAAAGTAAGTATTTCAAAAATAATTTTGAAAAATAAATGCAAGGATAAAGAATGCAAACTGCAGTAGAAACAAATGTGCGGCCATCCGGTTGAGCTCTCTAGGTTGCCAAAAAGCGGACAAAAGCAGGGTCACGAGTCCCCATCCCACAAAGTTATCCGTTGGAATATGGCCTCCGGGCCACTGCCAAAGCCCATGAAACATGGCAAAATGTTCAAGAGGCAAATCATACAAAACCAGAACAACAGCGGATAAATACGCAAGTGTATGTCGAGGCGCCTTTAACCACAGCAAAAAATTTTGGACCCCATACAATACCCAAATCCAATTCAAAAACAATAGGATGGGCACGTCCCAAAGGGCAGGCCCCAGGATAGAACCGTACTTATATTGCCCAAAAATCCAACCCCGCTGCACGCCCGCCACTTCGGCCAAATATCCAAGGCCGCCGCACCACGCTAATACCACAACCTCCCGCAGAGACCAGCGAACATGCCAGGCCCATGCCACCGCCAGGGTCAGAACTATCATACCCGGCGTGAGCTTTTCAAGAAAGGAGCGCCATGGCGAAAAATACAGTCCACACAAGCCTGTGGCATGCAAGGCCACACACAGCCTTAATACCGGCTTATGCCAGGTAACGCGCCACGGCATCCGACATCAGTTTTGCAGAACTCAAACACAAAGGAATGCCCCCACCCGGATGCACAGTGCCCCCACAAAAAAACAATCCGGGGAATCGTCGGCTTTGATTGGGCATCCTCAGAAAAGCAGACCAGGGGGAGTTGCTCGCGGCACCATATAAAGCGCCGTCGTATGAACCATCTCTGGAGCCCAAAAAGCTCGGCGTCAGGACGTATTCTACCTCTATTTGGCCAGAAATATTGAAACCTATTTGTCGATTCAGTTTCTTCAGAATTTTTTCTTTAATCGCTTCCGTTTTTCCAACGTCGGATGGAAAACCGGCAGGGGCATTCACCATCACAAACCAATTTTCGCAGCCCTCTGGAGCATCAGACCGCAGCGCCTTACTGCTGATAAATACATAAACTGTTGGATCCTCGGGCATTTGTTGCAATTGTAAAGATTGAAATTCAGTGGCATAATCCGAGGAAAAGAATATGTTGTGAACGCCCAACTGAGGATGTAGGCCGCGTATTCCCCAGTTGAACACGAAAGCAGAAGTCGAGCGTTCCTGACGGATTAACTTTCGTCTCCATGCTGGCTGAGGAAAAATCCGCGTGAAAAATGTGGTAACATCCACCGCACACACCAAGATTTCTGATTCAAAAGTTTCCAGGGCGGTCTCCACGCGCCAAAGGCCATTAAGTTTTTCCACCTTCCGGGCTTCAGTGCCGGTCAGAATGCGCACACCTTGCCTCCGGGCCAGGCCTTCCAAACTGCGGGGAATCGCTACCATACCACCTTCCGGAAGCCAGGCTCCAAAACCGTACTCAGCATGCGGAATCACCGCCAGCGTTCCGGGTGCCCGGTAAGGATCGGAGCCGTTGTAGGTGGCATACCGATTGAACAATTGGCGGGCTTCCTGCGTCGTGAAAAAGCGTCGGGTTACTTTATCTAAAGTCGAAAAAAAACCAACCCGCATCAAATCTGCCAAGGCTATCTGTGCCATGGCGCGACGCAGATAAGGCCACCGCCGGAAATCTCCGAAAATAAATAATTCGGCGGTGAGACGCCATAGCATTTCTGAATGGGACAAAAAGGCTTTGGTGCGGCCCGGGGGCTCGCCCAAGGCCTGGGCCAGCCTCTCGTCCAACGTCCCACGATCCCGACAGGTGACCACCCTTTGCCCGCCAGGATAGAAGTAGTGACACATATCCGGCAACTCCATGTAGCGGAAATATCGGGCCGGCTCCTCCCCACAAAGCTCAAATAATGCGTCCACCAAGTGAGGCAACGTAAAGAGAGAAGGCCCAATGTCAAACCGGTAGCCTTTTTCCTGATATTCTGCCAGTTTGCCTCCTGTGGAGGAATTTTTTTCAAGTAAAGTGACCTGCAGCCCGAGGCGGGCTAAACGTATGGATGCGGCCAGGCCTGCCACGCCTGCGCCTATCACAACAGCCCGCTTCGGAACAACTTTAGGGAGGGGGGGAGGTATTTCAGCCATGAATTGTTTAGATGGTCAAGAAATCAATCAGCTTGTTTTTAAGGTATCGGAGTTTAATAACATCCGACTAGTGCAAGAGTTGAAACAGGATTCCATGAGGACTATTTCTTTAGTTTAGAAGTCAAAAATCATTTCCCTTGTTCCAACAATACTGAAGGCCAGCGCCTGAAATTTTGCTCAAACATAGCTTTCCCTTTACTTTTGCCCGATATGGGATTCGAAAAGGTTATCTACGTTTCAGGGAAGCCCGGATTGTATCGCGTTATCAATAAAACCAGTTTTGGCTTGGTGGCCGAATCTCTGTCTGATGGTCGCCGGATCCCTGTATATGCCAACCACAGGGTGAGCCATCTTACGGATATCGCCATTTTCACAACTGGAGAAGAAAACCTGCCCTTAAAGGAAGCCTTTTTAAGGCTGGCAGAAAAAACCCAAGGGGGTACCTTTGATGTGGGCGCCCTGCAAAATGAAGATGATTTCAGGGCCGCTTTTGCTGAATTGGTGCCGGAATTTGACCGGCAGAAGGTCTATTCCTCCGACATCAAAAAATTTTTCAACTGGTTTAATTTGCTTCAAGCCAAAGGCTTATTGCCTGAGAAAAACTCCGAGGAAGATTCTGAGCAGGAGAATGAGACTTCCCAAGGCACGGTGAAAAAAGCCCCCGCATCCTCCGAAAAGAATAAAAGTCCCATTTCCCAAGCCGCCTCTAAAGCGCCCTCCACCTCTACTAAAGGAAAGGGCGGCCCTAAAGTGAACACCCCTCGCAAAGCTGGCTGATGCGCTTGGCGCTCTGCGTTTTGCTTGCGACGGTATCCCAGTGCCTGGCCGGGCAAAGTCTCAAGTTGGCTGTGCTGAAGTACCGCGGTGGCGGAGACTGGTATGCCAACCCCACCTCCTTGCCCAACCTGATCCGTTTTTGCAATCAGAATTTAAAAACCTCGATTCATCCAGAGCCTGACTATGTGGAGCCCGGAGCTCCGGAAATTTACAATTATCCCTTTGTGCATATGACGGGGCACGGCAATGTGGTGTTCTCTTCTTCGGAAGTTCAAAATTTACGTCAATATCTTTTGGCCGGTGGTTTTCTGCACATTGATGACAACTACGGCATGGACAAGTATGTGCGTCCGGAGATAAAAAAGCTGTTTCCAGAATACGAACTGACGGAGCTGCCCGCCTCTCATCCCATTTTCCATCAGAAATTTAAGTTTCCCCAAGGCCTTCCGAAAATTCACGAACACGACGGCAAACCACCTCAGGCTTTTGGCATTTTTCACGAAGGCCGGATGGTGCTGCTGTACACTTATGAAACCGATTTGGGAGATGGATGGGAAGATCCCGATGTGCACAAAGATCCTGAAGAAAAGCGGCAGGCTGCCCTGCGCATGGGCGCCAATATCCTTCAGTTTGTATTCTCCGGCGCACTAAAATAGGGAGCCAGGCTATTTTTCAAGGTTTCGGGAGCCGGCACCGGTTTTTTCTTTACCGCATCATAAAAAACCAATTCTGTAAAGCCCTTATTGATTAACCGGCCGCCCTCATTAAATAATGTATACCGAAATTGCAAGGTCAAGGTAGGGAATTCTGGTATGGTTACGTGGATATCCAGCTCCTCATCATACAAGGCGGGAGCCAGGTATCGACATTCCAACCGCCGCACGGGCATTAAAATGTGCGCGTCTTCCAGATCCCTGTAGCGAATCCCCAAGGCACGCAGGGCTTCCACCCGGGCGGCCTCGTAGTAGGCTGCATAATGGCCATAATACAAATATCCCATGCGATCGGTTTCAGCATAGGTGACGCGCCTTTTAAATCGAAAAAAATACATCGATGATTTTTTCTTTAGGAGGGGTGCGAATATTTAATGAGGGTAATTTGTACCTTTGCACTCCCAAAATTAAAAACCTATCAGTTAGTTTATGGCAGTAAAAATCAGACTGCAGCGCCACGGAAGGAAAAAGCGTCCTTTCTACCACATCGTGGCCGCCGATTCTCGTTCGCCGAGAGATGGCCGTTTTATTGAAAAGCTAGGTACTTATGACCCCCTTCAGGAAGCGGAAAAAGTCACTCTCAACTTCGACCGCGCCCTGCATTGGGTGAAAGTGGGTGCCCAGCCCACCGATAAAGTGCGGCATTTGCTTTCCTCTCAAGGCGTAATGCTGCGCTTTCACCTGCTGCGTGGGGTGGAAAAAGGCGCCATTACCCAGGAGACAGCCGATGCCCGCTTTGAGGAATGGTTGAAGGAAAAAGAAAGAAAAACAGGACATCAACTCAATGCTTTGCGCCAAGCCAAAGAAGAAGCCGAGCGCAAAAGGAGAGCCGAAGAGGAAGAAATCAATGCACGGCGCGAGGCCGCTCTGAAAGCTAAGCTTGCCGAAGCCGAGGCCGCCGCGGCAGCCGCCTCTGGGGATGCGGAACCCGCCGAATCATCCACCGCCTCAGAAGCGGAGGACCATGCCAGCGCTGAAGCCTGATTCCCGACTTCAAATATTAAACTTAAAACCAGGCGAAAATCGGTGGTTTTCGCCTGGTTTTTTTGTTCGGCCGGCTTCTCCAAACCCTGCGCTGGAATTGCAGTGGGACGGTCCTACTGGCCACCTGCCTGAATTTCTTTTTACTCAGGAAGGCACATGGATGGTTCCCTGGCGGATCCAGCTTATTAAAGTACGTGGGAACAACAGATTTGTAATTCAATTAAAAGGTGTGAAAAGCCCCGGGGCTGCCTTAGCCTTCATGAATAAAAAAGTCTGGCTGCCCCTCACAGAGAGCTTTATGGAGATGGTGCCGAATGCTCAGAAAGAAAATTTTGTGGGCTATAGAGTGGAAGATGTGACCCATGGAATTTGTGGAACTATTGTGTCAGAAGAGGGCGACAGCAAAAATCCCCTGTGGCAGGTGCAGACCGATAAAGGCGTTTTCCCTGTGCCTGCTCAAGCTGGATTTATTCTAAAAAAAGACCCGGTTGCCCGCCGTATTGTAGTTCAGCTTCCCGAGGGATATTTGGACGTTTTTCTGGCATGAGCGCGCCTTTTCGATTCCGACATTTTATCATTTTTCAAGACCACAGCCCTTTTAAGGTGACTTCGGATGCCGTGACCTTTGGCTGTTGGATTACTCTTCCAGACGTCAAAGGCCACCTATTGGATCTGGGAGCCGGCACGGGACTTTTGGCTTGTATTCTCAAACAGCGTTATCCAAGGTGGGAAATGTATGCCATAGAATGCGATGCCGGCGCATGCCAGGACGCAGCTTTCAATTTGTCGGCCTTGGGCATCCCCTCCCACCACTTTTCATGCCAGGATTTTTTTGATCCCTGGCCTTCCGCATGGCCACAAAAATGGGAGGCCCTGGTAGCCAATCCTCCTTTTTTCATCAACGACCTTCCCAATGCCAAGGCTTCCGTGGCTCAAGCAAGACACTTTTCCTCGGAACAACTGCCCCGCTGGGCAGCTCTGCTGGCTGAAAAACTAACACCGGACGGGCGTCTGTTTCTGCTTCTTCCCGTTCGCCATTTTACACTTTTCAATACAAGCCTCTCGCGGTGCGGGCTCTTTCCCATCGATTGTTGCTACGTGAGAGCAAGCCCTGCCAAAATGCCGCATGTTGTGTTGGCCAGGTATGCCTTTCAAAATCAACCGAGCAAGACCGTATCAGAACTTACGGTTTTTGACGACGACGCACGGCCCACCGCCGAATACAAGCGGCTTGTCGAAGATTGTTACATGGAAAATTATTTTTCTTAAACCGCAACCACGCTGCCTCAGGGATGGGAGATGACTGTTGCGAAGCGCCGTACTGCCTGGCCCAGCCCCGTATCAAGGTGGCCCACCAGAATCCCGGAGGGCAGGTCCGGAATATGAAGCCGAACCCCAGCCTCAACGCGCCGGTGAAAAAGCCGAACCCCCTGGAGGTTGTACACGGAAAAGAGCCCCTTCTCTCTAAAAGTTATATGAAGTCCGTCAGATCCTTGAATGCAATCCAAAGCATCAAAATTTTCCTCATTATCTCTCAAATTCGTAAACGCGCAGGAATTGACCACGGAATATCGGTTGTCCCCCAACATATTTAAAAAAGGGCCGGCGGAAGCGTTTTTCAAATGCCATGCTAAAAAAGGCTCCACGATGTCGTAAGTCGCTTGTTGTTGCTGGGCACGGCTGATACCTGGCTGAGAGCCGCTGGTGGTTTCCCCGAAATCACAGGCCAAATTTGCGAGGGCATAATAACAATGGATGCCGCCCTTTATTTCTGCATACACCTTACAGGAAGACCCAAGGGCATTGAAAATGGGCACCTGATGCTGCGAAGGCGGCGTCACCATATCTTTTTCTCCAGCCAGCATGAGGCAAGGAGAGGTCACTTGAGACGCGGCGTTCACAGCCGAAGGATTGGTTTCGGCCGCAGAGAGTCCCACCACGGCATCCGGAAAACCCGTTTCTATCGCGGCCCCCAGAACGGAACTCCCCCCACCCATGGAATGCCCCATAAAAGCTGCTTTCCCGTTGAGTCTTCCGAAAATTGGATCGGTGGAAGAATTCGCCGAACGGTTTAATAGCTCCTTGGCCGCCCATCGGATATCCTGACCAAAATCCGAGTGGCTGGGCGGTGGAATGACGGCATTCTCCATATCCACCATGGCCATGGCATAGCCTCTGGACACAAAATATTCCCAGATGTTCTGATATGCTGTGTACGACATCGCAAAGCCGTGACCAAAACTGATTAAAGGAAAAGTTCCAGAAGACCAGGGCGTATTATTACCGTGGGTCAGCGCCGGATAGAATAATCTGACCTGCACCGTGCGGCCAGGCCTGGCCGGATCGGGAAGGGCATAGTCGGAGGAACCGATGGCGTGATTCTGGCCCCGGAGGTAAGAAAAATTTAACAGCAAACCTAAGCCGGCAATAAGGTGGGGTGTTTTCATCTTTGCAAAAGCTTTTTTTTGACATGCACTTTTCAAAATTAACACTTCTTGTCCTGTTAGGCTTTGTCGGCCCGATTTCGGGCTTCGGCCAAAAACATCTGTCCCCTCGAAGGCTGGAAGGCCGAGATATTTCCGTCATTGCATTTGGTTCATGCAATCTCCAGGGGATGCCTCAAACCATTTGGAAAGTAATTCAGAGACAACAGCCGGACCTTTGGATTTGGATGGGCGATAACATCTATGCCGACACGCGCGACACTTCCATACTCCGAAGCAAATATCAAAAGCAGCTGGCCTCTCCTGAATATCAGAATTTCATTGCGCAAATACCGGTAGCCGCCACATGGGACGACCACGACTTCGGGGTCAACGATGCCGACAGTTCCTATCCCCAGAAAGTGCATAGCAAAAACATTTTTTGCGACTTTTTTAATGAACCTCCGGATGCACCGCGCCGCTTCAGAGATGGAATTTATGAGAGTTATGATCTGGGGAAAAAACCCCATACCGTACGCCTTATTTTGCTGGACACCCGCTATAACAAAGGCCAGCCAGGCCCCGGCTCTTCTATGCTGGGAGAAAAGCAATGGGCCTGGTTCGAAGATCAATTGCTGAGAAGTCCTGCAGCGCTGAATATTGTGGTCAGTTCTATCCAGGTATTTGCCGACAGGATCGTCACAGAGCGATGGGGCGAATTTCCACGCGATGTGGCCCGGCTGGATAGCCTATTGAATGTATATGGTAAAAACAACGTCCTATTTCTGAGCGGCGATATACACGGCGCTGAGATCGCCCGAAAAACCATTTATCCTTCAGGTATCACCTTTCATGAAATCACCTCCAGTGGCATGACGCATTCTACTTTTCTCCTGAATTTGGTAGACAATACCTTCGCCTACGACCCGCCTTACTGCCATAAAAATTTTGGCATCTTAAAAATAAAGTGGGGGCCTCCCCATAGAGTGCAAGCCCAGATTTACAGCTATAAAGGCCGATTAGTCCGTGAACGTTTTATTGATTTCCAGCAATAAATCAGATTGCACGGGCCAGCACGCTCATTAAAATCAACAACAGCCCTGCGGCCGCCGTCACATTGCCCACCACAGAAGCCAAAATCCATGAATTTGTGCCAGCATCCTTTGGTTTAACGAGAGCCAAAACGAGGAAATCCAAAATAACGCTATAGCCCAGCCAGGCAGCAAACATCCATTCAAAACCAAAAGGCTTTGGCCAGTCCGAAAATACCCAGGAAATGAAAATTCCCAGATTCAGCATTTGAGAAAGTACCGCCGGCAGAAGGGCTTTACAAAATGGTCGGCTGAAGCCAACGGCCCAAAACACCCCCCCTTTGATGAAAATGGTGAGAATCAGATACCATGTTACATAAAAAAGAAAAGCCTCCCGAGGAAGGTTTTCCAGTAGAAAATGGTGTAGGTTGTAGAAATTCAAAAAAAGATTTGTGGGACACGAAAATAAAAAGCCGCAGGAGCAAAAGTCCTGCGGCTTCTCATTAAAAAGAGCGAAATATTAGCGGATTACCGCAAAGCGGGTGGTGTGGGCACCAATTTTCAAGAAATAAACGCCCGACGATAGTTTATGGGTGTCATACTGGAAAGTGTTGGCTCCTTCGGAGAGAGCTACGTTAAAGGCATCCACCACCTGGCCGCTTTGACTGATCACCTGGACCGAAGCATTGTGGGCCCTGGCTGCAGAAACCAGATGAACCGTCATAACATCCACCGCGGGATTGGGGAAAAGAAGGGAATGACTGTAGGTGGCAGCAGCATCTTCAACACCCCAGTTGGTCACCGTCACCGTGGCCGTAGTGGTGGAGGTGCCACAGGGACTGGTGGCTGTCAAAGTCACCGTGAAAGTGTTATTGGAATTATAGAAATGGACGGGGTTTTCGTCGGTGGAAGTGCTGCCGTCACCAAAATTCCATTGAAAAGAGGTGGCATTGCTGGAAGTGTTGGTGAAGGACACACCGCCAAAGGGCAGGTTTTGGAAGGTGAATGCGGCCTGAGGATTGTAATTCACAGCTTTGGAATAGTCTTCCATTTGGGGATTCCAGCTGGTCCAGCACTCGGTCCAGTCCGTGGAACCGAAAGCGCCACGATAGGTCACCGACTCAAAGAAAGGATCCTGAAGATTGGGATTGGAAAAATCTGCACTGCCCAAAAGCGGAGATCCAGTCATGGGCCTGAAATCCGGGCCAGTCAAATTGTTGGGGTTGGTGAGCATCAGACTGTCCATGGTCTGATAAATCCTGTTATTCCAGCCGGAGGTATGAAAAAAAGATTGGATATCAAAAGTAGAACCGGAATTCACCACGAGATACAAATTCGGGTTGAGAATTCCTCCCAGATAGGTTTGCCGCAGCTGGAGGTCGCCTTGGGTAGCCCACGTTTCGCACCCGTTGCCATCCAGATGGAAACCACGAGGATATCCCGTCAGAACAGAATTATATAACTTGGGTTGAGAGTTGCGACGGAAGTGAATAGCCCTCTGGTACTGTGCATTGACGGTGGTACCAAGGATTGAGGCAGGGCCGATGATGGTGGCATTTGAAATAACAGGACTTGTAAAAGGCGTGTTGCTGGTGGCCTGTCCATCGTTGTCAATTTCAAAACCGTTCGAGCCGCTTTGATCGGCCACAGCCGGATCCCTGAGACTCACTATAAACTGCAGTTTACCGGTATATCCGTTGTCGATGTCAAATTCATCATCCCAACCGCGGAAAGCGACCAAATGTTTGGCATTTACAGTTCCCCCGAACCATTCATAGCTGTCATCACCGCAGTAGCTCACCTGGATGTATTCCAGAAGTGTTTTACGGCCCACAGCACCTAAAGTCAGACCATTGATTTCCTGATTGGGTTGGATGGGCCAGCCGGTGAATTCTATGCGCACATATTTCAGGGCCCCGGAGCTGTCGTCATCATTGGGCGTGAGCCCACCGCCAAACTGAGCGCCATAACCGCCTTCCAAAACGCCTTCGCCGCCAGGCAAGTTACAGCTGGCGCGGCCACAAATCACCAGGCCGCCCCAGTCGCCATAGGAACGGTTGCCAGGAGCCTGATCCGAAGTGAAAACAATGGGTTCGGCCGGCGTTCCGATAGCTACAATTTTTGCCCCCCGTTCAATCAACAGCACACCTTTCTCCCCCGTGCTGGTGTTAGTGACACCCCGAATCACTGTGCCTTTTTCAATAGTCAAAACCGCGGGTTCCTGAACGCGCACGATACCGTTGAGGCGGTAAATGTTGTTGTTGGTCCAGGTAGTGTTGGCTGTGATGTTTCCGGAAACATTCACCACATTCTGAGATTGGATCAGTTGAGCCAAAGACAAGCTGATCAAGGAGGATAGGAAAATTCTCTTCATAATTTTGAATTTATCGCGGCAAAGCTATAGATACAACTTTCTTTAAAATTTAAGGAAAGTTTTAATTTTTTATTAAGTTTAAATTGAATCCGGATTAACGAATCCTGTAATTCACGCCAAAGGTCACGTATCGGCCCCGTCGGAAAGATGAAAACTTCCAATCGTCATGCCTTTCCACACGGTGGTTGCCATTGATGTCTTGCACCATGAGAATCGGTTGATTCAGGAGATCCTGGAGGCCCAGACGTAACTCCAGTTGATGTTGAACCTTTCTTTGCGAGGCCGAAAGATTAAAAATTTTAGATACGGAAATATCCACCAGGTTGCGGGGCATTTCATAAATATCTGGAATACCCTGAGACCCCACAATCACAATACGGGGACCTATGACATTATATAAAACATTGGCCTGGAGTCCGATTTTTTCATTTAAATAATAGATGCCGGTGTTGATGACGTAGGGCGATTGGCCCATGAGCGGTCTGTTGTTATTCTGACCTTTTGCTTTTTCACCCAGTTCGATGCGGCTGAAAATCCAGGCGGCATTCCCCACGAGCGTGATGTCACGAAGGCCCTTGATGCCGTAGTCCAGGGTCTTGCGGAATTCCAGCTCGGCCCCCGTGCTAAAGGCGCTTTCCGCATTCTGGAATGAAAAATTTCGGGTGCCCCCAGAGCCCGCCCCCGGAATAAAATAAGACTCGATAGGGTTGACAAACTTTTTGTAAAAACCGCCGATGGAAATGGCTTCAGAAAGGCTTGGCGAAAACTCATATTTCAGATCGTAATTGAATATTTGAGGGGTCTTAAGACCTTCATTACCATAAATGACGATGTTGAGATTAAAGTCATAAAAACTGAAAGGCGCCAGTTCCCGAAACTCGGGGCGGTTCACAGTGATGCCAAAAGCGCCTTTCAGGCTGTGTTTTTCGGCCAGGTTGTAGATGAGTGTGGAGGAAGGCAGAATACTTAAAATGGGGTTAAATACGCGCACAGGTTGACTTAATGTAAAGCTGTATGTGGAATCCAGCTCCTGGATGTTATACTCGGTGCGCAGGCCGGCATTGAGCCTGAAACGCCAGAACGGCACATCCACCATCACAAAGGCCGCATGCAACCGGTTGGTGGCTCTGTATGAATCGGAACGGTTGGTGCTTTCAGATATCACCAAACCATTTTGGGAATTAATGTTCTGCTCCCGGAACAAGGAATCCACCGGTTCCCGTGCAATATTGAAATCGAACATGAAAATGTTGGCCGGCTTGTAACCCAAATTACGGGCGTTGAAAAAGCGCCTTTTGTATTCATAAAAGACGCCTGTTTTTAGCGTGAGAACTTTGCCGTTTTTGTCCAATTTAAAGCGATGTTCATAATTGGCATTCCCTGTGAAAATTTTTTCCCGCAGCCGGAAGTAAAGACGGCCCAAAAAGAAAGGATTGGCATCGTTGGATACGATGGCCATAAAGGGCGCCTCAGGGTCGTCCAAAGGACGGGTGTATCGAATGCGCCGCCAGTCCGGTTCGTCCCGGCGGGCAAAGGAATAGCCTAAAGCATAATCCAGTTTTCCGTTTTGACCCACTTCATGTTGTGCCACCAATTGCAGATTGTAAATACTTCTTTGAATATATCTGTAGGAGTATTCCCGACGGTATTGATAAGATTCCACGATCTCTTTCCCATCCCTGAGCACCACTTGATTAAGTCCCAGCTGATTGAAAAGATTTTTGATTTCAATACGGTGTCTTTTTGTGGTAAAAGACCAATTGTGCACCAAGCCCACACGCACATTATTCTCGTTTCGTCGGTCCATGTAGGTGAAAAGGGTGTCCGGACGCTTTTTGCCCAAAAGGCTGTCAGGGGGTAGCTCGTTAAAATCATCCCGGGACGCATTGACCGAAAGATAAGTATTGGAATAATTGATAGAGGTCACATGGCCCACCCTGAGTTTCTTACCAAAAGCATTGTGTATATTCAGATTGAAACGTTGATCCGGAAGTGCGGTGAGGCGCTGGGGGGCCCAATTATTTTTGAAGAGCTTACTGTAGCCGGCCCTCAAACTCACATTCATAGTATCCCAAATGCGCGCCGGCACCCCCTCCGGGATGGCTCTTGCCCCCTGATCAAAGCCCAAAAATTCCATGGGCGACTGGCGGTTGGTCACGAATTCGCCAAAAGTGGTGCCTTCTCTGTAGGAAGTGCTGTATCCAAAGGAAATTTCATTGCGGTCTGCCGTATTGCGGGTATAGACCTTGACAACGGCCCCGGCAAACTCCCCAGGCAAATCCGCGGAGGGCGTCTTATACACTAACAAACGGTCCAGCAGGCTGCTGGGCACCAGGTCAAAAGCAAAAGATTTTACATCCGGCTCCACAGATGGGGTGAGCACATTGTTGAGCATCACAAGGTTATATCTTTCCGAAAGGCCGCGCACATTGATGTACCGATTATCCACGACCGTAACGGCCGGCAGACGGCGCACCACTTCGGCGGCATCCCGGTCCAGGCTGCGGGCAATTTGCTGACCTGAAATACCCGACACCACCTGCACGGCGGATTTGGTCTCTACCATCACGGCCGTTTCGGTCTGCGTAACCTTCTCGGCAACGATTTCTACGTCTTGCATTTGAATGCTGTTGCTTACAGCCCCGATTCTCAAAGCGGTTTTTTTGCCTGGTAGAACTTTAATTTCTCGAACAACGATTTTTTTGAAGCCCAGGGCCGAAACCATCAAATTATACGTGCCGCTGTTCAGGTTGGGGATTTCAAATTTCCCGTCAAAATCTGTTGCCACGCCAATCGTCGTGCCCTCTATCACCACATTCGCAAAGGGCACAGGCTCCCGATTCAAAGAGTCATACAATGTGCCTTCGATACTGCCTTTTTGTCCATACATTCGAGGGAAAAAAGCAACTAAAATTACTAAAATACAGAAAATCCGTCTTTTATGAAAAAACATCGTGCCAAAAGTCTGGCACTAAGAATAGTCCTGGATTAAGACAATATTAAAACTGCGTTAAGAGGCCTTCAGCCCTTATGCACCATGAGGCAAAAATCCCTGTTCGGAAATACCCGGTAGCCGAGTTGAATTATTTTCTCATAAAAGTCTTTCAAATCAATGAAACTATAAAACCGGGTTTCAATAAAAATTATTTTAGGCAGGAGCTTAAAGGAGTAAGCATTCAGAATCCTGAGTTCATGGCCTTCAATATTCATATACAACAAGTCCAGCTCCTGCACATTTTTTTCTTGAAGAAAGGTATCGAGCGTCAGGCAGGGAACCTCAAACTCATCCACTTCATTGCCCTTCAAATAATAATTGTCTTTATCCGCTGAAGCGAACAGAGTGTACCAGTCCTGGTTTTGTTCCGTTTTCCGGATACAATACAACTTCAAAGTGCCATTGTGGTCTGAGAGCGCCACTTTCTCGAAAATTTTATTTTCGCCGTGCGGATAATTTTGACAAAGCAAATCATAGGCAGGCGGCAAGGGCTCTAATAAATAACCCTTCCATCTGCGGCCATGCAGGACAATGAAATCATTGAGTTTGATACTATTGGCTCCGGCCTGAATGAAAGTGAGTTCCTCCTTTTCTAGACTTGAGAAAAATTTTTCTGCATAGGGATACAAATCCACATAATGCTTGAGCCTTCCTAAAATTCTGAAAAATAATGGGGTGGTGATGCGGGCGCTCATGGGAAAAATATTATCGGGCAAAACTAATGCCCTTCGGAAATGCTTTCTTAATCTCTCGTACGATTTGTTTTCTCAAAACGTCCAGATTATCCCTGTTCAGGGCCGAGATAAAAACGGCCGGGGAGTTCTCGCGCGCCATAAACGTTCTTTGAAATTCCTGGAGACTGGGCTTTTCAAACTCACCCTCCAGTTCCCACGGTTCCCGATCTTCATTTACATAGAGGTCGCACTTGTTAAACACCATGATGACGGGTTTTTCCCCAGCCCCTATTTCCTCCAGCGTTTTTTTCACGGTTTGAATTTGTTCTTGAAAAGAGGGATGGGAAATATCCACCACATGCAGAAGCAGATCCGCCTCCCGTACCTCGTCCAGAGTGCTTTTGAAAGATTCCACAAGGGGGGTGGGAAGTTTGCGGATGAAGCCCACGGTATCCGAAAGGAGGATGGGGACGCCTTCCCACACCAGCTTACGCACGGTGGTATCCAAGGTGGCAAATAGCTTATTTTCAGCAAACACCTGAGCTTTAGCCAGCTGGTTCATGAGAGTGCTTTTCCCCACGTTGGTGTAGCCCACCAGGGCTACACGTGGCAGCCCGCGCCGGCTTTGACGCTGGGTGGCCATCACCCGGTCCACGGATTTGAGTTTTTCCCGCAGCAGTGCAATCCTGTTTTGTATGGCACGCCGGTCGCTTTCAATTTGGGTTTCCCCGGGCCCCCGCATCCCGATCCCCCCTTTTTGACGTTCCAGGTGCGTCCACATGCGCGTGAGGCGGGGCAGAAGGTACTGCAACTGGGCCAGCTCCACCTGCAACTTGGCATGGGCCGTGCGCGCCCGGGACGCAAAAATGTCCAGTATCAGAGTGGTGCGATCCAAAATTTTGACGCTCGTTGAATTTCGATCGGGATTGAAAGCCAGTTCGAGATTTTTAATTTGTGCCGGAGATAATTCGTCATCGAACACCACCATATCCACTGCGTGTCTTGCCACGTAGCTTTTAATTTCTTCCAGCTTGCCGGCCCCTACAAAAGTGGCTGGATGGGGGTGCGGCACGCGTTGTACAAATTTTTTAAGCACCTGACCTCCGGCTGTGTCCACTAGGAATGCCAATTCCTCCAAATATTCTACATGACGCACCTCGTCAGTCTTGTTCTGAATTAAACCCACTAAAACCGCTTTTTCCAAAACAGGGCAAAGATCTTTTAAAATTCTAGCAACACCATGGAATTAATTTTGAGGCCCTGATGCCCTATTTCTCAGTAGTTCTTCCAACCTACAACCGGGCCAAGTGGCTTCCAGAAACGATACAAAGCGTTCTGAAACAGAGTTTTGAGGATTTTGAACTGATTGTGGTGGACGATGGCAGCACCGATGAAACAAAAGAAGTGATTCAAAAGATAGCGGATTCCCGGATCCGGTATGTATATCAAAATAATATGGAGCGCAGCGCCGCGCGCAACAACGGCATCCGCATTTCAAAAGGCCGATACATTTGCTTTCTGGACAGCGACGACGCCTTTCTCCCCCATCATCTTCAAACCTTTTATGAAGTTATTCAGGCAGAAAACGAACCTGATTTTTTGTTTTCTGACATTGCAGAAAAAAATTCCATACCCCAGGATGTGGATTCGCCTGCGCGTGATCCGTTTTGGAAACAAATGACCCCTTCCGAAGCCTTCCGATGGGGAATATTTCATCCTGTGGGATGTATGCGCTGGTGTGTCAAAAAAGGCCTTCTTGAAAATCAAAATTTCAATCCCAAACTCCACGTCGGAGAGGACGTTGAACTGTTTCTTCGTCTATTGAATTATACTAAAAACATCTTTCATATTCGTAAGATTACTGTCACATATACAGAACATTCCGAAAGAACCGTCAATAAAATCAACTCCTACATTAAAAACTTGGAGCTCATTCATTATATTTATTCCACCAACCCCCTCGCACAAAAAAATGTTTCCTTAAAAAACCGTTGGAAACACGGCAATTACATGGCTTTAGCCAGGATTTTTACAGCCTCCGGCGCTCATTCCAAGGCCTTAAAAAGCTTATTTCAGGCCTTTCGGCTGGACCCGTTTTCCAACTTAAAAGAAAAAGTTTATCTTTTTTTGAAAAATATTTCTATTCTTCGCTGAACTTATATTATTGCAACATGTCTATATCCCAGGATAACAATTTCGGAGTGGTATTGGCTTGCTATCCGGGGGACTTATGGATAGCTAAAGCCTGCCTGGCTTCCATAAAAACATTTGCCCCGCATCTTCCCATTGCTCTCATAGCAGATAAAAACCCGGATTTAAGTGAAATTCTTCCTTTGTATAACATTCAATATATCATCCGTAAAGAGGACGCCCAAAATCCCTATCTAAGAGATTATTGTTTCGGCACGCGGTTCACTTCAGCCATTGCTCTTTTTGAAAGCCCTTTCGAAAAATTTATTTATTTGGATGCCGACACTCTGTTTTGGGGGGATATTTCACCCCGTGTAAAAACGATACTTGAATCTCACGACTTCATAGGCAATACCCCCCATGAAGATTATTCAGATTTTATTCTCAAGACACAATATTTTGACTTTGAAAGGATATTTCATGAAGCGCCCGCTTTTTCCTGGCAGGGGCATCACTATTTCAACAGCGGTGTAATGGCCGGGCGCCGCAATGTATTGGACTTAGATTTATTTATTTATTTACATAAATTGTGGAAAAAAGATCCCAAATTAATTTTTGAAATACAAGGTGTCGTTAATTTTATAGTGTTTTACATGAAAAGCAAAGGAACTTTGCGCGTTGGAGAAACCCTTTTGCAGGAAGTGGTAGCGGTGAGAACAACTCAAGACCTTCAAAGTGAATATGCCTTTGAGGAAGGCCGGCCTGTGGTGAAAAAGGATGTTGTTCTCCATTATGCCGGCCTGAAACCTATGATAAAATCTTACAAAGGATATCTGAAACCGGTGGTCTATTTTAGAATGAAGCACCTGAAAGAAAGCGGTCGGATGAAAAAATTATTGGGTACACTCTCTCTTTTGGCCGAAGAATATCAGAGCAATTTAAATACATATTACAACGGTTCATTGATAAATTATTTTAAATATAAGATAACCGGAAAAAAATGAGTTTGGAAACATCTGTTCAATTATTAAATCAATATTTTGATCACATTTATCTCATCACGATTCCAAGAAGTTGGGAGAAACGCAAAGAAAAGTTACAAAAAAATCTGGCCGGAATCCGGTATTCGGTATTTGAAGGTTTTGATGGAAAACAGCACAAACCTGAGGAAATTGCAGCTCTTTCTGATGAAAAAAAAGGTTCAGAATATCTGGATTTTTTTCATGTGCTCAGGTATGGAAAACCGGTGTATAGAAATTTAACACCTTCCGAAGTGGGATGCGGGGTTTCGCACAATTGGGTATTTCGCGATATATTGGAAAAAGGTTATGATAAGGTATTGATATTAGAGGACGATGCCATGATCTGGGAACCTGGTCTGAGCGCTTTCCCGAAAATGCTGAAAGAACTTCCACCGGATTGGGATTTGTGGTATTTAGGATACCGATGGCACGACTGTGAGTCCCTCTTAGCGCGTGTCAAAAGAAAATCCCTTCTGGCATTGAAATTTATAGTCAACCCTTCGGAAGGCAAAAAAGAACACACAAGACAAAAAACCGTCTATCCAAAATATTGGAAAAAGCATATCTGGAAAGCCGGCCTGCATGCCGGGACGCATGCCTATGCCATACGCAGAAAAACAGCGGAAAAACTTTGGGCGGAAAATACGCCTGTGTATCTAAGTTCGGACATGCTCCTGGCCAAGGTGTACCTGGATGGAAAAATTACCTCCTACATTTCGGTTCCACAAGTTTTTAAAGACGACCAAAGCTTCGAAACCACTATTCTTCACCAATGAAATCTTCTTCAAGATACATTCATCATGAAAGCATCCACAACTCATGCGCCGCCAAAGTGATTTTACCGGAGGTATTCAAATGGGTTAATCCAAGTTCAGTGTTAGATGTAGGCTGTGGCACTGGTTCTTGGCTTAAAGTAGCCAGGGAACTTGGTGTTGAGGATTACTTGGGTATTGATGGCCCCCATATGGATTTAAACAAAGCAGTTATCCCTGTAGAAAGAATTGTTTTGATAGATTTGGAAAAACCATTTGACTTGAATCGAAGGTTTGACCTGGTCATTTGCCTTGAGGTGGCGGAACATATTAGTCCATCTTCTGCTGAAGATTTTATCTATTCCCTATGTCATCATTCCAAATTTGTTCTTTTTTCTGCGGCTATTCCGGGACAAGGTGGACAAAATCATCTGAATGAACAATGGCCTTCATGGTGGCAAAAGTTATTTGAAAAAAATGGTTTTAGGGCTTACGATATTTTAAGGCTTAAATTTTGGGATAACGAGAAAATTTTTTATTGGTATAAACAAAATATGATTCTTTACAGTGCCGATGCGATATCAGGGCAGGCTTCCACTCCGCACGTGCTCCCTCTTGTTCATCCGGACTTATTTACGGCTCGTGCGCTTCAATTAAAAAATTTACAGGAAGGCCGTTTGGGACCCAAAATTTCTTTTCGTATTCTGTTAAATTCTTTATTTCGTTTAATCAGGCCCTGAAATGGCCAAAATCCTCTTTATCTCGCTGATGCCCTCCAAATACTCGGGAGCCAGCGAAGAAGTTTTCATTCGAATGGCCCGTTTAGCCCGGCAAAGGGGCCACGAAGTCCTTTTTTCAGTACCCTTTCTGGATGAAGCCCATCCTTATCTGGAA
>JANWWP010000018.1 GCA_025055575.1 Flavobacteriales bacterium | reverse complement strand
ATCGCTTTTATTGCAAATATCGCGGGCGTCTTTTTTGGTCTTATTGGCAATGGTGGTGCTGGTCGTGATTGTGGTACCACCTCCTAAATCGGTTTTGCATTCGCAGGTCCAATCTTTCTTACACGAAAAAAGCAGGCTGATAGAAAAAAGGGAAACCAGCAGTAAAAGTTTTCCAGAAAATTTTTTAAAGCTCATAAAAAATGTTTTTGAGAGGATAAAATTAAAAATATCAAATACAAAAAGGTCATTTGAGATAGGATTCCTGAAGGGCGTTCTGAATAAATGCCCCCTAATTATATTTGAAGAGTCGCCGAATTAAAAATGATATCAAGGTGCTTTTTCATGCCAGTTCAAAGAAAGCCTGAAGGGCCTCGGCTGTTTTGTCCCAACTAAAAGTTTCAAGGACAAATTTTCTGCCCAGGTTTCCCATGTGCTCACATAGGTCTGAATCAAACAGTAGTTTCAAAACGGCGTGCGCCATTATCTCTGCATCGTCCGCCACGAAAAGATGCGCATCCGGCTGGCCCTGTAATGATTCATTGGCCCGCGAAGTGGTGACCACGGGTAAGCCCATGGCCATGGCTTCCAGAATTTTATTCTGAATGCCGGTATTCAGGTACATGGGTGCGCAGAAAACTTTGGACCCTGCGTAATAAGGCCGGGTGTCCGGGACCCTGCCCGTCACTTCAATGCGGCTGTTCCTCAGGCGGCGGATACGGCGGGGCGGGTCGGCGCCCACAAGTACAAGACAGGCCTGAGGCAGGGTTTCCCAAACGCGGGGCATCACCTGCTCGGCCAGGAAAAGTGCGGCTTCGATGTTGGAAGGATACCGCATGGAGCCCACAAAGCATACATCCCATTTTTTGGGGGTTTCCATGGGTTGATAATAGGTAGTATCAATCCCGTTAGGAATAATAAAAGCCTCGGCTCGGGCAGGGCTGCGAATATCCTCCCTATCGCGCGGGCTGATGATACCCACCCGGCCAAATCGTTCAAAGGCTATGCGCTCGGCGTAGTCTAACCGGGCCTCTTCTTCTGCAAGGAAAGGTCTGAGCCAAAAAGAAGTATGAGGCAGGCGAAGGTGTACGTTTTTGGCAAAGGGATCCATCATATCCAGCGCCAACTTGTAACCTTTGGCTTCTTGAATGTAAGCCAGAGTGCGCAAAAGCTGAAAATAAACGATGTCGGGTTTGAAAGCTTCTAAAAATTGGCGGAAATTCCGAAGCGCCCGTGGGTGGGTGTGATAGGCCACCTGAAAAGGATACTTGGAGGGCAGGGCTATCAATAGAGACTTCAAAATTTGCAAAGGGTGGAGCGGCTCCACGTGCAAGGCTTTTACATAAGGTTTCAACTGTGCTGTATGGGCTGCAGTGACAGGCCGATCGCTCAGAGCAAATAAAGCAATATCATGGTGTTCACTTAATAGGCGGATTTGGTGAAAAGCCCGCAATTTGTCCCCTTTGTCCAAGGGATATGGAAACCGGGGTGTGAGCACAAGAATTTTCATTCCTTCGTGCGGTGAAGTTCAAAGGTAGGAGGTGGGCCCGTGCCGAGGCTATACAAAAGCTTTTTGAGAGCTTCCGTGGCATGGACGCGGTTAAAAAAACGCTCGATCGCCTTTCTTCCCTCCAGTGCCAGCGCATGGCGAGCGGGTGGATTATCCCTGAGCGTCCGGACAGCGGCTTCAAATTCCCCTGGGGAATCGGCTTGGAGGTAGTGCTGGCCAGGGAGTATGGGAAGTCCGGCTGCGCCCACTTGTGTTGTGATGACCGGTTTTCCATAAGCCATGGCCTCCACCACCTTGATCTTAATGCCGCTACCTGCGAAGACTGGAACAACGCAGGCATGTTTGTCCGCCAGGAATTGGTCAGGGCATTCTACACGACCTTGAACAAACAAGCCCGGGATGCGATAGGTGAACCAAGACTTGGGCATATGGGCACCGGCTAAATGCAGTTCGGCCTCGGGGATTGCCCGTTTCAGCCTTGGCCAGATATTTCTGATAAAATAAGAGATGCCCTGCAGTGTGGGTTTCCAGTCCATGGAGCCCAGATGGTACAAACGGAGAGGACTTCCCTGGCGATATTCTGGCGCGCGGGGTTCCGGGAGCGTCTCCCACAGGCCGGGATACCATACAGGTAATGCCCTGATACCACCCACCTCCGAAAACCAGCGCACATCTTCGGCGCTCACTCCGCTCACGCCCGTGGCCAGGCGCAAGGCCTGTAGCTCTTCCCTTTGGAGGTGTAAATACAGGTGCTTATAAAGCCATTTCTGAGGTTTCCAGGCAGGGATTTTATTGTAAAGACTTTCCCATACTTTCCATTCCACATTATGGGCATAGTACAGGCATGGCAAGTCCGGGAAATACCGCCGGATAAATGGCAGAAAAGCCAGCCCTGCCATACCTTCAAGTATGCAAACATCCGGCCCGTTCTGTTCAACATACCTGCGAAGCTGAAACTCTGACGCCGGCCTTTGATAGCGCCACAAATGATAAGAACGCCCGGCGACAATAGCTTTCAAAAAATCCCAGGGATGGAGGTGTGTGGCGCAGGAAATTGCCTGCCAGGGAGGAGCGGCAAGCGCTGGAGGAAGCAGGGCAGGCTGAAAGGGATGCTTTGGCGTGTCGGGCGTTACAATCGTGGCGTCAGGATCTAGGGCACGTACACTAACAGCCAGGGCCCTGCTGACGGCCGAACCGCCGTCGGTGACGCCGAAGGGAAATTTGTTGAGCAGAGCCAGAATTCTCATCGCTTCCGCCACTTGTTCCAGCTTCTTTCTAAAAGAAGGCGGTATGTCTCTATTTGAAATATCCGGCTGTCGTAGTTGGCTTTCAGCATGAGCCAGAGGCCCAAAGGCAAAAGAATGGCCGAGGAGAGCCACATACCGGCCCAATCGCTCAAGGTGAGTTGTTTGACTGCTTTTTCACCTAAAGTGCTCAATATGTAGTACAGAATGAAAATCAGCACGGACGCCACTAAAGGCAGTCCCAAACCGCCTTTTCGGATAATGGCACCTAAGGGTGCACCGATAAAGAACATGAGGAGGCAGGCCGCAGAAAGAGTGAATTTTCTGTGCCACTCCACCTGGTAGCGGGCTAAATTTTCACGCCTGAAGCGGAATTCGTTCCGCTGATCCGCCATGCGTGCTTTGGATTGCATCAGCCACAAACCGCTTTGAATTTCCAAATAGGCGCGGGCTTCAGAAGAGAGCTTTTCAAACCATGGGGCAGTCTTTAAAGCGGCCGGATCCAATAGAGGACTCGGCGGCGGGGGGGCAGCCTGCCATGGCTGAGGGTGGGAAGGCGGTAAAGGGGGCCGGGTTTGGGGTTTGTGTAGGAAGCTCAGAACCTGTTCTGTGCGGGCTTCATCCTCAGCTTTCAGCTGCCGGATTTCTGAAGACAAAGCCCCCAGGCCCAGCATGGTGTAGTGGCCTCTGTAAAGAGATTCGCTTTGCCTCTGCAGCTGAAATTCAGATATATCCACACGGATTTCTTGTTTTTTAAAGCGCGTGGTTAAATGAGGCAGGGCCGGATCTCGGTTCTGAAAAAATTTTTCCTCCAGATACGAATGGCCGTCCAGCAGCGTGATAATTAAATACCTTTTGTCCGGCGTTACAACCACGCTTGCAGAGCAGGCCAGCGTCACCCGCGTGTTGCCGGATTGCGGATCGCTGTGGTCATAGATTAACACGTCATATAACCATTTTTTATCGGGGGCCACGCGGCCGGCCCGGATGGTCACCTTTTCAAGGTCCTGATAAAAAATACCCGGTTTGATGTCCATAGCGGGTTTCTGATCCTGGATGTCCATGATAAGGGCCCGCATTTTCAAATTGGCTAAGGGCATCAGCCGGTCTGAGAAAAAAAAGGCCACCAGCGACAAACCGACTGCCATCAGCATCACAGGCCGCATCATCCTCAGCAAAGAAATACCGGCGGCTTTGGCTGCCACAAGTTCCAGGTGTTCGGCCAGGCTGCCAAAAGTCATAATCGAGGATAGCAGCACTGCCAACGGAAGGGCCAAAGGCACAAGGGTGGCCGATGTGTACAGCAACAACTCCCCAATCACGGGCAAGGCCAAACCTTTTCCAGCTAAATCATCAATATATTTCCAGATGAATTGCATCAACAAAACCACCAGCGCTATAATGAAAGTAAGAAAAAATGGCCCGAGGAATCGGCGCAGGGTATGGAGATCCAGACGTTTCAGAAAAGCTGTGGGCATGCCGGCACGCCTGCAAAAGTAGGCAGGGCCCTTACCTTTGCCAGCTATGAGTATCGTTGCGCATCCTCTGCTGGCCATCAGTCCTGTGGACGGGCGCTACAGAAGCCGTACGGAGGAGGTAGGACATTTCTTTTCAGAATTCGCACTGATCCGTTACCGGGTTTTTGTAGAATGGGCTTACCTGAAGTGGCTCATCGGCCTTCCTTTAGGTAAAGATTTGGAAAAATATCAGTTCCAGTTGCCCGAACCCGAGCAGCGTTTCCAAGACTTTTTGCTTCAGGATGCCATCCGCGTTAAGGAAGTAGAGCTCCTCACCAACCATGACGTCAAGGCGGTGGAGTATCTGGTGAAAGACCATTTGAGTGGGCTGGGCTTGGAGGAGTTGAGAGAATGGGTCCACTTTGGACTCACCTCCCAGGACATCAACAACGTGGCTATACCTCTGGCGCTTAAGAGATTTTGTCAGAAGTATTTATATCCCACTTTATGGGACCTGGAAAATAGGCTGGAGGCGAAGGCCCGTACATGGGATGAGGTGGTGATGCTCGCCCGCACGCACGGGCAGCCAGCCTCCCCCACGCGCCTCGGTAAGGAAATCCGTGTTTTTTCGGGCCGTCTGAAAAAACAACTTCAACTTCTGGAGCAAATACCTTTTACTGCAAAATTTGGGGGAGCCACGGGAAATTTTAATGCCCATTATGCGGCTTTTCCTCACATCGACTGGCACAGCCGCGCCAATGAATTTATTGAAAGTTTGGGTCTGGAAAGGTCCCAACCTACAACGCAGATCGATCATTATGACATGCTGGCCGCCTGGTGTCAGGGATTCACACGAATTCTCACCATTCTGATGGATCTCTGCCAGGACATATGGCTATATATTTCCATTGATTATTTCACACAGGCTGTCGTGGAAGGCGAAGTAGGTTCTTCGGCTATGCCACATAAAGTGAATCCAATTGATTTTGAAAACGCAGAAGGCAATTTAGGGCTGGCCCGCGTGCTTCTGGAACATATGGCCCTGAAGCTGCCCATTTCCCGCTGGCAAAGAGACCTCACGGACAGCACCGTGCTGCGCAATCTGGGAGTGCCCATTGCCCATGCCTGGGTGGCGCTGCAGAGCATCCGGAGGGGTTTGGAAAAGCTTTCCGTGAACTCTCAAACCATACATGACGATCTGGAAAAACATCCTGAAGTCGTGGCCGAAGCCATCCAGACCCTAATGCGGCGGGAAGGCATTCTCAACGCCTATGAGATGCTCAGGGATTATACGCGGGGCAAGGTCGTCACCCTTCAGTCCCTGCATGATTTTGTGGATACCCTGCCGCTTTCGGCACAAGTCAAAGACGAAATGAAAAGCTGGACGCCGCATAACTATGTAGGCCGATGAAACGGTGGTAAGCCGTGTTTAGGATGCCCCAGAGGCCATGGGCTTTTAAAACCAACAAAGAAAGACATCGTTAATTTTGTGGCCCATTTTAAGTTTTGTTGAACGATACACAAATATTTGACCTGATAGCCCGCGAACACCAGAGGCAAGTGGCGGGAGTGGAACTCATTGCTTCTGAAAATTATGTGAGCGACCAGGTGCTGAGGGCCATGGGCAGCGTGCTCACCAACAAATATGCGGAAGGGTTGCCCGGCAAACGTTATTACGGCGGCTGCGAGGTGGTGGACGAAGTGGAAAATCTGGCCATCGAACGTCTTAAAAATTTATTTGGCGCTTCGTGGGTCAATGTGCAGCCCCACAGCGGCGCCCAGGCCAACGCCGCCGTGATGCTGGCCTGTCTAAAACCCGGCGATACCATTTTAGGTTTTAACCTGGCCCATGGAGGACATCTCACTCATGGTTCCCCGGTCAATTTTTCAGGCAAGCTCTACAGGCCTGTGTTTTATGGGGTGGAAAAAGACACGGGGTGGATCAACTACGACACAGTGGAAGAAGTGGCCGAAAAGGAAAAGCCCCGTCTCATCATCTGCGGCGCTTCGGCGTACCCGCGGGATTGGGACTATGCCCGGTTGCGGCGCATTGCCGATGCCGTCGGGGCACTTTTGCTGGCGGATATTTCCCACCCGGCCGGTCTCATTGCAAAGGGTATTTTGAATAATCCCCTTCCGCATTGCCACATTATCACCACCACAACGCATAAAACACTGCGCGGGCCAAGGGGGGGGGCCATTCTGATGGGGGCCGATTTCCCGAATCCCTTTGGCGAAAAAACTCCAAAAGGTGAGTTAAAGATGATGTCAGCGCTGTTGGATGCCGCTGTTTTTCCCGGCACCCAAGGCGGGCCTTTGGAACATGTCATCGCTGCCAAAGCCGTGGCTTTTTACGAAGCCTTAGACGCCTCTTTCTCAGCCTATGTGCAGCGCGTTCAGCACAACGCGCGGCGTCTTGCCAAAAATCTTACAGAAAAAGGTTATGAACTGGCCAGCGGGGGCACGGATAACCATCTTCTGCTCATAGATCTTCGCAACAAGGGCCTCACCGGTATGGAGGCTGAGCAGGTTTTGGGCCGCGTCCATATCACCGTGAATAAAAACATGGTGCCATTTGACGATAAATCGCCTTTTGTGACCTCCGGCATTCGAATCGGCACACCCGCCATCACCACCCGGGGCCTGAATGAAGACGACATGGACAGGCTGGCCACATGGATCGATGAAGCACTAATGCGTCGCCATGACGATGCTTTTCTTAAAAAACTCGCGCAGGAGGTGGCCAACACTATGGAGCCTTACCCGTTATTTCAGTACGAATCGTGATGAAAAACCTTTCTTTGGTGCACATGGCTGTGGCCGGATTTAGCCCTTTGGAAATTCTGGGTTGGGAAAATCTTTCCAAAGGGTCGGATTCTATTGTAATGGGATCCGTTATCAGCGACAGTTCAGAATTAAAGAGTTGGTTTGAAAGTTTGTTTCCTGAAGAGCATGGACAGTGGGTACTCATTGTGGATGGCCGCAAAGAGGATTTCTTTTCCGAAGCCCATCTGCAGCATAACCGAACGATTTTTAGGTGCGTTCCCACCCTCGTAATGGCAGAACCCAAGCCAGATTTTATTTATAGGGTTCACCGTTTCGATATTTCGGGGATGCTGACTACGGACAGCCCGGTGGAGGAAATAAAGTCCTGCGTTATCAGGCTTGCAAACAAGGAAAAATACTTCTCGGCACGTATTGTGGACGCGCTTGTGGCCTACACCTACGACCACAACGTGGCCGGAGGCGCTGCACCGGATTCCGTGCCCCCGGGTCTGAGCAGTCAACCGCTGAGCATTCGTGAACTGGAAATACTGCGCCTGGTGGTGCGCGGCAAGTCCGCCAAGGAAATTGCAGAGGACCTTTTCCTCTCGGTGCATACCATTTACACACATAGAAAAAATATCCTAAGAAAGTTGTCCTGTAAGAATGCCGCAGAGCTTGTGAGCTATGCCATGGATAAAGGATTGCTCCGCGAACTGGCTTAATGCTTTAAAATTGAAGATTTAGCCAGCAGGAGATGGGCCGCCCCATGGATCCTTTTTCCTGAAAATTTTTATTTAGCTCTGTTTAATAAAAGTCTTGAAAACATGCGCCGGATCTTTTAAGGGCTCTTTACTTTTGCGGCCGTAATGCTGTTGTGGGAATATTTGAGATGGCACTCCCGTTCCGTCCGGCATCCCAAAATTCAGGACCCTCAGATTTACAAACTTGTATGTGAAAATTGGCCCTTGCCGCTTCCGGATAAAGAAAACAACCTTATCCGGACCACTTTTCAGGGGTATTTAGTAAATACATCTCCTTTACCCGAAGGCATGGATTGGGGGGCCGGGCCCCGCGCCATAAAGCCTCCCCGCACCGTCCGAGATGTGGCCCGACGCAGCAGCATCACACCGGCCAAAGGCCGTATTTTATTTCAAACTGTTCGGACGTTAAAGCCTGGGCGCATTTTGGAATTAGGCACCTCCTTAGGCCTCAGCACGTTGTATCTCGCATTGGCCAATCCTGAGAGCCGAATCATCACGGTGGAAGGCCATGCCGGCTTAGCCTCCTTGGCTCAGGACACATTCCACCGGTTAGGCCTCGCACATGTAGAAGTATGGAATGGTACTTTTGAGGAAATGCTTCCCAAAGCTATGCAAACCTTCGGAGGTGTGGACTTTGCCTTGATAGACGGAGACCACACCTATCTTTCCACGATAAAAAATATTGATTACATCATTGCCAACAGCCGCCCACCCTTTGCCCTGGCTGTGGATGATATCCGCTGGTCATCGGAAATGTTGGCCGCCTGGAGGCAAATACAGCAGAATGCCTTTCTCCGGCTTCATCTGGACCTATTTAACCTGGGTTTAAGTTTTTGCCGTAATTATCCGGCTCAGGAAACCTGGAATGTACGCATATGATCCCCGTCATTCGAACCGAAAACCTGTGCAAAAGCTTTCGGATGGGGCGTCTCACACTAGAAGTTCTTAAAAATGTGACATTTCAGGTGAAAAAGGGGGAATATGTGGCCCTGATGGGGCCCAGCGGATCCGGGAAGTCCACTTTGATGAACATTTTGGGGTGCTTGGATTCCCCTACTTCCGGCCATTATTACCTGAATGGCAGGGACGTAAGTACTCTGAGGGAAAAAGAGTTGGCACGTATTCGCAATCAAGAAATTGGTTTTGTTTTTCAAACATTTAACCTTTTACCCCGCTACAATGCCTTGGAAAATGTGGCGCTGCCCTTGGTGTACGCCGGCGTAAGCCAGCGGATAAGGCTTCAAAGGGCCGCTGATACATTGGAACGGGTGGGCTTGGCCGACCGCATGAAACACCGGCCCAACGAACTTTCCGGAGGGCAGCGCCAAAGGGTCGCCATTGCCCGTGCTCTGATCAATCAACCGGCGCTCCTGTTGGCTGATGAGCCCACCGGAAATCTGGACAGCGTTACCTCTGAGGAAATTCTGCACCTTTTTGGCGAACTGCATAAAGCCGGTAATACGATTGTCATCGTCACCCATGAAGAAGATGTGGCAGCCCGCGCCTTGCGCGTCATCCGGCTTCGGGATGGCAGCATTGAAAGCGACGGCCCCGCCAGAGTGTAAATCCCCAGGTTTTGAGTCCGGATGCTTGGACGGATTTATTTTCCTGAGAGGCCTCAAAAAGCAGCGGGGAGGCCCTCCCACAGTTGAAAGTTTTTGTGGCATGCATCCCCCGAAACATTTTTAAAAAAATGGGGTTTCAAAAGGTTCCTTCAAAAAGAAGAATAAGTGCAATGAATAGAATTCAGAAAACAAGATTCAGAAAGCCCTTCCTGAAGCTTGATCAGACCTCCTTTGCAAAATCCTTAATTTTGTAGCTTTATAGGTTTCATGGACAAATTCACCTATGTAGGCAACGCCGACCCCTCTGCGTTGGATGCCTTGTATCAGCAGTACTTGGCTGACAATGCCAGCGTGGAAACGGATTGGCGGAAATTTTTTGAAGGTATTGAATTTGCACGCAAGCACTACCCGTTGTTGCCGGAAGAAAACAACGGGCAAGTTCAGCCGGCTTCCCAGGCCCTTTCCTATCCGGATGAGTTTAAAGTCATCAATCTCATCCAGGCTTACCGGAGCCGTGGCCATCTCTTCACGAAAACCAATCCAGTTCGCACGCGGCGAAAGTGGGGTCCTCCGCTTCATATTGAATACTTTGGCCTCAGCCCAGAGGACTTGGATCGCCCCTTCCAGGCAGGTATGGAATTGGGGCTTGGAACCGCACCGTTGAGGGAAATAGTGGACGCTCTGGAAAAGATCTACTGCAAAAGCGTAGGTTATGAGTTCATGTACATGCGCAGTCCGGAGCAGATGGATTTTATCAAGTCCCGAATAGATCCTCTGAAAGGAGAATGGGGCTTCAGCCGCGAAAAAAAGCTGGAAATTTTGGAGCAATTAACCCGGGCTGTTGTATTCGAAAAGTTTCTGGGTAAAAAATTTGTAGGGCAGAAACGCTTTTCGCTGGAGGGCGGCGAGTCTCTGATACCTGCCCTGAAAGCCTTGGTGGCTAAAGGTGCCGAACTTGGGGTGAAAGCCTTTTTCATGGGAATGGCCCACCGCGGAAGGCTCAATGTGTTGCATAACATCATGGGCAAGCCGGCCCACGACATCTTCGTGGAGTTTGAAGGCCGTGATTACGAGGACAGTCGGTACGATGGGGACGTCAAATACCACCTGGGCCACAACGCCGTGGTGGAGTATGCGGGCAACAGTGTGGAAATGCATCTGCTGCCCAACCCTTCCCACCTGGAATCTGTGGGTCCTCTGGTGGCCGGCTTGGCTAGAGCTATGAACGACCATAAGTTCGGAGGCCAACTCGAGGCCATTTGTCCCATCCTTATCCATGGGGACGCCGCCATTGCCGGTCAAGGCGTTGTGTATGAGCTCATCCAGATGCAGCATTTGGATGCCTATCGCTGTGGGGGCACCATCCACATCGTTATCAATAACCAGGTGGGCTTCACCACCAATTATACCGAAGCCCGGTCCTCCATCTACTGCACGGACGTCGGAAAGGTGACCTTGTCCCCGGTATTCCATGTTAATGGCGATGATCCTGAAGCCGTAGTCCATGCGGTGGAGCTGGCCATGGAGTTTCGTCAAAAGTTTAATAAAGACGTCTTTATTGATTTACTATGTTATCGCAAATACGGTCATAACGAAGGCGACGAACCCCGGTTTACCCAGCCCATTTTATACAAAATCATAGACAGCCATCCTGATCCCAGGGCTTTGTATTTAGAAAAATTATCTGCCGAGGGCTGGATAGAAAAAGGCCAAGGCGAGGCTATGGAGAAAAATATCAGTGAAAGCCTGGAAGCCGACTATGAACGGGCCAAAACGGTTACAAAAACCCGCTTGAAGCCTTTTCTCAGTGAAATTTGGTCCAAGTACCGCGTGGCCGATGAAACCGATTTTGAAGAATCGCCCTACACAAGTTTCCCTAAAGAACGCCTCAATGCGCTTGCCGTCGCCATTAACACATTGCCCCAAGATAAGAATTTCATCCGAAAGACCAAGCGCATCTTTGAAGACCGTATCAAAAACTGGCAGGAAGGCCGTGCGGATTGGGCCATGGGCGAACTGCTGGCCTATGCCACCCTTCTGGACGAAGGCTTTCATGTACGCCTCGCCGGTCAGGACACCGTGCGCGGCACCTTCTCCCATCGGCACGCCATCGTCAAAACGGAAGACTCTGAAGCGGAATTCTGCCCCCTGCAAAACCTGCCTGGATCCCGAGGGAAGTTTTTCATTTATAACTCTCATTTAAGCGAATATGCGGCCATGGGCTTTGAATATGGTTACGCTTTGGGCGCTCCGGATTGCCTGGTGCTGTGGGAAGCCCAATTTGGCGACTTCTCCAACGGCGCTCAAATCGTCATCGATCAATACCTGTCGGCTGCGGAAGACAAATGGCAAAGCCAAAACGGGCTTGTCCTTCTTCTGCCGCATGGGTACGAAGGGATGGGTGCCGAACACAGCAGCGCCCGCATGGAGCGCTTTCTCCTTTTGTGTGCAGAGCTGAATATGCAAGTGGTGAATGCCACCACCCCGGCGAATTTGTTTCATGTTTTAAGACGGCAAATCCATCGGCCTTTCCGCAAACCCTTGATCATATTTACGCCGAAGTCTCTGCTTCGGCATCCAAAATGTGTCTCTTCTCCGGAGGAATTTGCGGAAGGCCGGTTCATGGAAGTGATTGGGGACGATTTTGTCAAACCAGCGGATGTACAGCGCGTGATCCTATGCACTGGAAAAATTTATTATGAGTTGCTGGAAGAAAGGGAAAAAAGATCCGCCTGGAACACCGCCATTGTGCGCCTGGAGCAGTTGTATCCCTTTCCGCTTCAGCAGGTGGTGGATATTCGCGATGCTTTTCCAGGGGTCACGGACTGGCTGTGGGTGCAGGAAGAGCCTCATAACATGGGCGCCAGGTGCTTTGTAAATGAACAGTTTCAGGCACCCGCCTTACGTGGTCTGAACTTACGCAGCATCAGCCGTCCCATGAGCGCCAGCCCGGCCACAGGCAGTCCCGAACGCTCTGCCTTGGAGCAGGAAGCCATTCTGAATCAGGCTTTCAGCGCTGCGGATGAAGCCCAGGTATAATGCGTATTTTCGTGTCCTTCTTTCTCTGTAAATTAATTGTCCATGTCATTCATTGATGTCATTGTGCCCAGCCCGGGGGAATCGGTGAGCGAGGTAGAAATCGCCAGTTGGCTCAAAAAAGACGGCGATTGGGTGCGTAAGGATGAAGAAATCTGTGAAATTGATTCGGATAAAGCCACTTTGGCTGTGAGCGCTGAGGCCTCAGGCAAGCTTCAGATACTTGTGCCTGAAGGTAAAAAAATTGGTGTAGGCGACGTGATTGCCCGCATCGACACCAGCGTGGTTCCAGCAGAAGACGTTAACCAGAACAATGGTTCGGGCGAGGTGCAAGCGGCGCCCTCGGCACCCTCCCCAACCGCCTCTCCGCAACCTCTCAGTGCGGTGGCGCCTCCGAAAGAGCCGCCGGCCCAGGAACAGCGGAAAAAATCGGATGTGGCTTCCCCGGCCGCCGCTAAAATCATGACTGAACAAGGGCTCTCCACGGCTCAGGTGCAAGGCACCGGCCGCGATGGCCGCATCACAAAACAGGATGTCCTGGCCGCCTTGGCCTCTGGGTTTCGGTCCGCAGCCGAAGCAGCAATTTTAGAATCCGGCTTTGGGGAAGAACGGCGGGAGGAACGCAAAAAACTGTCCACCCTGCGCCGCAAGATTTCCCAGCGTTTGGTGAGCGTGAAAAATGAAACCGCCATGCTCACCACCTTTAACGAGGTGGATATGACAGCCATCCTGGATTTGCGCAAGAAATATGGTGAATCTTTCAAAGAAAAGCATGGCATAGGGCTGGGTTTCATGGGGTTTTTCACCCGGGCTGTCACCGAAGCGCTCCGCCACTTTCCTGCCGTCAATTCCGCAATCGACGGAGAAGATCAGATTTTTTACCATTATGCGGATATTGGCATTGCCGTCAGTACGCCCAAAGGTCTGATGGTTCCAGTGATTCGCAATGCCGAAAGCAAGTCCCTGGCGGATATCGAAAAAGAAATTAAAACTTTAGCCACAAAGGCCAGAGATGGAAAGCTTTCTATTGAAGAAATGACCGGGGGCACCTTCACCATCACCAACGGCGGGGTATTTGGTTCCTTGATGAGCACCCCGATTCTCAATCCTCCTCAGAGCGGTATTCTGGGGATGCATAAAGTGCAGGAGCGGCCGGTGGCCATCCAGGGCAAAGTAGAAGTGCGGCCGATGATGTATCTGGCTTTCAGCTACGACCATCGGGTGATAGATGGCCGCGAATCGGTGGGTTTTCTTGTCAAAGTAAAGGAAATGATAGAAGATCCGGCCCGGATTCTGTTCGGAGGGCGGGCGCCCGAAGAAATTCTTTTGGACCTGTGAAAATGGACCGTCCGGTTGTTTTTTTCGACAACACCTGCGGTTTTTGTCACCGTTCTGTGCGGCTATTGTTGCGCATAGGCGCCGCGCGGCACGTATATTTTGCACCGCGGTTGGGCGCTACATTCCAGGAATTGATTTCTTCGGAGGTAGCCTCCCGATTGCCGGACAGTCTTTTGTTTTTCCATCAGGGAAAAATTTACTCAAAATCCCGAGCCATAGCGGCCATTTGCAAAAGTCTTCCATGGCCCTGGAAGTTCGGAGCTTTTATAAGTTATTTCCCGGTTTCATGGGGTGATTTTCTGTATGATCAGGTGGCCCGCCGGCGCTACGCATTATCGGGCAAGTCCGCTGGATGCGAGGTGGCTTGGTATAAGATCGGTCCCGCTCTCCTGCCTTGATGCCGGAATTCGGCCTTCATGCGGGTTGTTTTCTGGGCTTTTGGGGGTTGGAATTCTCTGAAGCGGAATAGCCCGGCCGGTATTTTTTGTCTAGATTTTTGTAAGACCTTAAGGGGGGATTTTTTTCGCTGTCGTAGGTGCGCAATTTAATTTCTTCCTCCGGAAATGTTTCGTAGGGAGGACCTGGGTCTAAGACTTTTCCTGATACCAAGGCGGTGGCCAATTGTTCGAATTCTTTCATAAAAGCGCCATGTGTGTATTTTCCAAAAACACAGTGGCCACCTTCGTAGGCTTGTTCCATGTATTCGGCAACTGTGGTGCAATAGCCGAAGTAGTGATTGCTGTAGGTTTGGATGACGATGTTGTGAATACCGGCTGGGCGCACACGGTTCAGTATGAGATGGCGCAGCTGCCGTCCGGCTTCGGTGGTGATTTCTCCAGGAAAGGCCGCAATGGCTATAGGCCCGATGGTGATAAGCTGCAGGGGCAGCACATGCGGTGTCCAGGGCAAGGTGCGCAAGGCGCCCCGACGGTGCTCTTGTTTAAACTGCCAGATACCGGCATCCGTAATTCCGGGCATCACAAAGTTCTTCAGGTCGCGCGAGCCTAATAAAAAGCCTTCCCCGGTTTCGAAGACAATATCCTTGGGATCCTGCATCGCATATTTAGTTTCGATCCTTTGACGGTATTCAGGAGATTTTACGCGGGCCAGCATCAGCTCGGTCGCTTTCACGGATCGGGCCAGCGCCACGGTGAGTTCATAAAGTCCATGGGGCATGCCTTTGCCATCCACAGGAGTACCGCGGAGAAAAGCGGCCCCCAGACAGGCCGGCACTGTCCGGGCCTGGGCCTGACCTTCGGCGTATTCCGGCGGAACCGGGATGTGATGAAAATCCCGACGTACTAAATAACTCCTGACCGATATCGGCCCCTCCACGGGGCGACACGCTTTGTCCATAATGTAGCGGGCCTTTTCATATTGCAACCGGCCATTAAAAAGAGCGCTTTCTACCTGGTCTTTGTAACGACGACCCTGAACCCAGGATTTGCCTTTCCCGTGAAAATTGGGGGAGACATCTCCGGCGAATTGCTGAGCAAACAAGGCTACATGTTCCGGGTAGCGCTGTTCGAGCAAAGCAGCAGCATAGCCTTTGTTATCCGGCGAAAGAAGTCCTACCTTGTTGCCCAGGCTGGTCGTGTGCACCCCAAACCAGTTGATGGTGGCAAGGAGCCGGCCTTCCATATTTTCCACCTTCAAGAGATACATAGTGCGCTCCAGAGCCAGGTGGGTTTCGTAGTCTGAGAAGCGCTCCACGCCTGGGTTTCTCAGGTATGCCTTCAAAGAACGTTGAAAGGCCACATCCTCGTGCGGGGCAAATTCGGCGCTTCCCCAATACAGACGTGCGGGTTGCGCCGAGAGCAAAGCCTCCGAAACCGAACGCACCGTTGCCTCTACGATGGCTTCAAAGACATCGGGTTTATAACCCGGAATGCTCCAATTGTAAAAAGGAAAATGCGAATAACCGCCGGGTCCGCTGTGGGTGTGTTGTGCAGAAAACAAAAAATTATCATCGTTTAGTCCGGCGCTGGGAAAGACTGAATTTAACCGCTCCAGCACCGCGGTTTTCAATTCCTGAAGAACAAAACAAATTTCGGCCACACTGATCACCACACTCTGACTTTCAGAATCTTCCAAATACACACTACGCACCCAGAGGGGTGCATGCTGTCCGCGCACGACATTGAATTCGCGTCCATATCCCATCATCCCGTAGCCATATCCCTTCACCTGAATTTCAGACTTACCGGCTCCAGCTTTCATAATCGATAAAGGTATGCACGCATACTATAATGCAAAAGTATAGTTCATTTTACCCTCTGGCTCCTTATTTTTCATGATAACGAGTATTTAACATTTTAGTACCTGGATCCAACACGAAAAAATTTATGTACTTATGCCTCCCTGTAGATTTGCAGGTCTTTTTTTTCTTTGTTTTATGTGCAGAAATATCCTTCTGTCTGTCGCTTTTTGGGGATGTATATTCATTGCGCTGTCTGTCACAGGTCAAAACCAGGTAACGCTTGAAGATCTTTGGATTAAGTACGAATACCTACCAGCCGGAATAGATGAATTTCAACCCTTAAAAGACGGCGAGCATTATGCTGAGGTGCGGGAAAACCGGCTGGAAAAATTTTCCTTCAAAACCGGGAAATCTGCCGGATTCCTTACCCCGCAAATGCCTTTTGAAATTCAGTCCTATCAATTGGACGGTCAGGAAGAAAATATCCTGTTCACATCAGACTCCCGCCCTATTTACCGGCATTCCCGCCAAGTGAAAGCCTGGATCCTGCCCAAAGGAAAAAATCAACCTCTGGCTTTGGCCGAATCCCATTGGGTGATGGAACCCGGGCTGAATGCCTTGGGGACCTGGTGTGCTTTTGTGAAGGATCATAATCTATTTATTCAAAATACACAATCCCTCGAAATCAAGCAAATCACAAGGGATGGGAAACCCCAGGAAATCCTCAATGGCATTCCGGACTGGGTGTATGAGGAAGAGTTTTCCATGTCGCGGGCATATGCCTGGAGTCCTTCAGGCGAAATGCTGGCCTATCTGCGCTTTGATGAAAGCGCCGTACCGTCTTATTCCATGCCGGTATACAAAGGGCAACTGTATCCCCAAAATCAGATCTTCAAATATCCTAAAGTGGGGGAAGCCAACAGCCGTGTCACGCTGAATGTCTATCATGTCGGCCTGAACAAAACCCAGGGAGTCCTGTTGCCGGATCCCTATGAATATCTGCCACGCATCACATGGCTTCCGGATGGACGTCTGATGGTAGCCACCCTCAACCGGCTTCAGAATCACCTGCGGATTTACGTGGCCGACCCCCACACCGGCCGGGCCACCCAAGTGGCAGAAATGCGTTCGCCCCGGTATGTGGAGCTGGAAAAAATCTGGCATCCGATCTTCATTTCCAAAGACGCCTTTCTTCTGCTTTCAGAACAATCAGGCTTCTTCCACATCTGGAGCTATTCTCTCAACGCCAACACCCCGCGCCAGATAACCTCCGGAAACTGGGAAGTAACCAAAGTGTATGGCTACGATGAAAAATCAGGCTATTTGTATTATCAAAGCACGCAGGAAGGCCCCACAGAAAGGCATATCTATAAAATCCGGCTGAACGGCAGGGATGGGCAAAAGCTGACCCATGAGCCGGGGACCCATGACGCTGATTTTTCCGCGGGCTTTCAATATTTCATGAAGAGCTACAGCGCACTGGGTGTGCCCCCGGTGTACTCTTGTCATGATAACACGGGCCGCATGCTTTATATGAAAGAAGATAATGCCGTTTTGCGCACTAAACTTCAAAATCTCGATGGGTCGGGCCCGGAATTATTTTCCTTCACCACAAGCGAGGGGGTGAACCTAAACGGATGGATGATAAAGCCTGTGAACTTTTCTCCTTCAAAAAAATACCCCGTCCTGATGTTTGTTTATGGCGGGCCAGGATCCCAAACTGCAGGAAATGATTTCGACGGCTTCAATTATATCTGGTTCAGGCTTCTGGCTCAGAAAGGCTATTTGGTGGTGAGCGTGGATGGACGCGGCACCGGAGGCCGTGGGTATGAATTCCGCACCTGCACTTACGGCCGGCTGGGCGACCTGGAAAGCACCGATCAGGCGGAGGCCGCCCGGTGGCTGGCACGTCAGTCTTATGTGGATCCTGGGCGCATCGGCATTTTCGGATGGAGCTATGGCGGGTATTTGGCCTCTCTTTGCATCACGCGCTGGGCGGATGTTTTCAAAGCGGCTGTAGCCGTGGCCCCGGTCACCAATTGGAAGTTTTATGACAATATTTACACCGAACGCTACATGGGGACCCTCGAAACCAATCCCGAAGGCTTTGATAAGGAATCTCCCATCCGATATGCCAAAAATCTTAAAGGCGCTTTTCTCCTGATTCACGGAACGGCCGATGATAACGTGCACTTTCAGAATGCCGCCGAGTTGGCCAGCGCTTTGGTGGCGGAGGGAAAACAATTTGATATGTTTGTGTATCCCGACAAAAACCATGGGATTTATGGGGGACTTACCCGCTACCACTTGTTCACAAAAATTACACAATTCATTCTTAACAATCTTTAATCTTTTATTTTTGTGCCTTCCGTTGTAATTTGAAAATCATGAAATTCCATACTCCCATTTTTATTAAGTTTAATTGGAAAACTTGCCGGATGCATCTTTACAAGATAGGCTTCTTGGCTTTTTGCTTTTGTTACCATGCAGGTGCCCAGCCGCTTTTTCAGGATTGGGAAAAAATTGGAGAAACGGCCAAAGCAAACCCTTCCACGGATGGAGGCATCATCAATTTTGGTGTTTTAAATAATAAAATTTATTACGTATGCACAGGGTTTCTCAACAATGGGTTTCTGCATTATTTTATTAATGACGAGAATAAAACAAGCGGTCGTGTGGTCATAAAAGCCGATATGAAAAACACGCAGGGATATTTATCCGGCGTGTATCCCTTGGGAGAAAAATTGTACGCCATCGTCAAGCTTTCCACGCCGACCAAACAACAACTGTATGCCTTGCGGGTGGATATTGAAACCAATACCGTGGACAAAAACGAGCCGATTTTACTGGGTGAAATTGCAGGGGCTCCACAAATGCTTCTCAACTCCAAAGGCCAGGTAATAGGTAAGCCTGTTAAAAACAATCGTGATTACATGCGTGCGAATTTTGGTTTTGCGGTATCCGAAAATCAGCAATTTGCAGCGGTGGCCTACATTAAAAACTTTAATGGTGAAAAAGAAATTTATCGGGTTACAATATTTGACACGGCCTTCGCCAAGCTGGCCGATCATGATGTAGAAGACGGATTCTTAAGAGCAGCCAATGAGTACGGTACACTCAAGGTGGACAACCAAGGGCATGCCCACTTTGTGGTGGAGCGCTACAATCCTGAAGATGGTTTTTTTCAGAAATTACATTACATAAAATTGCCTCCGAATGATTCGGCTAAAGTGCTCAAAACCTCCATTTCATTTTCGGGAAATATTCCGGCCCGCTCCAATATTTTTTATCAAAAAGAAGGTTTGCTTTTTCCTCGAACAAAACTTACCGCAAAAAATGGTTATCCCTGTTATGTCCTGCGTTTTGACCAAAAAGGAGAACCTGTAATTGCCGGCACCTTCAGCGGGGTGAACGGAGAATATTTCATTCCCCAGGGATATTTTCTAAGCCGCGTGAAGCCGGGGGCGAAAAGTTCTACCGTGAAATTTTATTCCTTTGATAAAACCGGCCAGGATTATGTGAACTTGCTTCCAACTTTCTGGGCTTTTCGCGATATTGTTTTTGCGGAGGGTGGGGAAATCGGCTTCGTGATGTCGTATTCCACCGTGGAAGCCAAAGATCACTACCGGGAGGTCAATAAAACCCCTTTCAAATCCGCTCTGCTAGTGGGCACTGCCCTGGCGGATGGGAAAGTCAAAACCACGCAGGCCATCCCTTTAAATTCTCAGGCATTTCCTCGAGTTCAAATAGTAGCCACCGACAACCGCTTTGTGGGCTTTTTTAATGATGGGGAGCAAAACGACGGGATGACATGGAATGAGGCTCCATCCCCTTCAAAGTTGGAAGATTTGGTAACTTGTCATTTCACAACGGAATTCAAAGGGGGGTTCAAACGGGGTATTTTTGCACAAATTAATCCAACACGATTTATTGGGCTATTTTCCAGAACTCCTGATGAAAATAATAATATATCCTTAGTCACTTATAACAACTTGAAGGAAGCATTCGTCTTCTATCGCCTACAGATTCAAAGAAACTGATTACTGAGGTTGTAGGCACTCTACCACAAGCTGGAGGTCTTCTTCAGACATTTCAGGATAATTGCCACAATAAAAACCACAGGCATCCATTAGTTCAGCTCCCGGCAGAGAAAAGTCCAGACCGATGTATTTTTTGTAATAGGGCTGCCGGGCCATATTTCCGGCGATGAGCGGCCGCACTTCAATTCCATTTTTCATGAAACGCTCCACATAATGATCTCTAAGTTCTTCCGAGCGACATAAAAAAGAAAGTGAAAAGGCGGAAAGGACTTTGATATGGCTATGATCAAAGGGTGAAAAGTGGGGATGATTTTTAAGGTTTTCTTCAATAAAAAGATAATTTTTTTCTCTTTGTGCATAGGTTTCGACCACGTATTCCAATTGTTTCAGACCCAGAAATCCCGTAATTTCCGTGGGGCGCACATTATATGCCGGATGATAAAAGGTGTATTTACTCTTGAATTCGGAGGTGATTTGGTTTTGTTCACGCAGTTTTTTTTGGCTTTCGGGGGAAAGATTGCGGTCCCAACCGTTGGCCCTTACAATACGCAGCATTTCGGCCAATTCGTCATCCTGGGTACATATCATTCCGCCTTCAATAGTGCTCATGTGGTGGGCCACGAAAAAGGAAAAAGTGGAGGCCAGGCCAAAATTGCCTGTCTTTCCTTCGGGTAATTCCGTGCCCATGGATTCGCAATTGTCCTCAAGGAATATTAGGCCTTCCTGATGGCAGAAATTTTTTATCGCCTGTAAATCGCCCGCAAATCCCAAAACATTTGTCGTAAAAAATGCTTTCATGTCGGGCACCTCGCGCAGGCGTTCTTTCAATTGTTCTAAGTGCACGTTCATGGTGGCTGGATTGCAATCCACCGGCACGGGCACAAAGCCCAGTTGTTCTATGGGCATGGTGTTGGTGCTCCAAGTGAGGGCCGAAAATCCCACCTTGTCCCCTGTTTTAAGACGCCCCAAATTTTTTAAGGCCTGTAAAAGAATCAGGTTGGCGCTGGCGCCGCTGTTCACCAGTATGGCATGGCGGCATTGCTGGTGTTGGGCAAAGGCTTCTTCAAAGCGTTGACATTGAGCATCCATGCTCAGGCGCGGGGCGGTGAGAATGAATTGTGCTAAAGCCCGCCGAGTCTCCTCTTCCTGGAGGAAAGGTTGACGCATTAAAGGAATTCTAAAAGCCGCTTGCACCATTCTTTCAGGCCAGCTTAGCGGTGATGAGGCTAAGAAATTCGCGCCGGGTGGCATCTTTCTCAAACTCCCCCGTAAAAGCCGAGGTGGTGGTGATAGAATTTTGTTTTTGCACCCCCCGCATTTGCATACACATATGGCGTGCTTCAATCACCACGGCCACCCCTAAAGGATTGAGCGTGGCATGCAAACAGTCCCGGATTTCAAACGTCAGACGTTCCTGCACCTGGAGCCTTCTGGCAAAAGCATCTACAACGCGGGGTATTTTGCTCAACCCAACAATTTTCCCATTTGGAATGTAAGCAACATGAGCTTTACCAAAGAAAGGCAGGAGGTGGTGCTCGCACAGGGAATACATTTCAATATCTTTCACCACCACCATTTCACTGTATTTCTGCTCGAAGAGTGCAGACTTCAAGATGGCTTCGGGGTTCTGGTGGTATCCCTGAGTTAAGAAGTGAAAAGCACGGGCGGCGCGTTCTGGTGTTTTCGCCAATCCTTCGCGATTTGGGTCTTCTCCAGCAAGTCGGATGATTTCCCTATATAATCCGGCTGTCTCCAGGATGGGAGTTAAGGCAATATCAGGCTCCATACACAACATTAAGTGCAAAGGAAACAAGAAAACCCTGAACGGGTTCCTAATTAAATAGAAACTTTTTATGGCGGTTTACTGGAATATTTATCAAATCCGAAGGGAAGAAAGGTTTTATTTAAAAGGATCAGAAAACTCCGGATTGGATAGAAAAGTAGAATCGGTGAGCGTATGAAGAAATTTTTTAATGGCCACAACGTCGTTGGGCGATAAATTTAATCCTATGCCGGCATATTCCATCATGGGGTCTATGGTAGGCGATATTTTGCCCCCGCTCAAGTAGTGGTCCACAAGCACTTGGTCCAAGGTGGCAAACCGACCGTCGTGCATGTAAGGAGCCGTAACGGCAATATTGCGCAGTGTAGGCACTTTGAATTTGGCCCGATCGTTGGGATTTCCGGTCACTTCAAAGAGCCCCAAATCCGTCCATTCACTCTCATAGTCCAAGCCGTTGTTGAGAAATTGATAATTGCTGAACAAACGGTCTTCGGCGTTATGGCAATGAAAACAATCGCCTTTATAGTTGTCCTGAATCAATTGCAAACCTTGCAACTCCATGCTGTCCAGCGTAGCCAGACCCTGCACCCAGCGATCGTAACGCGAATTAAAAGAGATCAAGGTGCGCACAAACTGGGCCAGGGCTTTGGCAATCCGCACAGAATCAATACGGCTGTCGCCAAAGGCAGCTTCAAATAGTTCCGGATACCGGGGGTCCGCTCTTAGCCTTTTTTCTACCTCTGCCACCGAATAGGCCATCTCCACCGGATCCCGGATAGGATGCAGCACTTGCTCTTCTAAGGTTTTGGCCCGTCCGTCCCAAAAAAATCGCGTGTAAGGGTTGAATGCCACATTCACAAGCGCCATACTGTGGCGCCGGGTCTTTTGGCCAAAGGCACCTTCGCTGTATTGGCGCGGGTCTGAGAAACCATGGGCCTGCACATGGCAGCTGGCACATGAAATGCTGTTATTTACAGAAAGCTTCTTATCATAAAACAAAAATCGCCCTAGCAAGGCCCCTTCCACCGTGGTGAGGTTGTCCTTGGGTTCAAAAGGTCGTGGATAACCCGTCGGAATTTTAAATGGGTAGGGCGTGGGGCTGCGGGATGTTTTTTCCCGACAACCGGATGCAGCTGTGAATACCAATAGGAGTGCTACGATGTACCTGCGCACTTTAAAATTTTTATCAATCTCCCAAAATTACACCTCCTTTCTTGAATCAACTTGCTTAAAAGAACAAGAAATTTTGATAGTATGTTTAACAAGGTACCTTTTTTGGCCTATATTTGTGTTGAAAATGAAACCATGCTCTCCACAGAAAAACTCTTCACGAGTTTAAGAAAAGGACTTTTGGAATTTTGTGTGATCCGCATCTTAAAGGATGGCGAGGCCTATCCTGCCGATGTGGTGGAGCGTTTGAAATCTGCGGGTTTGCACATGCCTGAAGGCACCCTGTACCCGCTTCTGAACCGTCTAAAGGATGAGGGCTATCTGGCCTATTCGTGGAAGGAAAGTTCCTCTGGTCCCCCGCGGAAATATTTCCGTTTGACCGAAAAGGGACTGGATTTAGCCGGGCAGTATCAGGAAGCATGGCGCAGGCTTAAGGAGGCCATAGATCGTATTTAAACAACCCCCTATTTTAAAGCTAAGAAATTGATAATTAATTCTTTAAATTATGAAAAAAAACATTCAAGCCAGCGTGGGCAAGGTTTCCTTCACTTTTGAAGAAGACGCCTACGAATCTCTGAGTCGCTACTTACATTCCATTGAAAATCACTTTTCCCGGATTCGCGGCGGGCAGGATGTGGTGGAAGATATTGAGCGTCGGGTGGCAGAACTCTTAGGGCAAAGATTAAAGGCAGGGGAGGTGGTAACCCTATCGGATGCCCAAGCCGTTATGGACATTCTTGGAGAGGTGGAGGAAATCACCGGTCAGGGTGAAGAGGCCAAAGCCCCTCTACAAGTCATGCGCAAGCGTCTGTACAGGGACACGGAACGACGCGTGCTGGGAGGTGTTTGTGCCGGCTTGGGAGCTTTCCTGGGTTTGAATCCCTTGTGGTTGCGCCTGGGATGGTTGGTGCTCTTTTTCTTTTTTGGAACCGGCCTCCTCTTGTACCTGATTTTTTGGATTGTGGTGCCGGCAGCCGTCACTCCGGCAGAAAAGCTGGAAATGCAGGGAAAGCCAGTGGATTTAAGGAACCTGAGCGCCAGTCTTGGCCGCGAAATGGAAGGGACTCTTTCGGGAATGAAGGCCCGAAAACGATGGGAGGATTGGGGAGAAGCCCTGCGGCCTACTTTGGATAGATTAGTGCGTCTTGTTCGAAAATTTTTACGTCTGGGCGGCACAGTGATTTCCGGTTTGATCTTGCTGCTGACCTTCTTTTTATTGGTATTATTAATTCAGCTTGCCCTGGGAGAAGCTTCGCTTATAAAAATTGGGGCTGCCGGGGTGGAAATGCAATCCTGGTCGCAGGGGATTGCGTACATATTTCCTTCTGCGTGGCAGGGATGGGGCGTCCTGGTGGCGGTGTTCATTTTTATTTTAATTCCTCTAATCATTTTGGCGGCACGCGCCCTGGCCTTCCTATTTCAACTGCGCTTTCATCTGGGCTGGATGCTGATTCCATCTTTTTCTCTTTGGTTGTTGTCGGTTGGGTTCCTGATATGGAGCGGAGTGGTTGTCCTGAGGCAATTTTCGGCTTCCGCTACCCGCGAAGAATCTTTGTCTTTGAAGCCGCACGGCCACCGCTTGCATGTTCAGATGGATCCTCCGGAAAATTTGGAAGGCCTTTTAGTGAGCGATGTGCGCTTGCACATTTTCAGAAACGCCTCGGACAGCCTCTGGCGCCTCACGCTGCAAAAAACATCTTACGGTTTTTCCCGGGTTTTTGCCAACTCCCTGGCTGAAGCACTCCCTTACGAGGTGGTGGTTCAAGATGCGCGGCTGCACCTTCCGCAGGCTTTTGTATTGCCTCAGGGAATGCCCTACCGGGGGCAAAGCATAGAATTATTTTTGTATGTTCCTGAAGGCGGCCTTCTCACCATAAATCCTGCCGTGGCCGAACACTTGGCTTTTGTTCCCAATCTGCAGCAAATCAGAGATGAAGACATGCACCGTTTCACTTGGGTGATGACGGCCAAAGGCCTTTCCTGCGCAGACTGTCCTTAGCCTTCCTGGAACTTTTCCTCTGTGAAGTTTCGGATGCCGAATGATTTGCGAAAACCCCAGAATAGAATTTTAAAGGCCTACATCCTAAACGAAGAGGGCCGGGAGGAATGCAGAAAAATCATTTCTTCTGAAGCCCTATCCCCATTTCTGCCAGAATATCTAAAAAATTCCGGCCAGAGGCTGGATCAAGCCAGTAGGTTTGAAATCCGGCTTTCTGAGCCCCCGCGATGTGACCTGGGTTATCGTCCATGAAAAGAGTGGCCTCGGGTCGGATACCTGCCAGGCTGGCTACTTTCTGGAATGCCTCCGTTTTGGGTTTTCGAAGGCCTAAAAGGTGGGAATAAAAAGGTATTTCGAAGAGATCGGAGAGATCAAAGCCAAAATCTGCGCGAAAATCTTTTTGGAATTGCCTGTAATGCAAGTCATTGGTGTTGCTGAATAAATATACCGGCAAAGATTTTCGGAGGGTTTGTAAGCCCTGAACATGCCATGGGGGCACCCTGCCCAGCATGGCATTCCAGGCTTCCAGAATCTGCTGCTTTTGGGCCTGGGGACAATATTGGCTTAGAGTATCTAAAAAGGCTTCTGAGGACAGACGGCCTTCCTCAAAGTCATCAAAAATGCCTGTTTGACGGTAACCGTCGTACCATTTTTCTATTTCATGGAATCCCAGATTTCTAAATGCCTGTAGCGTGCGGTCGTAATGGATGTCCAAAATTACCCCACCCAGGTCCAGAAGCAGGGCTTGAATGGGGCTGGAGGTCACCTCGCTAAATTAGTTTGTGTCATTAACTTTGCCGCCGTTTTTTAGGTAAAAATTTGTAAAAATTTGATTATGAGAGAGAACTTCGTTTATTTAATTCCCGCCATGGGGCTGATTGGCCTGTTGGTCATGGTGGCAAAATACAGGTGGGTGATGCGGCAGCAGAGCGGCGACGCTAAAATGAATGAACTGGCCTCGTACATTGCTAAAGGCGCCTTAGCTTTCCTGAAAGCCGAATGGAGGATTTTATCCTATTTTGTGGTGATTGCTGCCCTTCTTTTGGGATATTCAGGCACTCTGGTCCCCAACAGCAGTCCAGTGATTGCCCTCTCTTTCATTGTAGGCGCTGTTTTTTCAGCCTTTGCCGGGTACATTGGCATGACGATAGCTACGCGGGCCAATGTTCGGACGACCCAGGCCGCCCGCAGCAGCCTTGCCAAGGCTTTAGCGGTTTCATTTACCGGCGGTTCGGTGATGGGGATTGGAGTGGCGGGTCTGGCTGTTTTGGGTTTGGGTTCGCTTTTTATTGTATTTTACCACATATATGTGGTGTCGGTGGGAGGCGATGTCAATGGCCTTCCGATGGAAAAAGCCCTGGAGGTGCTCGCGGGTTTTTCGTTGGGTGCTGAGTCCATCGCCTTGTTTGCGCGCGTGGGAGGTGGAATATACACCAAAGCGGCCGACGTAGGGGCCGATTTGGTGGGCAAGGTGGAAGCCGGCATCCCTGAGGATGATGTGCGCAATCCGGCCACTATTGCCGATAATGTAGGGGATAATGTCGGAGACGTGGCCGGCATGGGCGCGGATCTTTTTGGCTCATACGTGGCCACAATTCTGGCCACCATGGTACTGGGTCGGGAAGTGGTGTCCCACGATCAGTTTGGAGGCATTGGACCGGTCCTTTTGCCCATGTTTACTGCCGGTTTGGGATTGCTTTTTTCCATCGTGAGCATGGCCTTTGTCCGCATCAAGTCGGACGGGGATAGTGTGCAGAAAGCGCTGAACCTGGGGAACTGGGGATCCATTGTGCTCACGGCCCTGGCCTCCTATTTCGCCGTTCAATTCATTTTGCCGGAAGGGCCGCTGAATATCCGCGGCTTCGAATTCACACGCAACGGGGTGTATTATTCCATCGTGCTGGGTCTTGTGGTAGGGGCTGTCATGAGTCTTGTCACGGAATATTATACTTCCATGGGGCGGAGGCCCGTGTTGTCCATTGTGCGGCAGTCCGGCACAGGGCATGCCACCAATATCATCGGTGGGCTTTCCGTGGGAATGGAGTCCACGGCGGTACCGATGCTGGTGCTGGCAGCCGGAATTTATGGCAGCTACGAGCTGGCAGGTCTATACGGTGTGTCCATTGCCGCAGCTGGCATGATGGCCACCACGGCCATGCAGCTGGCCATTGACGCCTTTGGGCCCATTGCCGATAACGCCGGTGGCATTGCTGAAATGAACCAACTGCCGGAAGAAGTGCGCGGCCGCACAGATATCCTGGATGCTGTGGGAAATACCACGGCGGCCACAGGAAAAGGGTTTGCCATCGCTTCGGCAGCCCTCACTTCTTTGGCTCTGTTTGCAGCTTTTTGTGGCGTATCAGGCATTGAAAGTATTGATATTTACAAGGCCAATGTGCTGGCAGGTCTGTTTGTGGGCGCCATGATTCCTTTTCTCTTTTCATCTCTGGCAATTGCAGCTGTGGGAAAAGCGGCTATGGATATGGTGAATGAGGTGCGCCGGCAGTTTCGCGAAATTCCGGGTATTATGGAATACAAAGCCAGACCGGAATATGAGCGTTGCGTTGAAATTTCCACCCGCGCCTCAATTCGGGAAATGATCGCGCCGGGAGCCATCGCTTTATTGGTGCCCGTCATCACTGGTTTTCTTTTCGGCCCCGAAGTGCTTGGCGGTCTTCTGGCAGGTGTCACGGCCAGCGGGGTGCTGATGGGTATCTTTCAGAACAATGCCGGAGGCGCCTGGGACAATGCCAAGAAATCCTTCGAAAAAGGCGTTGAAATCAATGGACAGGTGTACTACAAAAAGTCTGAACCCCACAAAGCGTCCGTCACGGGCGACACGGTGGGAGATCCTTTTAAGGACACTTCCGGACCGTCCATGAATATTCTCATTAAGCTGATGTCCATTGTGAGTCTCATTATTGCACCACATATTTCTTTAAAGAATGAAAGCCTGCATGGTGCTTTGCCTTCCAAATCACCTGCCGTCGCCGTAATGACAAAGGCTCCCCAAAGTTCTGTTTCCCTGGCTTCTGTGAATACCAACTGCTTTTTTACCTGTAAATAGTGGGTCAGTAGTCCTTTTCAACTTCTCAATGAATTGAAAAGGAAATTTTTTTGATGGGCCTTAAAGGAGATTCCGTGTTATTAAATGCGCTACATGCTGGTCTATCGGAAAGGTAAATTCTTGGCTGCGTAAATGGCTAAGGGCTGTGGTCCAAAATGTTTCATTTTTCTCGGGACCGGGCTGAAGAAGTTGTAAATGAGAGCTTAATACTTCATGGCGCCAGGGTACCGGCCATTGAAAATACACACTTACCACCTGATGGGCAGGGTTGAAAGCAGACCGCTGAAAAAAATCGGTGGTGTAAAAGTGCAGCCATCCGCCCGGGTCCAGCGAAAGGTGGAGTTCTTCGCGTATTTCGCGTGAAAGAGCTTCCCGAAGACCTTCTCCGAAATGCACGCCACCCCCCGGAAATTTATTTATGTCCATGCCTTGGAATTTTTCACGGGCCAGCACAATATGCTGTTGGTCCGTCAAAAGCAGGGCATACACCCGGAGAATAAACGTGCCGGGCCCTTCCATTTTTTACTTTAACACTTCAGCCAATTTGGCTTCAAGGGCCGGACCACGCAGGTCCGTGGCAATGATGATGCCCTGCGGATCCAAGAGGAAGGATTTAGGAATCCCAGTGACGTTGTACAATTTAGCAGGTTCCGATTCCCACATTTTTAAATCGCTCACGTGATGCCAACCGCTTAAACCATCCTGTTGGATGGCATTCATCCAGGCAGTTTTGTCCCGGTCCAGTGACACCTGGAAGATATCAAAGCCTTTGTTTTTATATTTTTGAAAAGCCCTCACCAGGGTAGGATTTTCGGCCCGACAGGGGCGGCACCAGGAGGCCCAGAAATCCAGCAGTACATATTTCCCCCTGAGGCTGTGCAAAGACAAAATGGTTCCGTCGGGCGCAGGTTGGCGGATGTCCGGGGCCTCTGCGCCAACAGCCGTGCGCCCCAGCACTTCCACATTAGCCACCAGAGCTTTCACAAACGGATTATCCGCAAGTTTTGATTTTAATGCCGAGGCGGTTTTTTTAAAGAGGGGAAAATCTTCCTCCATTTTCAGAAATCCCAGCGCCTCTAAGGAAACCAGATTCCCCTGATGTTTTTCTGCCATCTGCCGGGCCAAGCCTTTCAGTTGCTGTTCGCTGTGATAGAAAAGGCTGTCTGCGGTTCGGGCTCTTTGTGGAAAGTCAGAGTCGTAAGTGCGGGTATTCAGCGCGGTGCGCAGGGAATCAGCCAGCCTCTCATGCCGGGCTTTTCGCTTCAGGAGCATTAAAAGATCTTCGGATTGGGCGGAGCCTGTGAGGGTGCAATTCAGAGCGGGCTGGGGCGCCTTGGTTTCGAGCCGGATCTGTTCCTGGCCGTCCGTCAAAAGAAAGATTAAGTGAGAATAGGGCGCCTGGCGGGCTGTACCGGCCGTTCCTCCGAATCGAACTCGGTAATGGCCATAAGAATCCGGTTTTTTGAAAAATTTGAATTCAAAGTCCGAACCGACAACGGCGGAGTCCAGCAATATCAATTTATCAGGGAAAATTTTTTCCAAAAAAACATGTTCGCCAGCCATGTTTTCAGCTTTTCCTAGAAGAAAGGGCGGATTTTTCGCAGGCGATTGGCAGGCCATTGGCGCCAGTAAGCCTGGTAAGAATAGGACGGAAAGTATTAGATACAACATAGAAAAAAGCCTTTTTTTCATGGCATTCAGACTGGACAAAAATAGAAGCTCAGCAGCCTTTGCAAGAGAGGCATTATTTTTGCCGGCTTAAAAATCATGCATTATATAGCCGAAGCCGATCTTGAAAAAGGTGTTCTTCCGCTGCATGTGGAGATCAGCCCTGAGGAATATCAACCTGAACTGGAAAAAGAACTTCGAAAAACCGGACGCACTCTGCAAATTCCTGGATTCAGACCAGGAAAAGTGCCGCGGCAGCTTGTGCTGAAGCAGGTGGGAGCAGAACTCTTGCGAAAAATCCTCCTCAATACCTCGCTTCAAAAACTGGACGCCCGTATTCGGGAGGAAAAATTGTCTGTCATTTTTGAACCTATTATTTCAGGCACCAATTATCTGGACGCAAAACCGGACGAAGAAAAAACATACTTTTTTGATTTTCAGGTGGCTTTGTTTCCCGATTTTGAACTGAAATGGCCTGAAAAAGGTCAGTTTCAGCTCACTGTGGAGCCCGTGACGGACGACCAGGTGGAGGCTGCGTATAAAGCCCGGCTTTATTTGGCAGGGCACACGGTGCAAATGGAAAGTATCGAAGGAGAAGGGGATGTGGTGCAGGGCTATTTCTTCGTCTCGGAAGATTCTGAGGGGTCTCAGCCCCAACGCTTTTCCACCGCCTTTGGCTGGGGAGCCCTGCGTTCAGAAGAATCCCAAAACTTTTTAAAAGGAAAAAAATCCGGGGACCGCATTCCTGCGCATCCAAACGATTTTTTTGAAACGCCCCTCGAATATGTCCGGATACCTCAGGGAATGCAAGAAATGTTGAGCCAACCCGGCCAGAATTGGGTTTTGGAGATCAGTCAAATCCTCAGGAGAGTGCCGGCCGAGCCCAGCGCCGATTTTTTCAAAAAGGAATCGGGCAATGATACCCTGCAGACGGAAGAAGAATTCAAAGAATTTTTAAAACAGGAACTGGTTAAAAGACATCAGGAGGAGGCCCGTTACCGCGCCGTGCAGCAGATACGCGACTGGCTCCTGAATACATACCGGGAGCGGGTGCCACTTCCTGAAAAATTTATCATCCGCTGGATGAAAGCCCGGGAAGAGAATACACAGGAATCAAAAAACTGGGAAGAGGAATTTTTGAAGTATAAAGACAACTTCATCATGGAAATGGTGGTGGAACGCATGGCCGAGGAATTAAAAATCAGCGCCACGTCCGAAGAAATTCAGGAAGATTTGGATCACTATATTCTAAATAAATTGCAGCGCTGGGGCCTATTGAATGTGGATCAAGCCACTTTTGATCAATTGCGACAGAAATACCGTCGCGATGAAAAGGAACTCAGTCGTGCCCGAAGCCGCGTGATTGAAAGAAAAATCATGCACCATATATTTCAAATAGCAGTGGAACAGCCCTCTGAACAAGCGTGAGAATTTTTCTATTTAATCCCATATCATGAACAACGAATTTCATAAGTATGCCGTCCGCCATTTAGGACTCTCCAGCTTGTGGCTGGAAAAATATGCCGAGGATATTGTGGGCCTGACCCCCAACATCATTGAAGAGCGTAAAATGAACGTCATAGCCATGGACGTGTTTTCGCGATTGATGATGGACCGCATTATATTCCTGGGCACAGCCATTGATGATTATGTGGCCAATGTGATTGAGGCCCAACTCCTATTCCTGGAAAGTGTGGACGCCTCCAAGGACATATATATCTATATGAATTCGCCCGGAGGATCTGTATATGCAGGTCTGGGCATTTATGATACCATGAATTATATCAGTTGTGACGTGGCGACCATCTGTACCGGGCTTGCCGCCTCCATGGCGGCGGTATTGCTATGCGCCGGGACAGCTGGCAAGAGGTCGGCTCTGCCCCATGCCCGCATCATGATCCATCAGCCCCTCAGCGGCACCCAAGGGCAGGCCAGCGATATGGAAATCGCCGTCCGCGAAACCTTGAAAGTGCGGGACGAACTGTACCAAATTATTTCAAACCACACCGGTCAGCCTTTTGAAAAAGTATTCAAAGACAGCGATCGCGATTACTGGATGCGGGCCGCTGAAGCTAAAGAATACGGCATGATAGATGAAGTTTTAGAAACAAAAAAAACTAAGCCCTCGGCGCAGCCATGAGTTCCAAGGCAGGTGCCGGATCCTTACATTGTTCTTTCTGCGGGCGCGACAGCGGCGCGGCGCGTTTTTTGGTGAGCGGCCTCCATGCGCGCATTTGCGACGCCTGTATTCAGGAAACCTTCAATATGTGGCAGCAGTTTCTCGGGGAAAACAAAGAAAAAGCTGCCGGAACTGGCGAACAATTGTGGAAACGATTGAAGCCTATTCAAATCAAAAGGTACTTGGATCAGTACGTTGTGGGGCAGGAAGAAGCTAAAAAAGTATTGTCCGTTGCAGTGTACAATCATTACAAACGCATAGGGAGGACCAACGAGAACGCCGGAGATGTGGAAATTGAAAAATCCAACATCATTATGGTTGGCGAGACCGGTACCGGAAAAACCTTGCTGGCCCGCACCATTGCCCGGCTTTTGGATGTACCTTTTGCCATGGCCGATGCCACAGTTCTCACCGAAGCCGGATATGTAGGCGAAGATGTAGAGTCAATTATTACGCGGTTGCTCCAGGCGGCCAATTACAACGTGGAGAGAGCCGAGCGGGGCATTGTATTTATTGATGAAATTGACAAAATTGCACGAAAAGGAGACAATCCTTCCATCACACGCGATGTGTCTGGTGAGGGCGTTCAGCAAGGCCTTTTGAAACTTCTGGAAGGATCGGTGGTGCAGGTGGCCCCCCAAGGTGGCCGGAAACATCCTGAACAGAAGCTCATTCCTGTGGACACAAAAAACATTTTGTTCATATGTGGCGGCGCCTTTGAAGGTCTGGAACGCATTATTGCCAGCCGGCTGGAGCAGCAAACCATTGGATTCAAAAGACCCAACGACCCCGCCAAGGTTTCGGGCACTACACACCTTTTAGCGTATGTCACCTCGGCGGATTTACGCAAGTTTGGACTTATCCCGGAACTTTTGGGACGGCTGCCGGTGATCACCCACATGGAACCCCTCAGTCGAGAAATATTATTAAGAATCCTCACCGAACCAAAAAATGCGCTCGTTCGGCAATATAAAGAACTGATGGCAATGGATGGAATCGCTCTGGAATTTGATGAAGCGGCCCTCCATGCCATTGTGGACACAGCCATGGAACTCAAACTGGGTGCACGGGGCCTGCGTTCGGTGATGGAAGCCGTGATGAACGATTTGATGTTTGATTTGCCTTCCTCCCGCAAACGTCCTTCCGAGGTCCGCATCACGTCTGATTTTGTGACCGGCCGGATAGAGCGATTTAAACGTGGAATCGGAAACCGCAGGGCTGCATGATCTTCGGATGGGTTCCCCGGAGCGCCTGGCATTTTTCCTGACCCAGCGCCTGAAGAACCCTCTTCCTGGACTAGAAGCCCATAAACTGATGATGCCGCCCGATCGCTTATCGCGGCTGGAGCAATATGCATCTGAAATTCCGCAGGCCCGACCAGGTGCTGTGGCCTTGGTGCTTTTTCCTGAAAGCAATGTTTGGAATTTTATCGCTATCCGCCGTCAGAACCGGCCTGGGGATGTCCATAGCGCCCAGGTGGCTCTCCCAGGTGGGGCTGTGGAGCCGGGGGATCAGCGTCCGCTGTTCGCGGCCCTTCGTGAAGCCGAAGAAGAAGTTGGCCTTAGGATAAATCCACATCAGGTGTGCGGCCCGTTAACGCCGGTATACATCCCGCCCAGTCGTTTTCTGGTGCATCCCTTTCTGGCCGTGCTTGCTGAAAAGCCAAGCTTTCAAATCCAGGCGGAGGAGGTAGCTGAAGTGCTCGTATTCCCTGTGGGGCTACTCCTGAAAAATGAGGTGCGCCAAAAGGCCGATTTTTTGACTTCTTACGGACGGCTTAAAAACTATCCCTGCTTTCGCCTTGGCGACACCTTGATTTGGGGCGCCACAGCCATGATTCTCAGTGAGCTGGCTTTTATTTTAACGACCGATCACAAGGCGTTTCACCCAAACGAAGGCCACTAAAAAAAGTAGAATGCTCAGCACCACCACCCACACCCGGGGATAATTCTTTTTTATGTACGAAACATCCCGACGGTAGGCCACGATAAGAGCCACCAGAAATACGAGGGCAAAAATCAAAGTAAAAAGACTGCGGCCGGGCGTGAACACAAGGTGTTTTAAAAAATTAAGAACATAAGTGTTTTAAAAAAGAGTGCCTCAGAAAGGAAGCAGGAAAATGCGTGGAGCCGGAGGGATTCGAACCCTCGTCCAAACGCGGAATGAAACGGCTTTCTACATGTTTAGTTCTGCTTTGGTTTTGGAAACGGGCTGTGCCGCAGAACAGGCGGCCCGATCCTTGTTTCCGGAATACGTCGGATGCGCCGGAAACCCCTCGCATCCGCCGGCCTGCATACATGACACCCGGATCTTCAGCGGCAGGCTGGCCAAAGTCGGATGGCAAGGCGGCTTAATTAAGCAGCCATTGCGTAGTTGTAGCTTTCGCCACGTATCTTTTGACGATCGGATATTAAGGAGGTGTATCGCCAGCCCTCCACATGCTTACCGGTCCATTCATCGCGCTGTCAAAACCGGTCGGCCCCTAAATGTCAAAGAACTGAAAGTAGGAATCAAAAAGTTTGCCGAAAAATCACTTTCAACAACCCCCCTCAAAAATAGGGCATTAAAATGAAAGCGGGAAAGCGGTGGCATATCTCGTATCTTAAAATGCATGTTCTACTTTTGCGCCACTTGGGAAATCATATTTTTCATGAGCGTTCTCGTCAATAAAAATTCACGCGTCATTGTCCAGGGGTTCACTGGTAAGGAGGGCACCTTTCATGCAGAACAAATGATTGCTTATGGAACTCCTGTCGTGGGTGGGGTCACCCCTGGTAAAGGTGGAACCCGCCATTTGGACAGGCCTGTATTTAATACAGTGGAAGAAGCCGTCCGCAAGGAGGGCGCCGACGTGAGCATCATTTTTGTGCCGCCGGCTTTTGCAGCTGATGCCATTATGGAGGCCGCGGATGCCGGAATTCGGGTTATTGTCGCCATCACAGAAGGTATCCCTGTGCAGGATATGGTGCGCGTAAAGCACTTTCTGCAGTCTTTTGAATGCCGGCTTATTGGCCCCAATTGCCCGGGCGTTATTACACCTGAAGAGGCTAAGGTGGGTATCATGCCCGGATTCATTCATAAAAAAGGGACCATTGGCATTGTGTCGCGCTCAGGCACGCTCACTTATGAAGCTGTGGATCAGGTCACCAAAGTGGGATTGGGACAGTCCACATGTATCGGTATTGGCGGAGACCCGGTCATCGGCACCACCACCCGCGAAGCAGTGAAGTTGTTGATGGAAGATCCTGAAACGGAAGGCATTATCATGATAGGTGAAATTGGCGGACAAATGGAAGCAGAAGCTGCGGAGTACATCAAAAGCCATGGCGTTAAACCCGTAGTGGGTTTCATTGCCGGTCAAACCGCGCCTAAGGGAAGGCGCATGGGACATGCCGGAGCTATTATTGGTGGAGCGGAAGACACCGCAGAAGCCAAAATGAAAATCATGCGAGCGGCCGGCATCCATGTGGTAGAATCCCCAGCCCATATTGGGCGCACTATGAAGCAGGCTCTTCAGGATTACAGATCTTGAATGCGGATCCCATCATCGGCATTTTTGACTCCGGAGTCGGAGGGCTGACGGTCCTCAAAGCCATCCGTTCGTGCCTTCCGGAGATCCCGGTGGTGTATTACGGGGACACGGCCCATATGCCTTACGGCGATAAATCGCCGGATTTGATACGAAGCTATACGCGCCGTATTGTTCGTTTTTTGGTGGATCGCGGCGCCAGCCACATTGTGATTGCCTGCAATTCGGCTTCGGCTGTAGCGGGGGATATCGCCCGTCAGGAAGCCGGATCTCGGGTGCCCGTCACCGATGTGGTGGAGCCTGTGGTGCAAGAAGTGGCTCAAAGAAGCCGGTTGCACTGTGTGGGCATCATTGGCACCCGGGCCACCATCCAGTCCGGTATTTATCAAAAACATCTGGCGGCCCTCCGTCCTGACCTGGATGTGCGCTCCTTGGCCACACCCCTTTTGGCGCCCCTTGTGGAGGAAGGGTTTGCAGGGACCCCAGTGGCCCGGGAAGTGATTCGGCACTATTTGAAAAATGAATTGTTTCGCCCCATTGAATGCCTTATTCCGGCCTGCACCCATTATCCTTTTTTATTTGAAGACCTGAATGATTTTTTCTGGGGCCGTGTCACTATTTTAGACACACCCCATATTGTGGCCCATGCTGTGCAGAAGCAACTGAGCGATCGAATAGTTTCCAGGCAGAATAAACAATCCGAAAGTCCGGTCCAGGTTCATTTTTCCATGGATACACTATCCTTTCGGCAGCTATGCAGGCTTTTCTTGGGCTCTGATCAAGAAATTACTGAAAGTCCGTTGTCCTCCCTTCCGGACTAAAGCACCACCAGCCGCCGGATGAAGAAACTGCTTTCGCTGGTACCCTGAATGATATATGTTCCGGGTTTAAAGTGGCTTGTATCAAATTTATACAGGGTTTCTTCCTCATCTTCCGGAAATCCGCTTCCAGAATACATGAGCCGTCCGTCAGTGTTCCAGATGAAAAACTGACGAATTTTTTCGGAGGATTTCACCCAGAAGTATTCCTTTGTCGGATTAGGCAAAACATGGAGTTGATGGTTTGGGTTTTCATCCAGGCCCACAACACCTACGTTAATAAAAATAGAAGCCGGTTCAGACCATGACTGGCCATCGAATACCACATAGCGAAAATGATCTGTGCCCACAAAGTCGGGATTGGGCGTATAAATCATATTACCATCAGGCGTGAGCATAACAGTCCCGTGGGAAGGCATTGTTTGCATGGCACACGACAAGTAATTTCCGTCCAAATCAAAATCATTGGCCAATGGGCCGTTTTGTGTGGTCCTTACTACGTTGGTGTTGGTAGGGGTATTAAAAATATCATAAATAGCCAGCGGCCGGGTATTGAATTGGGGGAGGCCATTTTTAACGATGGTATAACTGGCTTTTTGGATTTCTTTGTAAGGCCCTGGCTCTATCCAGTTATCCCAGCCGTAGCGGGTGGGTGTGGAGAGAACCTGATTTTTGTATAAAATATTTAAACGGATGCCTGTGCTGATGGTATCTTCTGTCTGCCAGGTACTGCGATAGTCATGAAAAACACGTTTTTGACTGGGATCAATAAAATGAATTAGATTCCATGGGAGATTCACAATCACGCTGTCCGCGCAAAAAATGACAGCATCCGTGGAGGATGGAAAATGGCCGCAATAATTCATCTTTAAATTCCCTATATATTGTATGTTGTAATCCGGTTCATTGTTTTTTATACGCACCAAATTCCATCCGCCGCCGATGGACAGCACAGAGTGATACAAGGAGGATGGGGGAGAAATTCCATGCCATATGCCATACAAATCATAGGCTGGGGTTACAAATAATTCAGCTCCGGCATTGGTAATTTTTAGCATGAATTCGTTGCCGCTGTTGGAGGTGTGTCCGGTTGGAAATAAGAACTCGCCCCGAAAGTCATCGTAGGTGTCAATTCCAATGAAAATGGTATCCATTTCCGAAAAAGGAAATGTGGGCACCACCACAAATCTGAAATCTTTATAAGTGGCCGAGGCTGAGACACGGTAAATCTTTTGGCCGGGATTGGTAAACTGAGCCCAGGGTACAAAGGGTGCAGGATCTTTGTCGAATCTTAAAAGGCCAAAATTCTGCTCTGGGGACATTTCGTTCAGCCACATCGGCCGCCGGTCAGGCAAATAATCCAAAGGGTCCGCAATCCACGTGCGTTTAAACCACTCATCAATCCAGGCAAACATGATGCCGCCACCGCAGTTAGCAGACCGAATATTATTGAGCATCCTTAGATTGAAAATGCCTTGTTCCCATTCATCTTCCCCACCGTGGTTCATCCCTGAGCTGGAATATTTGGCTACCACCCAAGCCGAAGGCACACCAAACTCTGCGATGATGAGCGGAAAATTCTGATACTTAGTTTTTAGGGCGGTTAAATATCCCAAATAGCTATTGGGTCCCATATAATCAAAAAACGGCTGATAATCCGATTGATAACTCACAAAATAGGGATAGTAAGGATAGGCATGATAGCTGATAAAAATACCCGGTGGATAGTTGTCGTCCACAACCTTGGACAGGTCTATGGAAGCGGTGTCCTCGTCCGGAAATATTTCCTCAGGATGGCTAAGGGGATCTAATGTGGGCCAGCTGCTGATGCTGAGCGGGCGCATAGTTTGATACTGATTCCACTCATACTGAATATAATATTCCATGGCTTTCACAAACCAATATTCAGAGGGTGTCGCATTAAAGATTTTCAGGAAATTTCCATTAAAAGTTTG
>JANWWP010000073.1 GCA_025055575.1 Flavobacteriales bacterium | reverse complement strand
AGGGCTACAAGAAAGCAACTTAGAAAGTGCCTTAAACTTAAAACGAAGGAAAGATTGAAATTTTTCATGGTAGTATTCGGATTTTAAAGTGAATTACTTTTGGGGTGAGTTGGAGGTAGAGTTTTCACGTAAAATTTGCATCTTCTCTTCATGGATTAACTTTTTCCTCAGTTCAGGATCATTTTGCGTAACCCTCTCTTTTTCATCGTTCTGATCCTTTCCCAGAGGGAGCCCTGTTTTGTAATCTATGCCCTGAGCGCGGTAATATTCAATCTTTTTTTGCAGATCCCTTTGAGATCTCTCCTCTTCCGTGAGGTTGGGATCTAAATCCGGATGAATTTTGTACACCGGCATTTCCTCTACCAGCACATCGGCCGGCATGGGTTGATTAGGCGCCACATACACAATGGGCTTACCCGTTTCAGGATCACGGGGTGGTTCTTTAGAATTTGTCTGCGCTGCGAGACCAAGGGCCAAAAGCCAGGATATAAGAGACAAAATACATGTTCTCATACAATTAAAATTTTTGATAGTTAAAGTTAAATTTAAATTCAGAGCAAATATAAAACAATCTCAATAAAAACAAGTTCAGTTAATGATCATTTCAAATTCCTGGTATTGGCTTTTTCGGTTTTTCCCTCTCTTCCAGGCAACCCACTTGCCTAATTGTTTTTCAAAAAGGCCTTAGCTTTGAAAGGAAACCACAACAGAAAGGTCTTAGGTTTTTTTAAAATTTAACTCCCCCCTCAGTTCAAAAACCTGAACCATTCCGTCAGCCGGCGGGGATTGAGCCGGTGGAAGTCCACCACAAACCGGATCTGACGGTCCAGGCTCAGAGCGTTGTTGATTTCCAAAGAGCGGCGGATGGCGCTGCTGAAAAACAGGGGAAAATGCACGGCCAAGGCTTCGTCCAGAAGGTGCAGGGTGAGGCCGGCGCTCCAGAACAGGTGTACATTTTTTCCGGCACCGGTCGGATAGGCCGTGGCGGTGTAACCGACATCGCCAAACACTCTCACGGGGAGAGGCCGGGGGAGATCCAGACGCAGATTGAGTGCGGCCAGGTATTGCCAGCTTTGAAAATTGACAAATTGATGAAAGCCCCCATCGGCCTCGGTCATCTGCCGGGAAAGAATACCGCTTGTGGCGCTGCGGTCCCAGAATATGCCTGAGAAAGTGTAATCAAAAAACCCCGGCCAGGAAGAAAGTTTGTAATTGACGTTGATGCGCGTGTCCGGAGTCCGGGGAAAGCCCCCCTGGAAAAACCGGAGGTGAAGCCCCCGGTATTTGGGAATAAAGTAAACGGAGGCCCTGAATTCCTGAAAAATTTTGAACGCATGGCCCGTTTGACGGAAGGAATTCTTTTCGGAATGTTCGGAGACACCCTCGATGCACAGGCTGTGGCGCAGGGGATTCCAGCGGCTGTTCCGCTCCAGGCGCAGTTCGGTGAAGGTGCGGAAGTAGCGGTTGCGGTCGTTGAGGCCCAGCTGGGGCTGCCAGAGATGCTGTTCCCACGCCACGCAGAAATATTCGGCCCGCACTTCCATGGAGGCCCGCCAGGTGCGGCGGGGGTCGGTGAGAGGTATCCGGGCCCCTGCCGAAGCCTTGAGATAATTCAGGGGCCGTGTGGTGTAATCGTAGGCGTAGCGGTGCACATCTAAAGAAATGCGACTGGCCCGGAAATCACGCCGGCCATAAATCCTGTATTCCAATCCGGCAGATCCGGCCCATCCATGGGGGTTAAATGAAAACAGGGGCATCACATAATATTGAAGGCGCGCCGGAGGAACCCCATAGTTGTGGGCCAGGATGCCCAACATGGATTTGTTGTTGTTGTTCCAGCCATAAACGGGCAACAGGGCGATACCCGGCCGCAGGAGTTGGGCGAGATTTAACACCGGCATCACTAAAAATCCTTTTTTTCTTTTCCATTTCCCATGGCTCAAGTTGTAAAAATTGTCGCGGTAGGTCCAATCCGGCAAAGTGAACGGGCGGCCCAGCATGAAATTTTTGGGCTCGAAGGGCAGGGAGTCCGTGTAGGCCCGTGCTGTGCCATCCTGACCGGGCCAAAGCACCCACTGGTTTTTTTCGCGATCGTATTCGGGCCCTATGTACACGGGAACCGGCACGGCCTGGCGGGTATAGGACAGATGGACCCCCAGGCGCCGGGTCTGGGGATCCCAGGTGAGGTCCTTCGGCTTCAAACGGAAATTTTGGGCTCCGTTGTCGCGCAGCAGATGTTGGAAAAACCAATCCAGGTCGCGGCCACTGGCTTCTTCAAAAGCGTTCTGAAGATCCGAGGGGCGCACGTGGCTGAAGGCACAACGCCGGTAATACAGCCGCATGGCCGAATCGAGGGTGGCCCGGCCCAGCACTTCTTCCAGATACCTAAATAAATAGGCGGTATGCTGATACACGGACAATCCGTAATTGACAGTGGTATAGCGGGCCGAAGTGGTACGGGCCGGTCCTTGAAAAGCGCCGAGGCGCACCATAGAGTTCCAGAGCAGATATTCGGCGGTCTGAAAGCCTTTTTCCAAATCGCCCAGCTTTATTCTCAAGGGGCTTAATTGCATACTCATTCTGCCGACCTCCTCGCCACGGGTGTCCCGCACAAAACGGTTGTCGAAGTAGGAGTTGATGCCTTCGTCCAGCCAGGGGTGGTCCCGTTCGTTGTTGGCCAGTATGCCCTGAAACCACATGTGGCCCATCTCGTGGTGCACCACTTCTTCCAAAACTTCTCTGGAGCTCACAGGCCCAATAATAGTCAGCTGGGGGTATTCCATGCCGCCCCCCGCCGCGAGGCTGCCATCAACAATATTATAAAAAGAAAAAGGGTAAGCCTGGCCAAAATACGCGGCAAAATAGGACAAGGTGCGGCGGCCCGCTTCTGTGATGCCTTTCCACACGGCGCTGTGGTCCGGTTTATAGTAAGCCAAAAGAGTTTTTTCTTCACCTGAGACCGGGTCATTGAAGATATTTTTTTCCACCCGCCAATGCGGTGAAGCGCACCAGGCAAAATCATGGACCCGCTCGGCTACATAACGGACGATTCGCCGACCGGCGCTGTCGCGTTGTGCCGGATCCGGCAGGGCAGCCCATTGTTCCAACTGATACAAATATTCCGGGTCGGGCACCCCGGATGCGGCCACCACATAGCGGGACGGCACATCCAATTCCACACGGTAGGTGCCCCATTCGCAGTAAAATTCGCCCTGATCCAGGTAGGGCATGGGATGCCAACCCTCCGCATCATACACCGCCGGCTTGGGAAACCACTGGGTTACGAAATAGTCCTCTTCCTGGACACCCATCCGGCTGATTTGGGCCGAAGGCATGTGCAGCCGATAGCGGAACACCAGGGTTGTTTTTTCGCCGGACTTCAAGGGACGTGGCAGCTGCCACCAGACTACATCCGGGTTTTTGTTCCACAATGAATAGTTAACAGGGGCCCCTTCCTGCTCAAACCTGGAAAATTCCATGCGGCCTCTGACGGATTTTTTATATTTTAATTGGGTATTCCCCTGTTCGGCCTTCTGCCGGGCCAGGGCTGTACGCCCGTGGCTGTAGGCCATCGGCCAGAGGTGCAGGTAAAAGGTATCTAATGGGCGGGGGGCACGGTGGGTGTACACCAGGCTGTCATACACTTCCACGCTGCTGCTTTCAGGTATCAGCCGCGCCCGCAGGTAGTGGTCGGCTTGCTGATGGAAAGGCTGTTGGGCCAGTACTGTGGAAAAAACAATGAAGTGCCATAACAGGAAAAGGAAACTGAAAAAATGGACCAAGAGCTTAGGCCTCCGTATACATTTTCTCAACCAGGGCGGCATATTTTTCGAGTATGGGCTTGCGGCGGAGTTTGAGGGTGGGGGTCATTTCACCTCCATCCACCGACCAGTCGTGAGGTATCAGTTCAAATTTTTTCACCTGTTCCCAAGAACCAAATTCTGCATTGTATTTATCCACTTCGCTTTGAAACAATTTTCTCACGGAATCCTGAGCAATGAGCTCCTGGTGGTTGGCGTACTTCAGTCCGTTTCTATCCGCCCATTTTTTAAGCGCATCCCAGGCCGGCACGATCAAAGCCGCGGGAAATTTTCGGTTTTCGCCCAACACCATCACCTGCTCGATGTAGATACTTTCCTTAAACTTATTTTCCATGGGCTGAGGCGCCACATATTTGCCGCCGGAGGTTTTGAACACCTCTTTTTTACGGTCGGTGATTTTGAGAAAACGACCATTGATCAACATGCCCACATCACCGGTGTGAAACCATCCGTCTTTGTCAATGACTTCGGCGGTGAGATCCGGTCGTTTGTAGTAGCCGGCCATCACATTGGGCCCCCGCACACAGATTTCCCCTTCGCCCGGTCTGTAGTCGCCATCCCGGGTGTCGATCCGTACCTCCACATCATCAATGGGCACTCCCACGGTGCCAAACATGCGATTTTCTTCTTCAATCCGGTTGGCCGTCACCACCGGAGAGGTTTCCGACAGGCCGTAACCTTCCAAAACAATAATTCCGGCCGCCGTAAAAACCCGTGCCAAACGCGGTTGCAGGGCCGCTGCCCCGCTGAAAATAAACTGGACATTGCCTCCCAAGGCTTCGCGCCATTTGCTAAAGATGATTTTATTGGCCAATGCCAACTGGAGATGATACCAGAATCCGTTGGCGTGATGCAACTCGTAACGCAAGCCCAGATTCAGCGCCCAGAAGAATAATTTCTTTTTCAGACCGGTGAGCTCCTGGCCTTTGGCTACAATTTTATCGTATACCTTTTCCAAAAGCCGCGGCACGGTGGTGAAATAATGGGGCCTGACCTCCTTCAGGTTGTCACCGATGGTGTCCATGCTTTCGGCATAATAAATGGCGATGCCCAAATACATGTAGGCGAAGGTGACCATTCTCTCAAAAATGTGACACAAGGGCAAAAAGCTCAAAGCTTTCGTATAGGCCGTCCTGCCCTCCGGGAAAATTTTTGATGCGCTGATGATGTTGCTGACGATGTTGCTGTGGGTGAGCATCACACCCTTGGGCACACCCGTGGTGCCGCTGGTGTAAATAATGGTGAAAAGATCCGAAGGCCGGATGCTATTTTGAATGTCCTGCAGGCGTTCCGGCTGAGGATGTTCCTCGCCCTGGTGCAGACAGGCTTTCCAGTGGGCGACTTCGGCCATTTCCTGGAACGAATAAATTTTTTTGAGACTGGGCACCCGCTCCTGCACTTCCTGCACTTTCGCGAGAATCTCGGCATTCTCGACGAACACTACTTTCACTTCCGCGTCATTAAGAATAAATTCATAATCCTTGGAGCTCAGGGTGGGATACATCGGCACGGTAATCAGGCCGGATTTGATGCAGGCAAAATCGGCAAAATTCCACTCCGGCCGGTTCATGGAGATGATGGCCACCTTATCCCCGGGCTGGAGACCATCGGCCATCAAACCAAAAGCCAGATGATCGGTGATACGTATAAAATCATCCTGGGAATAGGTGTGCCATTTCCCGTCTCTTTTACAGGCCAACTGGTCGGCCAGATTGTATTTTTCCCGGGCATACGGCAGAAGTTCGAAGAGCAATTTAAATTCTGGCATGGTACATCGAATCAGGTCAAAAATAACCGATTTTTAAAAGCTGGCCTCTTTGTAATATTTTTTGATATTTGACCTGAAGATGTTTAAAGCGGAATTGGCCGGCCTGGTCCTGGCGCTCACCATCATTCAGGATATTGCCTTTTGGGCCCAGCCCGGAAGGTATTATTACTGGACGGAAGCTTACACCCGGCAACATGCCTATCTGGATAGCCTTTCCATGGAGATTTGTATGGGGTATCCCGTAGTGGAAGTGGGTCTGGGGGATAGCGTTCGAAGGCACAGAGCCATCCTGAGCCTGGGCAGCGCTTCGTACCTCTCGCCGGAAGTGCTGAAAAACTATCCGGGCCTGCGGCAGGGCTCGCCGCGCGCACCGCTCCACCATCTTCTTGCCCCCGCCGATTTGCCCATCACCACGCTGATGGAGGTGACGGTCGGCGCTGTGGTGTTTGAAGGGGTGGATGCTTTTGTAGCGGATGCGGGCCTGAACTCCTTATTAAGAGCCTGCCATGCCGATCTGGTTTTGGGATGTAATTTTTTATCTGCGGCTGTATGGGCTTTCTACCCGATGCAAGGCCTGGCGGTCGTTTCCAGCCATCGGCGTAGGCTGCGCTTTCCTTCCGCCCATGCCTGGGAAGGACGGTGGCAGGGCAAACTGTGGAGTCCTTTTCTGAAAAAAAAACTGAACTTGGGCGATACCCTCCTGGTCGTGCATCCGGAATTTAGTTTTGGACAAAAGGCTTCGCTGGAGCTGGAAGCGGCCACTTTTAAAAAGCTTCAGGAAAAGGGCCGGCTCCGATGCCCAACCGATGGGAAAGAATGTGTGGTGCAGGGCATGGATATAGAGGCGCATCCCACCACCCGCCTATACCATGCCTACCGAAAAGCCGGCAGCCAGAATGAGGCGGTCATGACCGATCTTTTGAACCGAAGGATTTATTTGGCCATACCAACACATTAACTCATGAAGAGAATCACGAATTCCCATCCCGCATTTCTTTGTAACATCTAAAATTTTTCACAATGAAGCTGTTTTCCCAAAAATTTATTACCAGAAAATGATGATGTAAGGCTCCATACTACTTTTGCAGAACGCAAGCCCGGGTGGTGGAATGGTAGACACGCAGGACTTAAAATCCTGTGGCCCACAAGGCTGTACGGGTTCAAGTCCCGTCCCGGGCACCAGGGCGCTGGTGGGACGTGCTTTCTCCGTGACCAAATTCTTCGGCATAAAAACGCAGGAGAAGAAAAAAAGCAGAAATCAGCACCGGTCCAAAGATCAGCCCTAAAAATCCAAACAGACTTAGGCCCACAAAAACGCCCAGCAGGGTGGTGAGCGGATGAATATTTCCCAAACGTTTCTGAAGGATCGCACGGATCAGATTGTCGCTGGATCCAATGACCAGAAAGCCATACAGCAACACATACAGGGCTGTGAGGGGCGCTTCTTGCGAAACGTAGTACAAAGCCATCGGTATCCATACCAGCATGGTGCCCACCACCGGCACCACGCTGGCTACGCCGGTCATCAGGCCCCAGAAAACGGCATCCGGAATACCCAACAGCGCATAGCCGCCCATGGCCACCACTGCCTGCACCAATCCCAGCAGGGGGATGCCCAGAGCATTCACCAGAATGAGACTGGCCAACTCTTTCTGTAGCCGTCCCAAGTAGCGGCTTTCCAATGGAACCAGCCGGGAAATGAGCTGTAAAAACAACTTTCTCTCTGTGAGCATGAAAAAAAGTATAAAGTACATCACGCCCACATTCACCCCCACATGACCCAATGTCCCCAGCAACTGGGGCAAAATTTGCTGCCCGTAGCCGGCTAATGCCTTGAGGTTGCTTTCTTCCGTCAGATGAAATCCGGTGAGATCATAAAATCCATCATCCAGGGAAGTGAACAGATGCAAAAGGTTTTCCTGGCTCAATTGGTCCATCCCTATTTTCTGCATCACCACATAGGCCGACCAGACTAAGGGTAACAAGATGGCCCCTGAGGCCACGATCATGAGAGAAACGGAAGACACCAACGGGGGCACTTTGCGTGCTGCAAGCCAACGGTAGGGCTTATCCAGAAGAAGAAATAAAGTGAGGGCGCCTAAAAAAGCCGGGAGCAAAAAGTATAACTCGCGGAACAACACGATACCCAGCGCCAACAGAATGCCCAGGAGCACCAACTGGCGGATCCGCCGGGGAGAAAACTCTTCCATGGGCAGCAAATAAACTAACGAACCAGGCTGACCGTGCCATGCCAGGTCCTGCCAAAGGCGTCCAAAATATAGAAATAGACCCCGTCGCTGGCCATCTGATCAGATTTCCAAACTTTGCCGTCCCAACAATTCTTGTTCAATTCTCTGGAATCAAAAATTAAGTTCCCCCACCGGTTGTACACGAGCAAATCAAAACACTCGGATAACCCGATCGGCGCAAAACAATCGTTCAGGGTTGGGGAGCTGGCCGGTGTGAACACATTCGGCATCACAATATTACCAAAGTAATGGTCCAGCGGTTTGGCTGCAAAAGTGGAATAGACCGTATCCCGGCAAGGGCCGTTCTGAACCTCAAGACCCACCTGGATGGTGGTTTCAAAAGGCACATCTATAAAGACGTGAGGGCCTTGAACGGTCTGGCCATCGGGCAAAATCCAGGTATAATTGCCTGATCCACCTGGCGGATTGGGCTCAGCCTTCACACTCAAACCCAGACAGGAAGCGTATTCCGTAAAAAGGATGCCCCCGCCTGGAGCCGCAAAAACGCTTACCTGCACCGTGTCGCTGTGCACACAACTCTGGGGGTTGGATGCCAGCGATGTGGACACAATGTAGGTGGTTGTGGAGGCCGGGCTGGCCAAGGGATTGGGTATATCCGTAGCGCTTAGACCTGTGGAAGGCGACCAATTGTAAGATAAAAACGGAACAGGACTGGCAGGCCCCAAGACGATGGCATCCCCTGCACAAATTGTGGTATCATTGCCCGCTTCGGCGGGGAATTCGATAACCTGGATGGTTTTGGTCAGGGTGTCGGTACATTGTCCGTTGGAAATGATGATGGTATAGGTGGTGGTGGTGAGGGGATTGGCAAAGGGCTGCAGAGAAGTGGCTGAAGACAAACCGGTGGCGGGGCTCCACTGGGCCGTGAGACCGGGATTCAGCGGGAGGTCCGTCACCTGAAAACTATCGCCGCGGCAAATGGTGGTGTCCGGTGTATTGAAACTACCGATGGAAATCACGTTGAGAGTGCGGGTCACGGTGGTGGAGCAATTGCCCAGGGTGACAGTGACGGTGTATGTAGCGCTCTGAGTCAGATTCGCCACAGGGTTGGCAGAATTGGGATCGCTCAGGCCCGAAGCCGGACTCCAGACATACGTAGCGCCCGGAATAACCGTTGGGAATCCGATGGGCACAGGACCAGCACAAACCGTCGTATCGTTAAGACTTAGATTGGGAAAAGGCTGCACCACGACGGGCAGAATCAAAGTGTCCGTGCACACGGAATTGGATATTAAGACGGAATAGGTGGTGCTGCCAACCAACGGATTGAATATCGGATTTGATATTGAGGAACTGCTGAGGCCCGTGGCAGGGATCCACTGGTAGGTGACGGAAGGATCGCCCGATGGCGGAAAGCCGATTTGCGTGGGTTGGTTATCGCAAACATACACGGGGGGCTGCTGCTGAGTACTGTTGCCAAAAATGTACACTTGTTTCACCATACTGTCCACCGCGTTGCAGGTATTGCCCGTGTTGTTAAAAGCCACAAGCGTGACGTTGTAAGTGCCGGGGGAAGTATAAGTGACTGTCGGATTGGTTTGGGTGGACGTTTGGCCGTTGCCAAAATTCCATTGATATGTAATTCCGTTGGTACTTAAATTATTGAATGTGATAGTGGCCGGTGCGCATTGGGCCGGAGGCACGGTAAAATCCGCCAGCAGGGTGGGAAAGTCAAAATTTATCTTAAACACGGCGTTGTTGCAGTTGGTGGAGTTGTTGGTAGCCGACCAGGCGCCAGGGGAAGTGGGAAAATCGGACCAACCGCCGCAGCCGCCACACACGGCCTGATAAATTTCACCCTTTCGGTTAAACCGGCTGGTACCTCCATCCACGTGCTCTGCAGAGGTGGGTCCGCCGAAGAAAGTGGCATAGTACAGGCCGGCGGCATTTTCCTCCATGACCATCACATAAAAATCACTGCCCGTGGTGGAGGTTTGCAACGCCCCTGCAGTGGTGGGCAAACCCGTGGTGGTACTGCCGGGCACGTAGGACTGGTTCACCTGGCCGCCCCAACCGCTCATGTACACTTTGTTGCACACATCCACCAGGAAAGCCGTGGGTGAGATGTTGATCTGACCGGGCGTGGTGCCCCACTGTGTGCTCCAAATCATAGAATTCATGCCGGGCGAAAGCTTGCTCACAAACTGACCTCCTCCGGTCACCGAATAGGTGGCGTTGAAGATCAATTGTGTCCCCGTGTGGGTTGTTTGTCCAAACAGATACACATCACCTGACTTACCTGATTCCACAAAATAGGCCTGGTCAAACTGGGGGGTTCCAAAGTAAATAGAGGTGAGGATGGCGGTTCCGTCGGATTTTATCCGGCTGACAAAACCGTCCACGTTGCCGTTGTATGTAGAAAAGCCCGGGACGTTTGTGACGGGAAAATTGGCTGAACTCGTGCCTCCTGAAACAAGAACATGCCCTGTTTTTTCAATGGACAGTGAATAAGCGGCATCGGCGCTGCTGCCCCCCAGGTACCCCGCCCAGATTAGGGTGGTCAGATTGTTGTCCATTTTAAACAATACTGCATCCTGACCACCGCCCCCGAACACCGGCCCGAAGGTGTTCTGAACCCCAGGAAAATTCTGGCTTTGTGTGACGGAGGCCACATAGATGTTGTTGAATAAATCAATGTCTATCTCACCCCGGGCGATATCGGCGTAATTATTGTCCAATGCATTGTCCAGATTGACCCCGTCGTTGCCGCTGCCCCCTACAAAAGTGCTCGCCAGGAGTTGGGATCCGTCGCTCTTGATGCGGCTGATAAAGATATCGCAGCCTTGGGGATAGTTAAAGGAATAAATGACATTCATACTACTCCCTCCGTTAAAGCTGTTATCAAAACAGCCCGGCGTGGTGGGAAAATTGGCGGAGCCCGTGGTGCCCATCACAAACAGATCTCCGTAATTATTGACCACCACACTGTGCGGATTTTCTGCACCATTGCCACCCAGGTAGGTGCTCCATAGGTTGGCCGTGAGGGTAGCATTCAACTTGGTGATGGACACATCGTTAAGCCCGGCCGCAAAAGCCGGCTGAAAAACACCCACCGTCACCGGATACCCCACATTAAAGACGTTGCCGGCTATGAATACATTGCCCTGTGCATCGTATGTGGCCGTAAACCCAAAATTGTCCGAAGCGCTCCCTGAATAACTTCCATACCATACCACTGGATCAACCACCACCGAACGGCGCCTGTCCACACTCTCAGGAAACCTGAAATAGACACGCCCCTCCTCAGCCACTTCGTACCAGCATGGAATGGCTTCATCAGGATTGTCCGCATACCAGGCTCGGGGACGATCTTCGCGCACATAGCCCCCTTCTGTCCGCACCAGAAGCCGGCCCGATTCATCTATGGCCAGAGACTGGGCTCCTTCAAAACGCAGAAAGAGGTGTTGGGGTTCAAACCCCGGCATCAACACAAGGTTGTATTTGAGTCCGCCAGGGCCACTCAGCCATTCCAAGCGATACTTTCGATCCGGAGATTCAAAGTGGACGCGCCGGAAAGACCGGGCACGAGATGCCCAAAAAGCCGGATCCGATCCGACAAAATAATTTTCATAATAAGGGGTTTCTTCAAGATTTTCCAGCGTTGCTTCCGAATGTTTTAACCAGCCGTAGGTCACCTTAACATGCACCAATTTCAGCGGATTATTTTCAGGGGTGCTGGTACCGTTATGCCAGGATTCCAGGATAGTTTTGTCGTAGAGCACATGGGAATAACCGTCTTTTCTAAGAAAAAGCGCAGCTCCGGATACCAGGCAGCGGTGCGTGGCTTCTGTATGCCACTGGCCCTTGTTTTCAATAAAGAAAGGGCCCTCCGCCCACCCTCGGAAAGGAAAATACACAAGTCCACTCAGAAAGCATATTAGGGCAGAAAGAGAACGGGTCATGAGGCTTCGAAAAAAACAATTTTTAATAATCCACTTAAAATATTTGACGAAAAATAACGTTGTAAGGTGGCCTATGACTCAAGACCTTTACTCATTTTCATCTGACTTTCTTTACAAAAATAAAAAAAATAAGGTATTACCCAGGCAGTTCTCTCTCCTTTTCATCACAGGATATGCGGCGGCTCTTGAACTCGCAAAATCAAAATATTGCGGCATTTTCGCCGTAATCCTTAACTGAACTTTTAACGGTGGGGTTGCTTGGCCATTTCCTTATTTTTGGCCACGATGGATTCTTTGCGTTCTGAGAACAGGACCAATCCTTATCCGGCTTTAGCCACTTTGGTTACAGTATTCTTTTTCTGGGGTTTTATTGCTGCCGGCAACAGTGTTTTTATTCCCTTTTGTAAGCATTTTTTTGCCCTGGATCAGTTTCAAAGCCAGCTCATTGATTTTTCCTTTTACCTCGCCTATTTCTTAGGTGCGATGGGGCTGTATGCCCTGAGCGTATGGGGAGGCCGTGATGTGGTGGCCCTGTGGGGATACCGCGCCTCTCTGGTTCGTGGTCTGTTGGTTTCGGCGTTCGGCGCTGCGGTGATGATTGGAATGGTGTTGGTCAGGAGCTTTGAGGGGATGCTGGCCGGTCTTTTTGTGATGGCCTTGGGTTTTTCCCTGCAACAAACGGCTGCCCAGCCTTTGGCTTTGGCGCTTGGGGATCCGGAATCCGGCGCGGCACGCATCAGTTTGGGCGGCGGTGTCAATTCGTTTGGCACCGCCATCGGGCCTCTGGTGGTCTCGCTGGCTTTATTTGGTTCGGCCTCGGCCATGAACGATGAGGCCATTCGCGGTCTGTCTTTGCACAAAGTAGTGTTGTTGTACTGTGCTGTAGGTCTTTTGTTTGTTGCTGCCGCAGCGCTCTTTCAATTCTCAAAAAATATTCCCGGGCAGTTGCAGGGGAAAGCCGTTCAGGCGGAGACCGGCGGGCTCATACTTTTGTTAGGCCTGGCTTTGCCTGTCATCCTCCTGTTTGTTTTTGTGTTGGCTACTTACCATTCCCGCGTGGAGACCGAATGGTTCCATAACGCCCTCAGCTTGGAGTGGATGCGCTTACTCCCCTTGATATTCATTGCATTTTATGTGTTTTTCTACATTTTATTTTTTCTCAATCCCAGAAAAGCCCTGGCAGGTAAGCTTCCGGAGGCTTTAAAAGACCGTCAGCTGCGCCTGGGCATGCTGGCCATATTTGTGTACGTCGGCGTAGAAGTGAGCATTGTAAGTAATTTAGGAGAATTGTTGCGCCAGCCGGGTTATGGGGCGGTGTCCACAGCGGCTTTGGCCCCTTATGTGGCATTGTACTGGGGGAGTCTCATGATGGGCCGGTGGACCGGAGCTGTGGCTGCCTTTCCCCTATCGGGCGTCCCCCGCAGAATTCTGACGTTCTGCATGCCTTTGCTGGCTTTTGGGGTGGTTTTGGTTTTGTTTTTTTTGAATGGTTTTCCTTTGCAGGCCTTTCTATCCTATTGGCCTTTCCCGGTGCTGGCGGCTTTTTTATTCCATTTTACAAACCACCGGCCCGCCCTCACATTATGGACCCTCAGCCTTCTAGGGGCTCTTCTAATAGTGGCAGGGATGTTTTTTGAAGGACCCTACAGCCGCTGGTGTTTTGTGGCCACTGGTCTGATGTGTTCGGTGTTATGGCCCTGTATCTTCGATATATCGGTACGCCATCTGGGTCCTCTCACCACACAAGGTTCGGCTTTTTTGATCATGATGATCCTGGGTGGGGCTATCCTGCCGCCGCTCCAAGGGAAAATAGCCGATTTGCTGCGCCTCTATGGTTGGGGTGCAGAAAATGCCATTCGATGGTCATATTGGCTTGATGTGGGCGGTTTTGGATTCCTGGCCTGGTTTGGATTTATGAACAAAACTTCAGGGAATTAGCGGAAAAGTTCCTGAATGGTGGCTACTTGGGCTCCAAACGTTCCACATCCCGAAAGTACGCATCACAGATAGCCCCTGATAAAGCTTGATTCTGAAAGACATGTTTTTTCAGATCCTCCAGGAGATTTTGTGCCATTGGCAGATACAGACTGTCGTCCCGGAAATTTTCAGGGGCTATGAAACGGAAATACAAAACGCCATCTTTCTTCCTAAGCTGGGCCACCCCAGATTGATCTGGCTTAAAAAAACCGTTTTTTAACAGAAAACGACCACAGGCCCCCACCTCTGCCGTATCTATTTCCTCGGGAAAAAAATACAATCGACCGGATCCAAACTGAAGGTAGTCACCATAGGGAGAACGGCAGGACCAAAAAACGCTGAACCCAATAAAAAAAGCCGCCCAGGAAACGGACGGCTTTTTAAGGAAAAAAAGAAATGGATTAACGATGAATGACAAATTTTTGAACCGGGAAGGAACGGAGTCCATTGGAAACTTTAAAAGTGTAGGGAGCAGGCGCCCATGTGCTCACATCTAAAATAATCTGATTGAACCCTTCCTTTAAATTCAAATTCTTTGAAAAAACCTGCTTCCCTGTGACGTCCATCACTTGAAGAATGCTGTTGTTCCAGCCATTGGGAACGGTGATTTCCAGAGTGAGGTAATCTGTAGCCGGGTTGGGATAAAAACTTAAATTTTCAAGATTCTCCGTCCCGACACCTCCGCATGCTGTTGAAACCGTACTCAATTGACTGGGTTCATTCTGGTTAAAATCATACTGTAACAACCTGTAGTAATTGGTTCCCGGCTCAGGACGAGGGTCTGTCAACGAGTAGGTGATCGGCTGATTACTATTGCCGGCACCGGGCTTAGAACCCACAAAAGTCCAGTGCAGGAGATCGGTGCTTCGCTGCACCACAAATTCTTTTGAATTGATTTCCGAAGCCGTGCTCCAGGAGATGGCCACTTCGCCATCCTGGCATAAGGCTGTGAAGTTGGTAAGCGTGACCGGTAAGGGATCCGTGAATGGATCACTGACAGTCCAGCGGGAGAAAGCGTGGAATCCAAGACTGCCGGAAGAATAATTTAAATCCACATAGTTGTTGGAAACATCATTTGTAGCCCATATTCCTAAGCCTGCGTAAAACCCGGCATAAGAGCCAAAACCGTATTCCTGCCAATCATTCGTAACCGCCCCGTAACTGGGCGACCTGTAAAACACCAAATTGCCTTCCGACTGAGGTGCAAGTTCTGCTTCATGATAAAACATTTGGATGCCTCCATTTATTCCGTTCCAAACGCCACCCGGAATAATATCAAAATAGCGTCCAATACTTGTACCCGCACCCATCACAGTACTGAGCTGACGATCATGACCGCGGATAATGGTGGTAGTGGGTCCAAGATTTCCGGCGGCCCAAATTCTCACACCCATGTTGCCTACGTTTTGGCCCGTGGGCCCTGCGGTGAAAGAAGTATCTTTTCGAATGGTACCTAGCTTATCGTCGTTGCAATAAAAACGGCTCCCTGTGAGAGAAGTAATATTCTCCCCCGTGATGATGGCATTGCTTCCAAGAGTCAGCTGATAATCGTCCAGGTTTACATTGTTATTGGAGCTTCCAATTAGAGAGGCCCGGTACGTGGCTGTAATATTCTGCTGCAAGCGAACCTCCGCGGAGGATTTATTAATGTGCAAATTGGAAAAACTCGTGGAAGCTGATCCGCCGATGTCCGTATTGCTGTTCCCCGTCACCAATACGATACCACTGGAGGCTGAGGCGGAACCCGGATCGAAAGCCGCGGTGGAGGCATTGTTAATGAAGTGGGCGTTATTCAGCACCAAATACGGATTAGTGCCCGTCATACGAAAACGCAAGGTGCCGGACCCATCGTTCAGAACCAAATAGGCCTGACTCCAAGTGATTGAATAGCACAAAAAGCTGAGAAGCGTAAAAAATTTTTTCATACACCCAGGTGTTGTATGCAAATATACAATAAAATCAGTCGAAAAAGTTATCCCAAGCTAAAAATTTAGCCTCCGAAATCGTCGAAGGAAATATTTTCCTTGGGAACGCCAAAATCATCCAGCATTTTCAATACGGCGGCATTCATCATGGGTGGGCCACAGAAATAATATTCCACTTCTTCAGGTTCGGGATGCTTGCTGAGGTAATTGTCTATCAGAGCCTGATGCACAAAACCGACAAAGCCGTCGCCCTCGGGATCGTCGAGGGATTTTTTGACTTTCCAGTTGTCTTCCGGAAGTGGCTCCGACAGAACCACGTAGAATTTAAAATTGGGAAATTCTTTCTCAATTTTCCGGAAGTGGTCAATGTAAAACAACTCTCTCAGCGACCGTCCGCCATACCAATAGGAAACCTTTCTTTTGGTTTTAAGGGTGTGAAATAAATGAAAAATATGCGACCGTAACGGCGCCATACCGGCACCTCCGCCGATATAAATCATCTCTTTATCCGTGTCTTTAATGAAAAATTCGCCATACGGTCCTGAAATAGTGACTTTATCTCCGGGTTTCCTTGAAAAAACGTAGGATGAACAAATACCAGGATTCACATTCATCCACCGATTGTTGGCTTTATCCCAGGGCGGTGTGGCAATACGAATATTGAGCATGATGATATTGCCTTCGGCCGGATGGTTGGCCATGGAATAGGCGCGGAAAATGGGTTCCGAATTTTTCATTTTAAGGCTCCAGAGATTGTATTTATCCCATTCCGGCTTGAATTTATCAGGCCCCGCAGGATCGTCCGGGTGCGGCCGTATATCTATATCTTTAAAATCCACTTCGCAGGGCGGCACATCAATCTGAATGTAGCCGCCGGACTGAAAATGAAGTGTTTCGCCGGGAGGCAATTGCACCACAAATTCTTTGATGAAGGAGGCCACGTTATAATTGCTGACCACCTCACATTCCCATTTTTTAATACCAAAAATTTCTTCCGGCACACGGATGCGCATATTGTTGCGCACCTTCACCTGGCAGCCCAGCCGCCAGTGCTCCTGCACCTGTTTGCGGGTGAAGTAGCCTCTTTCCGTGGGCAAAATTTCGCCCCCTCCTTCCAAAACCTGACACTTACACATGGCACAGGTGCCACCGCCCCCGCATGCCGAAGGCAGGAAGATTTTTTCGGCGCTCAGCGTGGCAAGCAGCGTACCCCCGGCCGGCACGGTGATTTCTTTTTCGTCGTTAATGATAATCTTAACGGGACCTGTGTTGGTGAGTTTGGCCTTGGCAAATAAAAGCACGGCCACCAACAAAAAAATAACAGCCAGAAAAACGACAATGGAGGAAATAATGAATATCGGATCCATGGGTTGGGTAAATCAAATTTTTATACCGGCGAAGCTGAGGAAAGCAATGCCCATGAGGCCTGTGATGATGAATGACATCCCAAGGCCCCGCAAAGGCGCCGGCACGTCAGAATAACGAATGCGTTCCCGAATGGCGGCGATAGCCACAATCGCGATGAACCAGCCGATGCCCGAACCAAAACCAAATACGGTGGCTTCGGCCAGGGAACCATAGTCCCGCGTTTGCATGAAAAGCGACCCGCCCAGAATAGAACAATTCACCGCAATAAGCGGAAGAAATATTCCAAGAGCATTATACAGCGGGGGGGACACTTTTTCCACAACCATCTCCACAATCTGAACGATGGCAGCAATCACAGCAATAAAGAAAATAAGGCTCAGGAAGCCTAAATCTAAAGCAGCGAATTCGGGACCAAGCCACTTCAGGGCGCCTTTTTTCAGCAAATAGTTTTCAATTAGGTAGTTCACAGGCACGGTGACGGTGAGCACGAAAATGACGGCCGCCCCGAGGCCTATGGCCGTAGACACCCGCTTGGAGACGGCCAAGTAGGAACACATACCTAAAAAATAAGCGAATATCATGTTGTCCACAAAAATGGACCGAACGAAAATGCTCAGCAGATTCTCCATAACTTATTGGATTATTCCGGTTTTTCGATGAGTTTCTTATTGGTTCCGCGCTGCACCCATATGATAATCCCCACAATGATGAGGGCCATTGGAGGCAAGAGCATCATCCCGTTGTTCACGTAGCCAGCCGAAGACTCCGTGGCATACAGGCTGGAGGGAATGAGCCGGATACCCCAGAATGTGCCGCTACCGAAAATTTCCCGCACGGTGGCCACGATCATCAGTATCACACTATACCCCAATGCGTTACCAATACCATCGAGGAGGGATGGCCACACCCGGTTGCCCATGGCAAAGGCTTCCAGACGGCCCATCACAATGCAATTGGTGATGATGAGCCCTACAAACACGGAAAGTTTTTTACTCATGTCGTAGGCATAAGCTTTGAGCACTTGATCCACGATAGTGACCAACCCGGCTACCACCACCAGCTGGGCAATGATGCGGACCCGGTTGGGAATAAAATTGCGAATGGCCGAAATCACCACGTTGCCCATGGCCACCACAAACAATACGCCCATACACATGTAAAAAGAGGGTTTCACCTGCACCGTGACAGCCAGAGCTGAACAAATACCCAGCACCTGCACGGTAACAGGATTGTTGTCATTGAGAGGATCTTTCAGCAGTTTCAAATTTTTTCTGCTGAACAGGGCTTCTTTTTCCTTTTTTACGGAAGTTGCCGCCTGCGTTGTCATAATTAAAGAATATTATTATTAATTCAGATGGTAAGACTGTCTTTTTCTAGATCGGCTTGGGATTTTAAAGAATCCGTTCCCAAGGAGTCGGGAAGCTGAAGTTGACCCTCTGGAGAGGCGTTGGAAAACGCCGATGTCTTTTCAAAAAATTTCCTGAAGCTTCCTAAAAATTTGCGAAGCATATCATTTACGCCATTGCTGGTGAGCGTGCCGCCCGAAATGCCATCCACATTATAATCGGTTTTGGCCGCGCTGCCTTTTTTTATGACCGCCACGGATACAAACTGACCCGAAGGATCCACCATTTTTTTTCCGGGAAATTGTTGCTGAAAAGGTTTTTCTTTAATTTCAGCGCCCAAGCCTGGCGTTTCGCTTTTGTGATCAAAGGTGGCGCCGGCCAAGGTGAGGCCATCGGATTTTACGGCTACAAACCCCCAAATGGCATCCCATAGACCTTTGCCTCGCATGGCCACAATATATTGAGTTTCTTCGTCCACTTTGGAAATAAAGACGGGGTATTTTTGCTGTGGAAGAGGCTTTTTTAATTCTTCAGCCAGGTTGATGGCAAACACTTCCTCTAATTTATCCGTCACCACATTGCCGCCGGTATCAATAGCCACAGCGCCCACGATGTACTGATCAAAAAGTTTCCCCGCTTCTTTTCGGCTGGCCTGAATGCCGATAGAAGCCAGAATGTTTTGCTTTTTTTCCAAGGACTCATTGAGTTCCTGGGAAGGCCGCGTCACCTGGTTAATGACGGCCAACCCGGTACCCATTACCACGACCAGCAAGGCCGAAAAAAGGAGAATGTACCAGTTGCTTTCTTTATTGAACATGAGCAGCGGTTTTGAAGCGTTTTAGACGACGGCGCACATTGGCCTGCACCACAAAATAATCAATCACGGGAGCCAGGACATTCAGCAAAAGAATGGCCAGCATCACGCCTTCCGGATAGGCAGGATTTACGACGCGGATGAGCACTGCCATCACGCCAATCAGAAAACCGTACACAAACTTTCCTTTGTTGGTCTGAGCTGCAGACACTGGATCCGTGGCCATATAAACGGCGCCGAAGGCCAGCCCTCCCATCACCAGATGATAATGGGCCGGCAACTGCATATAAGCATTAAAACCCAGAAGATTGTAAAGCAGACCCGTGAAGTATGCACCCGCAAATACTGAAACAATAATCCGCCAGCTGCCCACGCCTGTCCATACCAATATGAACCCGCCAATCAGGCAAGCCAGGGCGGAGGTTTCTCCGATGGAGCCAGGGATGAGGCCTACAAAAGCGCTCCAGAAGGTATTGTCATAACCCACACCGTTCACAGCCCTGAAGTGCCCAAGAAAGCCGGCATCGGCGGCCTGAGCCAAGAGCGTGGCTCCACTGCGGGCATTCACTTCAGCCGGAACGCCCGACACCCAAATGTTGCCTGACATGTAAGAGGGATAAGCGAAAAAGAGAAAGGCCCGCGCTGTGAGAGCCACATTGAGAATGTTCATGCCCGTACCTCCAAAAACTTCTTTACCGAAAATGACGGCAAATGCCACCGCTAAAGCCACCATCCAAAGTGGAATGTCGGCGGGTAAAACCAAAGGAATTAAAAGACCAGAAACAAGATAGCCCTCGCTCACCGGATGGCCTTTTATAATACAAAAGGCAAACTCTATTCCCAATCCCACCGCATAGGAAACCACCACAATGGGTAATACTTTCAGGGCGCCATAGGTGAAACAATCCCAAAACCCGGCGGGCTGGCCCAGCGCCAAAAAATGCTGATATCCGGTGTTGTACATCCCAAAAAGGAAGGGAGGAATGAGGGCGATGATCACCATGGACATGAGCCGCTTCAGGTTCATGGCATCGTGCACGTGCACACCTTCTCTCGATTTTTCGGCGGGCAGAAATAAAAAAGTATAAAAAGCATCGTAGGCCGGCCAGAATTTGTGCCACTTCCCTCCTTCGTGAAACAAGGGACCAAGCTTGTTTTCAAATAAATTTCTTAAAATTTTATGCATAGGTCAAAACGCTTTTGTGTTTTATGCAGTTTCCCTCATTAGCAGATCTAAGCCTTCCCGCACAATCTTTTGAACGGGAATTTTGGAGGTGCATACAAATTCGCAGAGCGCAAAATCTTCCGGTGCCACTTCATAAGCTCCAAGGCTTTCCATTTGCTCCAGGTCATTCGCCAGAATAGCTTTTACCAACTGAACGGGATAAATATCCATGGGAAATACTTTTTCGTATTCGCCTGTCACCACAAAAGCCCTTTTTTCTCCTTGCAAACCCGAATTTAAAATGTATTTCTTGCCGGGTCTTAACCAGCTAAAATAGCTGTGGTTGATGGAAAATTTGCTGAATCCCGGTGCAATCCAGCCCAGAAATTCAGGTTCCTGCACCTCCGGAATGGCTGTTACCTGGCTGTGATAGTAGCCCAAGTGCCCGTCCATCCCCACGTGGGTTCCCGTCAAAACATTCCCGCTGATAATGCGGGTGCTATCTGGGTGGGTGATATTGCCGGCCAAAAGTGGCTTCAGAGAAGCGCCAATGACTGTTTTGACATACCGACGCCTGAGCATTTCACTACCCGTGAGAGCAATAACACGCGAAGCCACAAACTGGTTTTCCATCACAGATTTCCCAAGACACAACACATCCGGAACAGAAAGGGTCCATACCACCTCCCCTTTGTTGATAGGGTCAATATGATGGATTTGAACCCCCGGATTGGAGGCCGGGTGCGGACCCGAAAAGGTATGCACAGTCACCTGCCGCGCATTAAGGAAAATATCGCTGCGTGTGCGAACGTCATGCACATTGAGATAAACTTTGCCGGGTGTAAGACGTGCGAGAATGTCAAGTCCAGCTTGGAAATCCGGGCCGTTTCCATGGACGATGAAGTCCATGTCCGGTGCCAGAGGGGCTGTATCAAAGGCGCTCACCACGATGGCTTTGGGCACCTGGAGAGGATTGGCCACCACATCGAAGGGTCTTTGACGGAAAAAGGGCCAGAGCCCCATATCGCAGAGCCTTTGAATGAGGGCAGCGCGATCGGCGTTGCGGTAGTCGAACGGTTCAAACTTTTGATACGTGATGGCTTTATCGGCCAAAATTTTTATGCCCAGCAAACGCCGCTTTTCTCCGCGTTCTATTTCCACCACCTCGCCGCTTACCGGAGAACATACCTTCACGGAAGGATGCTCCTTAAAATACAGCAAAGGCGTGCCGGCCTTCACTTCTTCGCCAGCCTGAACCAAAAGTTTGGGAGTGTAGGGATGGAAGTCCGAAGGGCTGATGCGCACCGTATCTATCTGCTCCTGAACGGTAGTGATTTTCTCAGCTTCCCCTTCCAGTTTCAGATTAAGCCCGCGCCTTATTTTAAATTTCATGGATACAAAACGGCGGCGCAAAAATAATGGTTTGTTTATTGAGTTTTTTGAGAAGTGTTGTACTGGAAAAAGGCACCTTACCTTAATTTCAAAAAATTGTCCTAAGAAGGGATTTTCTTGTGTTCAAGGAAAGCTAAAAAAGTGTCGGAAATGTGGTTCAAATGCTCCTCACCGAGCCCCTGATGGCAACCCAGCAATACGCCGCCCGCCATCACTGCATCGGCCTCCGGATAGCCAGCCTGAGCCCGGATGCAGGCGATGTTTTTAAAGCCCGGCTGACGAAGAATATTTCCGGTAAAGACTGTGCGGGTCTGAATACCGTTCTGCTCCATAAAAATCTGAAAGTCTCTGCGCGAAAAAGGGGCTGAGGGTCGTATGGTCAAGGGAAAAGCCAGCCATCCTGTGCGCGATCCTGGCAATTGGCGGGGTAGGATAAAAAATTCTTCGTAACGCTTGAAAAAGTGCAGCAGAAAGCTGAAATTTTCTTCCCTGCGCCGAATATTTTCCTCCAATTTATTGAGTTGAACCAAACCAAAAGCAGCGCCTATTTCAGAAGGCTCCACGTTATAGCCCGGCTCTTCGAATACGAATTTGGCATCGTAGGGAATACCATCCACCTCCACATTAAAGCGGTTTTCGATTTTCTCACTCTCTACAAAAAGACTGCTGCTGCGTCCCCAACTACGCAGGAGTTTCCCGCGACGGTATAAAGCTTCGTCGCGCAGGCAGATCATCCCGCCGTTGCCGGCACAATTGATGACGTGGGAGCCGTAGAAACTGGTGGTGGAAATGTCAGAAAAGGCCCCGCTGGATCTGCCATTCAGTGTGGCTCCCAAAGTGTCGGCGCTATCCTCCACAACTGCCAAGCCATATTTTTCAGCCAATTGACGCAATGCGGGCCAATCGGGCAAATTCCCGATGAGATTGGGTACAAACATGGCGCGGGTGCGCGGTGTGATCATGGCCTCCACTTTAGAAACATCCATGTTGTAAGTGCCCTCTTCCACATCCACGAAAGCAGGAACCCAGCCTTTTTTCACAAGGGGCGCCACCGTTGTACTGAAGGTGAGCACCGGGGTAATGATTTCTGTACCTGCGGGAAAATCCAACAGATCAGCGGCCAGATAGAGGGCCGTACTGCCGCTGTTCACCATCAGACCCAAAGGCTTATCAAAAAGTGCGGCCACGCGGCGCTCCATTTCGGCCACATGAGGACCCATCTGGGTGGATGTGCGCAGCACTTGAACTACGGCCTTTATTTCCTCTTCGCCGTGCACACTTTTTCCGTAGGGCACATGCACTTGTTTCGCAGCTTTTTCCATAAATGCGGCGGCGAAGTTAGGGAATGCTCAACGGGAATAATTCAAAAGACCCATTTTAAACAATCGAAATGTCCGATGGATTTCTAATCTGGTCCAACCCAACATTTTGGGAAAACTTTACTAGGATTTTTTTCGTATCGGGTAAAATTTTTCAAGATTCCAATAAAACGTGTGGTAGAATATTCTTTTTCAGGCAATATTTTTCCAGAAACTTTCTGCCTGGCGCAAGGTGTGGAGAGTGCGGCGCAGTGGTTCGTGCAGAGGGCTCACCAAAAAAGGGTCGCCGGCCAGCACAGCCCGGGCGCAAGCATCGGCTTCCTGCAGGATGTCTAAATCCCTTGAGAGATCTGCGATGCGTAGGCGCACATTGCCGCTCTGGCGGGTGCCTTCCACATCGCCGGATCCGCGCAGGCGGAGATCTTCTTCCGCGAGTCGAAAGCCATCCTGGGTTTGGCTCATGATTTGAAGTCTTTGCAGTCCTTCGCGGCTTAGGCCCGGACTGGCCACTAGGAAGCAGAAGGATTGTTCAGCGCCCCGGCCCACGCGTCCCCGAAGCTGATGGAGTTGGGCCAGGCCAAAACGCTCGGCATGTTCAATGACCATCACCGAAGCGTTGGGCACATTCACACCCACCTCAATTACCGTAGTGGCCACGAGGATTTGCGCTTGTCCTGTAGCAAAACGTTGCATCACTTGTTCTTTTTCCCCCGGAGTCATCCGGCCATGGAGCATCGCTGCTTCCCATCCCGGAAATTCTTTCTGAACCTCTTCAAATCCCCGCACAAGGGGCGTGTAATCAAGTTTTTCAGATTCCTCAATAAGAGGAAAAACCCAATAAACCTGACGACCTTTTTCCAGTTCAGTGCGCACCAGCGCTGTTAGTTCTCTTCTTTGTGTCTCTTTGAGAAGGCGTGTGATCACAGGTTTGCGCCCGGGTGGCAGTTCGTCCAGTAAGCTTACGTCCAGGTCCCCGTAAACAGTGAGGGCCAGAGTACGGGGAATGGGGGTGGCCGTCATGATAAGAATATGGGGCGGAATATCATTTTTTTGCCACATGCGTCCGCGTTGGGCCACGCCAAAACGGTGCTGTTCATCAATGACAGCCAGGGCCAGGTTGTGGAAACGCACTTCCTCCTCCAGCAAGGCATGGGTGCCGGTGATGATAGGTAGCCGACCCTCCGCGAGAGCCGGAAGGATTTCCTGCCGGGCCGATCGGGATGTGGAACCGGTGAGCAATGCCACGGGCACGCGAAGCGGGCGAAGCAGGGCCTCCAAAGCGAAGTAATGCTGCTGGGCCAAAATTTCAGTGGGCGCCATCAGGCAAGCCTGAAAGCCGGCATCCACAACGCTGAGCATGGCCAGGAGCGCCACCATCGTTTTTCCACTGCCCACATCCCCCTGCAAGAGGCGACTCATCTGACGTCCGGTGGCCATGTCTTCCCGTATTTCACGCAGCACCCGGATTTGAGCTCCCGTAAGGCGGAATGGCAAATGGTTTTCGTAAAATTCTTTTACCAGCCGGTTCACCCGAACGACTTCAATGCCTGGTTTTTCCTGTTTTCTGCCCAGATTGAGCCGGAGCAATTGCAGGCGGAGGAAAAACAATTCTTCAAATTTCAAGCGCCGGACTGCCGCCATAAGGCTTTCCTGAGAGTCCGGAAAATGTGCTTGGCGCAGGGCTTCATGCCGGCTGATAAGCCGGGCGGAAGCCACCACGTCGGGGCTGAGCGTTTCGGAAAAGGTGAACGGGAGGGCATCCAAAAGGCGGCGGATGATGGCTTCCAGACCTTTGCTATCCAGACCGGCTTTTTTCATTTTTTCTGTCGTGGAATACAGCGGCATCAACCCCAAGCGGCGCACAGGCCCTCCTACTGTGGTGCGTTCCATTTCCGGATGTGCCAGGCTGAAGGTGTAGCCCAGCTTCACAGGCCTCCCAAAGACAAGATACTCGGCGCCCTCCACCAGACTTTGCCGAATGAATTTCAGACCCTGAAACCAAGTGAGTTCCACGGTGCCGCTTCGATCTGTTAAAGTGGCTGACAAGCGCCGGTGCGGGCCGCGTTCCACCCACCGAATATTGGTAAGCCTTCCCTTCAGCTGGGCAAAAGCCTGACCTTCGCGAAGTTCTGCCGCAAGGTCAATGCGGCTTCGGTCCAGATGGCGGTAAGGAAAATGGGAGATTAAATCCCCGGCGGTGTGAATTCCTGCTTCCAGGCGCAACAACTCGGCTCTGCGCGGGCCCACACCCTTGATGTATTCCACGGGGGTTTGCCACCATCGGGCTTCTTCGGTCATCCTTTTGCAAAATTAGAGCCCTCTGAACGGACATTTCCTCAAAAGCGGAGGAGACCATTTTCAGGGGAATCTTCCCCCTTTTCCCTGAGATTCAGAAAATGTTGTTGAACATTTTTGAAGAAAAAAATCTATTCATTCGCGCACCCCTCTCCCCATTGTTGTATTACCTGAGGCCGCCAAAATTTTTTTGACCTAAACCACGCAGATTAAAGTGTTTGAAAAAACGAGTAAAACACCTTTCAGCCTTAGGACATTAGAAAAGATTAAAAACTTTTTAGGAGGAATTGACCGCGCTTCCACACCCTGCCTTGCTTTTTCCCGGCAGGTCTGGATGTCCTGCGTTTTCACGCGCCCAATGAAAAAAATTCTGAAGTTTTGATCAGGCACCTTATGGAATGCCAGTTTTTCTGGTGATGGAAAAGGGCCGCCCGCTCCTTTTAATTGGGCGAAAGACTTTCTTTCCAAAGACAATTTTCGCACAAACAACTGACATACTTTTGACGTAACCGCGCCAAAACTAAACGTGTGAGAATAATACTCTCGCACCAGCAGCCCTCCGCCTCATGGCAATAAAAATGCTTCTTACAGGCTGGGCAAATATGATTGGGGCGGGGTTTCTTTTTGTTTTCTGACACGCCGGAATACTTTGAAGCAACGGGGATCACCTGCTACAAGCGGCTTTAACTTGGAAATTTCTACTTCCACCACTTGTAGGGGAGGATTTTCCCTTAATATGTGCATAACAATTTTTTCAGCCAGATGTTCAGCCAATCGGCAAGGCTCATTACAAATTTCAGCTATACGGTCGCAAATTCGGGCATAGTCCACGGCACATTCCAAACTACCTGTTACAGAAGCACGGAGCGCATCATACGCAGCGCGCACCGTGATCTCCACATCAGTCCCGGATTCTTGCTCCCAATCATGAACACCCAACGGCATGTGAAAACGAAGGTTCTCTATGGCAATCCAGGTCAGACTTTCTCCCTCCATACCTCAAATTTTTTTAAGCGCTTTAGAACTTCTTCTTTTCCCAGCACCTGCATCATGTCCGAAACAGCGGGACCCGCCAGGCTGCCCGCCAGCAGGAGACGCAACACAGGGAGCAACGCCGCCGGCTTTTGCTGATGTCGGGCCAGCGTTTCATGAAGAATAGAATCAATAGAGGCCGAGTCAAAAACTTCCAGGCGGGCCAAAGCCTGGAGAACCTCGTTCAGGAGCGCGGGCGTTTCAGGCTTCAGCCGGCTCTGAAGCGCTTCGGTAGGAAGAGGATCTGGGGCCACAAAAAAAATGCGAGCCTCCTGCCATATTTCAGTCAGAAAATTCAGTCTTTCCCGCACCAGCTCCACAACTTTCAGACAATAGGCTTCGTCAGCCTCTATTCCTGCGTGGCGTGCCTGAGTGCGTAGTTCCTGGGCCAGTTTTTCAGGGGGCAAGGCTGCCAGGTATTGGCGGTTGATCCATTTGGCTTTTTCCAGGTCAAATTTGGCGCCGGCTTTTGAGATTCGTGATAGATCAAATTTTTCAATCAGTTCATCCAAAGAAAAAATATCACGCCCTTCTTCGGGATGCCATCCCAGCAATGCCAGAAAATTCAATACCGCCATGGGCAGCCAGCCGGTCTCGCGGTAGCCGGCACTCAATTCTCCTGTGGCGGGATCCTTCCAGTTGAGCGGGAAAACCGGAAACCCCAGCCGGTCGCCGTCCCGTTTGCTGAGTTTGCCATGGCCTTCGGGTTTAAGAATCAGCGGCAAATGCGCAAAGGCCGGCATCACCGCCTCCAAGCCCAAATATTTGTAAAGCAACACATGCAAAGGAGCTGATGGAAGCCATTCCTCGCCCCGTATTACGTGCGTGATTTTCATGAGGTAATCATCGGCCACATTGGCCAGGTGATACGTGGGCATGCCGTCGCTCTTGAACAACACTTTATCATCCAGCGTGGAACTGTTCACCACCACCACCCCGCGGATCAGGTCATACACCTTCACTTCTTCGTTGCGGGGTATTTTAATGCGCACCACGTAGGGCTCCCCGTTGCGAATCCGGGCCTGAACCTCAGCCTGAGGCAGGGTGAGGGAATTCTTCATGCTGTGGCGGGTGATACTGTTGTAGGCAGCTGCTTTTTGGCCACTTTTTAACAGCTTTTGCCGCATATCTTCGAGCTCCTCCTCCGTGTCAAAAGCATAATAGGCATGCCCTGCATCCAGAAGTTTTTCGGCAAATGACCAGTACAGAGATTTTCTTTCACTCTGACGATACGGACCAAATGGTCCGCCCGTGGCCGGCCCCTCGTCGGGGCTTATGCCCAGCCAGTCTAAAGCTTCAAGGATGTAAGCCTCGGCCCCGGGCACATAGCGGCTCTGATCGGTGTCCTCGATACGCAGGATAAAAGCTCCTCCATGACGGCGGGCAAATAAATAGTTGTACAGAGCGGTGCGGACGCCGCCAATATGTAAAGGTCCTGTAGGGCTGGGCGCAAAACGCACCCGCACCTGTGGGGTGGCACTCATGGCATGCAATATAAAACCCGCCAAAAGTACTGCGTCGGCTTTTTTTAATTTTGTAGAGAATAACAAAAATACCCATGATAGAAGCTGGCATCCGTCACATCCCTGCTCTTTTTTGTACCGCTTTTTTAGCGATCCTTTTCCTTCAGTCCGGAATAGATAAACTCATTCACAGGGCCGACAATTTAAAATGGCTTCAACAGCATTTTGCCCAAAGCCGTTTGCGCCACTCAGTGCCTCAGCTTTTGAGCATTCTCACCGCGCTGGAAGTTTTTAGTGGCATTTTTTGTTTCGTGGGCTTTGTGTATGTATTAATGGACGACATGAAGCCTGCTCTCTTTGGTGTCGTACTTTCCATGGTATCGGTTCTGGCGTTGTTTTTCGGACAACGTATGGCCAAGGATTACGCCGGCGCGGCAGCCCTCGTACCCTACGCGTTGATGGCGCTTGCCGCATTTTTTGTCCTATGGTTCACGCCTTTGTTGCATGACTTTCATTTTTAAAAGAATTGCTTTTTTCGGGTGGGGTGCGCTGAGCCTTCCATTAAAAATTCAGGGCCAACTGCCGGCGTTTTTTATTCGAACGGACACCGTCCCGATAATTGTCAATGGCGCGGCGCTCCCGATGGCCTGGAGCGGAGGCCTCAATTATGTTCAAATCCACAGCATCGACCTCAACTACGACGGCCTCAACGACCTGATCACTTTTGATCGGACGGGGCATCGCCTTCTGCCTTTTCTCAACATCGGCGCCCCGGGCCAGATGCTTTACCGTCCCGCCCCGGAATACAGACCGTATTTTCCGGATGGGCTTCAGGCCTGGACATTTTTTACGGATTACGACAAGGACGGCCGAGTGGATCTTTTCACCTACAAAAATGGCAGCGCCGCCGTGTACCGCAACATAGGTTCTGCGCCCCAGGGCCTTTCCTTTCAATTGGTGAAACCCGTTTTGATGAGCAACTATGGTAATTTTACCACCGGCATTTATATTTCCGGGGCTGATTATCCGGTATTTGCTGATTTGGACAAGGATGGCGACCTGGACGTCTTAAATTTTAATGTCCTAGGGGCCTGTTTGGAAATGCATAAAAATCTTTCACGCGAATGGTATGGACATTCCGATAGCTTGATTTTCAAATTACATACCGACAACTGGGGGCATGTGGTGGAAGACCCGAATAACAACACACTCTATTTGAACGACAGTTGCGATGGCCAATTTATCCACACCTATCCGGGGCCTCCCCGCCACGGCGGCAGCACCTTGATGAGTTTGGATGCCAACGGGGACGGACGCATGGATTTGGTGGTGGGGGATCTCAGCTACCCCACACTCACGCTCTTGCTGGACAATGGCCCTCCTGGAACGGCCATTATTGGAAGCCAAAATCCTCAGTTTCCGGCGGGCCTTGGAACTTCCGTGCCGGTGAATTTGGCCATATTTCCAGCGGCCTTTTATACAGATGTGAACAACGACGGACGGCGCGATCTATTGGCCTCGCCCAATTTTAACGTCAATTCAGAAAATGCGCGCAGCCTCTGGCTATACCTCAATGAAGGCTGGGACTCCCTGCCATCCTTTCAATTCTGGGGGACAGATTTTTTACAAAAAGACATGCTGGACGTGGGCGAAGGAGCATATCCTGTTTTCCATGATGTGGATGGTGACGGATTGTTGGATTTAACGGTGGGCAACGGCAATATTTATCAGTCCGGTCAAAGCCGAAGCCGTTTGTACTTTTTCAGAAACACGGGCACCCCCACTCAGCCGGTATTTGAACTTATGACTTCAGACCTGGCCGGCCTGCTGGCGGGGAATTATCAAAATATCACGCCCACTTTTGGAGATCTGGACGCCGATGGCGATGCGGATCTCCTCTTTGGTGAGTCCACTGGACGGCTTTACTGGTATGAAAACAGTGGAACCAACGGGGGCATTCCCCAGTTTGTGCTTAAACAATCCGGCGTGGGCTTCATTCAGGAACCCCAATTCAGCGCACCCCAACTGGTGGATCTTGATGAAGACGGCCTTTTGGACATCGTCTGCGGTCATCGCCTGGGTAAATTGAATTTTTATAAGAATACCGGAACGCCCCAGCTGCCGGGCTTTTCTTCCACACCCACCATCGCGGACCTCGGTCAGGTGAACGTTATCGACAGCGCCCTGTCCTTCAACAGCTACAGTGTTCCCTGGTTTTTTAAAACGTCCGGGGGACAGTGGGAACTCTTCGTTGGCAGCCACAACGGCCGCATTTTTCATTATTCCAACATCGCCGGCAACCTCTCGGGGGCCTTTCAACTTGTGACCCCAGCATTCCTGGGCCTGCGCGAGGGCGCGCGTACCGCGGTGAGCTTGGCCGACATCAACAGCGACGGCCTGCCTGACCTGGTGGTGGGCAACTATTGCGGTGGCCTCACCCTGTTTATGGGATCCGCCACAGCCTCTCAAATGCCTGGGCCGGAACCTACGGTGGGCACATTTCAAGTCTATCCTAATCCGACCTCTCAATACGTGCACGTAAAAACCCCCTGCCACAATCTAGAGGTCCTGGATCTGCAAGGCAGGGTGCTCCAGCGGGCTCTTCAAGCCCCCGTGGATATTGGCCATCTGAATCCAGGATTTTACCTTATCCGGGCCTCCTGTGATGGCCAAAAAGCTCTAACACGTTTCATCAAATACTAGACTGAGATTGCCCCCCCCTGCTGAAGTTTCGGTATTTTACAAACCTTATATTGAACTCTTTCCAACTCTAAATGAAGCCTTGGCCTACCTTAAAAAAAGAAATTTCGATGTGTGGCTTCAGAAAAACAGGCATTGGGATGTCACCCGGCCTTACGCCCCTGGAAAATGGAATGTGCTTCAGGTGCTGCGCCATGTGACGGATGCAGAAAGGGTGTACCAGTTCCGGGCGCTCTGGATTGCGCGCAACACCCCGAATCCACTGCCGGGTTACGATCAGGATCAATGGGCTGCCTCGTATGGGCATCTGAACCAGGCGCAGCAAATGAGAGGCCTTATGGAAGACTATCAGGCCGTACGCTCTGCCACCCTGACGCTTTTTGCATCCTTCAGTGCGGAAGACTTTCAGCGCCAGGGCATGGCTAATAACACATGGTTTTCGCCGGAAATTTTGGTACGGATCACGGCAGGTCACGAAAAACTGCACATTCAAACTTTAGAAAAACACCTTTCCTAATTTATGTGATGCGCGTCTGTTGGATCGTTGGGTTATATCTTTCCCTTGATATTTTAAATGCACAAATCCAGCTTCATGCGGACGACACTTATTGTTCTTCTCTCGTAACGAGATACCTGGGAACAAGTGCCACGTACCTAACTTTTGAACAATTCCCTCTCAGGCAGGCCAGAGATGGTTTAGCCGTAAAATATTCACACAATGGAGACACCCTTTGGGCAATTTTTGATCTATTTTCTGAAAAGGATCGGCCCAGGCTCCTGGAAAAAGAAGTGTGGGCTTGGTATCCCGGCAATAAAAACGCTTCCCCGGAAGCTGAAATATGGTTTGAAAAACACCGACGTGAACCGTGCAGCCAAATTGTTGAGTACCGGGTTTGGACGCTTGGGGAGGACGGACAAATGCAAATCGCCTGGCAGGCCCGCCAATTTGAAACTTTGTTCTCAAATCCCGGTTGTCGCTCTAGAAAACAAATACCCTGCGCACTCCTTGAAGAAAGTCACAGCCCACAATGGATGGATTTAGACAAAGACGGAATTCCGGAGTGGGTGGATAACATCCGATTGGTACACCTGAAGGATCCGGAAAAAAATATCACCGAAGAGCATCACGCCCTGCAAATATGGCGTTGGATTGGCCGTAACCTGCGGCTCACGGGAATGGATCTTTTTCTTTAAAAAATCCTGGTGCCGCTTCCGAAAAATTATTCTGTTTCTTCCGGTACCACGAGCTTGAAACCCTTACCATGAACATTCAGCAGGGCTACGTTCGGATCTTCGCTCAGATATTTTCTCAGTTTGGTAACGTACACATCCATGCTCCGGGCATTGAAATAAGAGTCTTCCCGCCAAATATTACGTAAGGCAAAGTTACGCTCGAGCACCCGGTTCATATTTTGGCACAAAAGGCGTAGCAGCTCTGATTCTTTGGCGGTGAGTTTCCTTTTATTTTCCCCAATAGAGAGCTCCTGGGTCAGCGGGTTGAATTCATATTTGCCAATTTTAAAAGGTTTTGTAGGGGACACCGTCACGCTGTGCCGCGTACGTCGCAGTACTGCGTTGATGCGGGCGGCCAGCTCATCCATTAGGAAGGGTTTTGAGATGTAATCATCCGCCCCCAGGTCGAAGCCTTCTATTTTGTTTTCAGGCATGTTTTTAGCGGTCAGGAAAATGATGGGAATATCCGGATAAGCTTGTTTAATTTCCCGGGCCAGGTCAAAGCCGTTTTTATAGGGCAGCATCACATCCAAGATGCAGAGATCGAATGTATTGTATAAGGCCAGTTCCGTACCTTCCCGACCATCTTTGGCCCACGTAACATCATATCCCTTATTCGTCAAAAAGTCGGAGACAATGTGACCGATATTTTCCTCGTCTTCAACGAGTAGAAGCTTAAAAATTGGCGCGCTACTTATTGCCATATTTTATTGTTTTAGGAGTTTTTGATTTTTGGGGCACAAATTTAAGAAAATAATAAATTCTGTTTCTTTTCCCTCAATGCTGCGCACTGTAATGGATCCCTGGTGGGATTCAATGACGCTTTTCACAAATGCCAGTCCAAGACCGTGCCCTTTGACGTTGTGGACATCGTTGGTAGGCACTCTGAAAAACCTGTCGAAGATATTATGGATATATTTTTCAGGAATTCCGATCCCATTGTCCTTAATGCTGATCCTTAGCGTGATGCCCCGTGAAAGTGTGGAAATTTCTATCCAATGGAAAGGCTTGGCAGGATCCCTATATTTAATGGCGTTTTCAATGAGATTGTAAAATACTGAAGTCAAAAGTACCTTATCTCCAAGTACTTCGTCCTCGTTTGAATTCAAAATCAAACTCAGCCTGGTGTCTGAAGGCAGTTGGGTAATGCGGACATTCTGCACAATTTCAGTGAGCAGTTCATGAATATGTAAACGCTCCTTTTTAGGAGCCTCTAAGGAAAATTGCTGAAACCTTAGGTTTTGTATCACCCGCTCTGCCAGAAGCCCCATCCTGCGATTTTCAGTATCAATAGCTTGTAACAATTTATTGTCGGGCATTTCCTTGCGTAAGGACTCACAGGCCAGGGAAATAGCGGTGATGGGCGATCGAAGTTCATGGGAAATATTTCCGATAAGGTTAAGGGTAGCTTGCTGTTGTTTTTCCTGCTGCTTGAGTTGGAGATTTATTAAGTAAATAGTGGCTGCAAAAATTATTAGAATCACAATCAGAGATACGACAAGTAAGATGATTTGAGCCAAAAGGCGTCGAGAGAGGGATGAATATTCCACTTCCAGTTCGCCGACTTTCTGAAAGTTTCTGTTTTTTATGGAAAGTCTGATTCGAGAAACCAAAAAACTGAGAGGATTATTGGTTTGGTTAAAGACTTCTTCATTCGAAGGATTAAAAACCCGGATGTTGACATCATGTCGAATGTTGTTCTCGATCAGAGCCTCCTGAAAAAAGTTCACAAAAATTTGCGCCGAGGCGGAATCCAATGTTTCACGAAAAGAAGCCCGGCTTATATTCCACTGCGGGCTGAGCAAGGTCTTGTAAAAACTGTGTTCTATCTCCCGGCGGCCTTCACCTTTACCCTGATTCACCGTAAAAATAATGAAATAGATATAGACTGCCGCTAGGCACAGGGTGATGAAGAGGAGGAGAAGATTAATAAAACGGTAGAACTGTTTCACCTGGGCAATAAATTACCCAAAGCTAATCCAGTTTAACCGGTTCAACGTAATAGCAGCAAGACGCCTGTCTGATAAAATTCCTTTTCCTCTAAAGTGGTCAGATATCTGAAAACATACACATAGGCCCCTTGCGGACAGGGAACCCCACCCCGCGTGCCGTCCCAGTGGAAATCTAATTTATCGCTTCGGAAAATGACTTCGCCCCAACGGTTGAAAATGGTTATTTCACCTTCCCGGATAAATTCATTCCAGTAAGCCCTGAACACGTCGTTCAGTTGGTCTCCATCCGGTGTGAAGGCATTGGGGAAGAGCACCATGGGAATGGGCCTTTCGACCTCGGGTATTCCCTCAAACCAAGCCACCACCGTATCGTTGTGCTGAAGGAAGAAATTCACGAGCGGCTGGCTTGGATCCGGGTTAAGGAAATGATGATGGGACGTCCAATTCAGAAAAGAAAAGCCCGGTAGCCCCATGGCTGCGAGATTAACTGCCGTATTGGAATCCAATTGCACGGTCACTGGGAAGAGGCTAAAGGTTTGGCCATTAAAAACAATGTTACCGCTATTCGCCGGAGCCACATCCAGAGTCAGCGAAAACTTAGAAGGAGCCGGGGGAATCACCTGCACGAAATGGGCATAAATCGTGTCAGATTGAAGGACTGTGACAGAAGTATTGGCTTGAGTGGAGCCTGGAGTAAAAGAGTGATGTGCGGCGCTCCAATGGTCAAATGTGAAACCTGGAACAGGCGTTGCCGTAAGCGCCACGTTGGAATTGGTGGCATAGGACCCCGTCCAAGGATATCCCCCCGGCGTGAAGCCGCTGATGTCTATATTTCCGGAAAGCGGAGGGGTTACAATGAAAGTAATTGGAACGGGTGGGTTATCCTGAATGAAATGAGCAATAATGGTATCGGAGGCAGTTAATAAATAGCTGACGGAGGCCGTCACCGTGTCCGGATTGAAGGTGTGGTGCTTCACTTCCCAATGGGAGAAAGTGTAACCCGGGTTGGCAATGGCCACCAGATTGTTGGTGATATTGCCATAGGAGGTCATAGAATGGGGGTAGGCCGGCAGTACAGTGCCGTTCAAATCAATGGTCCCCGCACCGGCCGGGCTGACATTGTACACCAAGTTGAAGGGGCCCGTAATATCATAACATGGCCCCAGAGTATTAGCGGTATTAGTGAGCACTGAACACCTTCCGTTTATCTGATTTTTAATGTACTGGAGATTGTTTTGCCATTGGGCCACATTGCCGCCCCAGCGCTGTGTGTGACGCCCCATTTCAGTGGCAGCCACGGCCGATAAACTGTCTAAATGGGCAATGACATAGGGACAATCCAGCGGCCCGGAAAGCAACTGACCCAGGCGCGCAGCGAACTGCGCTTTAAATCCTGGGTTTTGCATCAGCCGTCCGAAAATATCGAAAAATCCCATACTGGGCCCCGCATTTTGGAAGTTGTTGGACAGATCACAGGGAGAGGCCGTGAATCCCGTGGTTTGCCAACCCGAGAAATTTTCCCCAAGGTCAAAAACATTGTCCATATCCCACAATACATACCGCCACTTTACCCCCGGACTCTTTCGGCCGCGCCACCACATCGTATTCCAGTTGATCCAGTCGCTGTTGACGCTCCAGGTATTCAATATCATGTAATCGATAACATTGTGGATGTTTAAGCGGTTGGCCACATAATTGTAATTGGCCTGGTTGGCCATATTGTTGTTCATGTTGTAATTGTTGAGCGCCACCCCTCCTGTATCCGACGCATAACGTCTTT
>JANWWP010000066.1 GCA_025055575.1 Flavobacteriales bacterium | reverse complement strand
GCAAGCCGTATCGAAGGGCCGGTAATAAAAAACCCTCTATTGCATCAGAAAATGGCATGGAACGCATCGCGACCTTGCAGGCCTTGCCAGTGCGGGGCTTCGATACGGCCCCTTGGGGGGCCTACTCAGCCACCGCATATCCGGTCCCTGAGTAGGCTTGCGCAGCAAGCCGTATCGAAGGGCCGGTAATAAAAAACCCTCTATTGCATCAGAAAATGGCATGTAACGCACCACGACCCTGCAGGCTGCGTCTGTGCGGGGCTTCGATACGGCCCCTTGGGGGCCTTCTCAGCCACCGCATATCCGGTCCCTGAGTAGGCTTGCGCAGCAAGCCGTATCGAAAGGCGGTCCCTGAGTAGGCTTGCACCGCAAGCCATATCGAAGGGCCGGATGATTCAGTTTCCTTTCTGATTTGAACTCACAAGTCTGAGGTTACCACTAGATTCTCATCCCCTCTTAATTTTAAATGAATTCATGGGGAGCTTTCAGCGGCCTTAATGGATTTTTGGGCTTTACGCAACTCTTGGGCTGTCTGGCTGGAGCCATCATGGCTCCAGCCGGGTGGATAAAAGATATAGCGCAATTTGTTGCGCCACCCTGGCGCACGAAGGACATCCTGGAAAAGAGCCTTATATTCATGGGTGGCAATGTTCCATAGATTGTAGGTGTGGATATTTTTAGTGATTCCGTACTGCACTTTTTCTGTTTCCGGGGTGAATGTGCCGAATAGCTTATCCCATATTATCAAAATACCGCCGTGGTTGCGGTCCAGGTAACGAATATTACTTCCATGGTGCACCCGGTGGTGGGAGGGTGTATTCAAAATAAGTTCCAGCCATCCTAAATGCTTCACGCTTTCCGTATGAAGGAAAAACTGGTAGATCAAGCTAATGGACAACATGACCATCATCGCTCCAGGATGAAATCCCCAAAAAGGCATCCAGGCCCACCAGATATATTTATGCAATAATTCCCCCCAGCTTTGGCGAAGGGCCACAGCCAGGTTGTAATGCTGACTGGAATGATGGTTCACATGACCGGCCCAGAACAACCGAATTTCATGACAGGCCCGGTGGTGGAGGTAAAAAGAAAAATCATCCGCAAGGAAAAGCAGAATCCAACCCCACCAGGTATCGGTGGGCACCGTCCATACACGATGTTGATAAAGCCAGAAGAAAACCACCATCACCCCACTTTTCATTCCCGTGTTGATGACAGCGCTGCCCAAGCCCATCCCGATGGAGGCTAAGGCATCTCGGCCCGGATACCGCTCCTTGCGTGCCCAAATGATCCAAGCCGCTTCCAGAAAAACACTGAGAATAAATACAGGAACGGCCCAAAGAATCAGCTCATCGAAATACAAAAATTCGTTTAAAAATTTCATAATCAGTTTGTAATGCAAAATTAAAAAGGTTTTGGACCAGAGGTTTAAATATTGAGAATAAAGAGAATTATTTAAACCTCATTTGAAAATTTATTGCCCTAATTTTGCACCGGATATGGAAAGTGGTATACTGAACTTTAAACCGGAAAAAGAAGGAACGGCCCGGTTGTTCAGGAATCGGTATCTGGATTGGCTCACCCGCACGTCGCCTTGGGTGATCATCCCTTTGGATCTTTCAATTAGTGCGATGTTGTTATGGGTGGGGCATTATCGCCTGGGCCTGCCATGGGAACGTTGTGCATGGCTCTTCCCGGCTGGCATGTTCACATGGACCCTTGTGGAATACCTCATGCATCGTTTTGCCTTCCATTTTCCTGCACAGTCTGAGAAAGGACAAAAGGTAATTTATACCATTCACGTGGTGCACCACCATTATCCTCATGATAAAGACAGATTATTCCAGCCGCCTTTGGTAAATATTGTTTTAGCTTCTGTATTTCTGGGCATTTTTTACCTGCTGATGGGATCCTCCGCTTTTTTCTTTACGCCCGGTTTTGTGGTGGGCTACATCGCCTATTCTTCTTTGCATTATTCCATCCATACCTTCAAACCGCCCTTTCCTTTTCTAAAAAAACTCTGGCGCCATCACACCCTGCATCATTACCGCTGTCCTGATAGGGCTTTTGGTGTGTCCAGCCCCTTTTGGGATCTGGTTTTTGGCACCATGCCTCCCTCGGAAATTCAGGGGACACCGGAGAAAAAAGCCTGACGCCCCTGGGGTAGGGTGGAGGATTTCGAATTTCGGGTGGAATTTGAGGTTCTTACGAAATCAAGACCCCTTGGCGCCCAATCAGGGGTATTTCCACCATATTACTGCGCAAGATGGTTTCAGGCAAAAAAATGAAACGACGGTCATACACTTGTTTGTCCACATAATAACTCACCCAGTATTCGTTCGTGAGGCCAAAGATTTCTTCCATGATGGGCTCTATTTTAAGATAACTCTGCCCTGGCAAATCCTCGAAAAAGCGACGTATGACCGATGTGACGCGCTTTTCATTGTTGAGAATGCCGTAGCCTTTACTGGTTATCAGAATTCCGTAAATCGGGAAAGGATTGGAATTGAGAAGATACACGCTCCACTCCCCGGGCTGATTGCCCGGCATGTCGGGGAGAATGGCGACCGAAATTCCCACGGATTCTAAACGCAGATCCTGAGTTTTCATAAAACTGTGTGTGCCCTGCTAAATTTAATTATTTTGCAGCATTTCCTGCGACGTTGAAAAATTATTATTCAAAAAAGAACCGGTCAAGTTGAAATCACTTTGGGATCTAGGATAAAAAATAAATGGAGACAATCAAAATCCGAATTTTAATAGCAATTAAATTTTAAAATAATTGTATTTTGAACTGACTTGTGTTAGATATAAATACATTGCATATTTAGTTATTTGAATGCTTACCCTTTTCAGGAAAAAGTAAAAATCCAAAAACCTTCCTCCGTGAAGGGATCAAAAAGGTTCAATAATTTTTGGGCATCTTGCAGAAATGCCATATCCCAGATGGACAGCCGTCTTTCCTGAAATATACCGTCCGGGTAAATCCAATATTCTAACGCCTTCAGGTCCAGTATTTGCTCGGCATGGCGTCGCTTCCATGTCCGTGTGGGTAAGGCGCGGAGTTTGTGCCAGGCGTTTTCCCAACGCTTCAAGGCGGCAAGACCGCTGCGTTCAAGAGGTGGTTCCACCTGGGATAATAGTTTCCGGATCCGGTCCAAAGCTTCCTGGATGTGCCGGTGTTCGGTCTCAAGGCTCTTGGATAGTGTATCCTCGCGAAGCGCAAGTTTCTGAATCCATGAATCTGCGGAAGAGCTCAGGTCGGCGGCTTTGAGGCCGGTTGTGTGCATGAGGTGGCACAAGGACTGGGGAATACCAGCTCCCATCGGCCGGAGCACAAGGGCCGGCATGGGTAATCCTGCCTTATTGAAAACGGGGGACAGCTGCAGCCAGTAATGCATTTCGGCCGGCCCTCCCACATAGGCCACATTGGGCAGCACAGCTTCCTGATACAAGGGCCGAAGCGCGGCATTTGGACTGAGCTGGCCCACATCGGCCATCAGTTCTTCGATGCTGAATCGGGCAGTCCCCGCCGCAAATTGACCGGGAGCAATAGGCTCCAAGGCCATCCGGGCCTGGGGGTGCAAATAAAAGATGGAAAGGGGGCGTCCCTGCAATTGGGTTTTGAAGCCGTGCTGGTCAAAAAAAAGCCGGCTTTCCGCCAGCCCTTGGGCTACGAAGGGCTCTTCCAATTCCTGTCGGAACCAGGGTTTAAAAAGCCCTTTCAGTTCCGGGTCGTCGGGATTTATCGTGAGAAGACCCTGAGGCGCCCAGATATCATCCAGCCAGGCCAGGGTGGCCGCATTGAGATTCTGGGCCCCACGGAATGCCCGTTCCAAGGCCGGATACCAGGGATGGGACAAAATCCCCGGCATGGTCTGGATTTCATCCTTCAGCCAGCCCCACAAGGGATGAGCCGGGTAGCGGCCGGCAGCGCCCTGGTAACCGTCCGGTGGCAGCCAGGCATGCTGCCGGCCATCCGGTCCATGGAAAGAAAATACTTCTGCCAGGTCATGATCTTCCCCAGCCAACCAAAAAACCGGTACAAAATCCTTATCCGGGAACCACAATCGACACTGTCGGGCCAATAGGAGAGCGCCGGCTATTTTAAACCAGAAAAACAGGGGGCCTCCCATCAGCACCGGCTGATGCCCTGTGGTCACTACATAACAATTCGGTCGGCTCAGGCGCTCCAGCAGCGGATGCGCGGAAGGACAAGCGGCTTTTTGGCGCAGGAGCACAGCCACCAGGTGCTCCCTTGTGGAGTTTGGGAAGGTTTTTTTTGCCAGGGCGTCTGCAATGTCTTCCCTCAGGCTTTTTCTGGGGGGAAGATATGGACGCCACACATCTTCGCCCTGGAGGTAGCTACGCACCGGGGCGGGTAAAAAACTCAACTCCCGTGCAGGAGAAAAACTACATGGCTTCACACGGGCGGGCAAAGACATCAAAAGGACCGGCATCCCAGACTTCCGCTTCCACAAAAGTTCCGGGCTGCACAAGAGTGTTTTCCAAAATGACCTCGTTGTCCACTTCAGGCGAGTCAAATTCGGTGCGTCCAAAACTGTTGTGGCCGTCGCAGCGGTCCACCAGCACCGGAAGCTTTCGTCCCACCAGGGCACGGTTATGCGCTTCGGCAATTTCCTGTTGTAGCCGCATCAGGGTGGCGGCCCGATGTTCTTTTTCGGCCGGGGGCACATCATCCCTTAGGGCATAGGCTGCGGTTTGCTCTTCGTGGGAATAAGTGAAAACCCCCAACCGGTGAAATTTTTGTTCCTCTACAAAACGGCACAAAGCCTCAAAGTGCGCTGGGCTTTCGCCCGGATACCCCACGATGAAGGTCGTGCGCAGGGCCACCCCCGGCACTTTTTCCCGGATGAGGTCCAAAAGCCGCCGGGTTTTCTCACTGTTGAGGCCGCGCCGCATGGACTTAAGGATGTCATCGTGGATATGCTGGAGCGGTATGTCCAGATACCGGCAGATATTTTTCTCGCGGGCCATCACGTCCAGAACATCGGTCGGAAAGCCGGCCGGAAAAGCATAATGCAGCCGTATCCATCGCAGGCCTTCTATCCCGGCCAGCCGCTGCAGAAGCTCGGCAAGCCGTCTTGTTCCATACAAATCCAGTCCGTAATATGTGCTGTCCTGGGCGATGAGGATCAGTTCTTTTACGCCTTGCTCCGCGAGTCGGCGGGCTTCGTTTTCCAGCTCTTCAAGGGGCCGCGATGTATGCTTCCCCCGCATCAGGGGGATGGCACAAAAACTACAGGGCCGGTCGCAACCTTCGGAAATTTTCAGGTAGGCATAGTGGCGGGGTGTGGTGAGTAAACGCTCACCCACCAATTCGCGCTGGTAGTCCGCTTTCAATAATTTCAGAAGTTGGGGGAGGTCCCGTGTTCCGAACCAGGCATCCACTTCCGGGATTTCCGTCCTCAGTTCATCCCGATAACGCTCAGATAAGCACCCTGTTACAATGAGTTTTTGAATTTGGCCGCTCTCCCGTGCGCCTGCAAATTGCAGAATGGTTTGTATGCTCTCTTCTTTGGCCGACTCAATAAAGCCACAAGTGTTTACGACCACCACTTCGTAGCCGCCGTCCGGCCGTTCATGCGCCACATCAAAGCCGGAAGCTTTCAGACGGCCCATCAGCACTTCGCTGTCAAAGATGTTTTTGGCGCAGCCCAGCGTCACCACGTTCACCTTGGGCTTGTGTCGAGTGCGTGCCCGCATGGTGCGGCAAAGGTACGGAAGCAGCTTCCTTTTCGGATGTATTTCTGTCCTTTGGCCTCAGTCGGTTGGAAAAATTAAGGAGTGCAGAGCTGTTTTAGTTGGGTTTTAATTCGTTTTGTTCTAAAAGATAAGTTAAAATGAAAGATACATTTCAGATAACTAATTAGTGAAAAAAATGGATTCGAATTATTCAAGATATTTTCCCACGATTGGCAACCTTCGTCCCGGGCCGAAGGCTTTGGGGGTCACCCGTAAAACGGGCGGCGCCTGGCGACGTTTGAATTCAGCCTGGTTCACCAACCGCAGTATATGCAGCACCAAATTTTTATCCAGACCGGTTTCCCGGGATATTTTATCTGGTCCTTGACGGCCTTCAATGTAGCGGCTCAGCACCATGTCCAGCAGCGGATAGGGAGGCAGGCTGTCGCTGTCTTTCTGACCCGGTCTTAATTCTGCAGAAGGCTCCTTAGTCAGAATGTTTTCCGGAATGCAGGGGGCCGTTTGATTGATGAACCGGGCCAACATGTACACCCCTGTTTTGTAAATATCACCCAGTACGGACAGAGCGCCGCACATGTCGCCGTAGAGGGTGCCATATCCTACTGCCAATTCGCTTTTGTTGGAAGTGTTCAGGAGCACGTATCCTTGTTTGTTGGAGAGGGCCATGAGCAAGGCCGCCCGGATGCGGGACTGGAGATTTTCTTCGGCCACCCCGAATTCGGTGTTTTTAAAGGGCCTTTCCAGGGTCTTGAGGAAAGTCTCAAACACCGGGCCGATGGGAAGCACTTCATACCGAATGCCCAAATTCTCGCACAGCATCATGCTATCTGTCACAGAGTGCTCTGACGAAAATGGGGACGGCATCAGCAGGGCCAGCACATTATCCGGCCCGAGGGCTCGGGTGGCCAACACGGTCACCAGAGCCGAGTCAATGCCCCCGCTCAACCCCACAATGGCTTTGCGAAAACCTTGCTTGCTGAAATAATCCCGCAGGCCCAGCAGGAGGGCCTGATACACCTTTTCAAAGCCGTCCGGGTCGTTATAGTTCAAAGGCGGCGCTCCGTGGTCTGTGATCAAGAGATCCTCGGTGAAAAAAGAGGCCCGATGCGTGACCGCACCCCGTGCATTCATCCGAAACGACCCTCCATCAAAAATCAATTCAGTCTGGGCTCCCACGCTGTTGCAGTACAGTCCCTCCACGCCCAGGCGCGCACACCAGTGTCCCATGGCGTTGTAGCGGGCTTCCTGCTGATCGGGATGAAAAGGCGAGGCGGAAATATTGATGAGAAAATGGGGTTGGAGGGGAATGTAAGCTTCAGGAGGGGAGACCACATAGGCCCTGTCTTCCTCAGTATCCCAGATATCTTCGCATACGGTGAGGGCAAAACGATAGCCTTCATAAGCCACCGTCTCAAACCGTCGGCCGCTCTCAAAATACCGGTATTCGTCAAACACATCGTAGTTGGGGAGCAAGGCTTTGGCAGTCTGGTGATGAATCTTCCCACCCTGAAGCCATAAGGCACAGTTAAGCAAATTTTTGCCCAGGACGTGTGGGTTGGGCATAGGCGCCCCCAATACCACCGGCATATTCGGCCTGAAGCGTGCGATGTCTTCCACCGCTTTAAGGCTGCTGTCAATAAATTCCTGAAACTCTAAAAAATCCTGGGGTGGGTAGCCGCAAATTGAAAGTTCTGGAAACACCACCAGGCGGGCGCCGGCCTCTTCCGCTTCAAGAATGGCGGCTTGAATGCGCCGGACGTTGTTTTCAAAGTGTCCGATGATGGTGTTGATTTGAGCGAGGGCTATTTTCACAGAACAAATTTAAAAGGCTGTTTCAGTGGGGTTTTAGGGTGAGAAGGGCCACACATTCCAGGTGTCGGGTGTGGGGAAACATGTCCACCGGTTGTATGCGGCGCACTTCGTAGGCCTCGGAAAGGTGATTCAGATCGCGGATCAAAGTGGCCGGATTACAACTGATGTACACCATCCGCTGCGGTCGGAGCCGCAGGATTTCCTGGCACACGGTGGGAGTCATGCCGGCGCGGGGTGGATCGGTGACCAGGACGTCGGGAAGGCCCCATCGGGCCACATGATCGCCGGTGAGAATCCGGGCGGAATCCCCGCAGATAAATTCCACGTGGTGCAGGCCATTCCTCAGAGCGTTGTACCGTGCATCTTCTATGGCTTCGGGCACCACATCCACACCTAAGGCCTGACGGGCATAGCGGCCCAGGATGGCCGTGGTGGTGCCGGTGCCGCAATACAGGTCCAGAAGTCGCGTTTCAGGCCCGGCTTCGGCCATCTCACGGGCCAGAAGATAAAGCCGTTCCGCCTGGGAAGGGTTGGTCTGGAAAAAAGACTTCGGATGGATCCGAAAATGCAGACCCGCAAGACTTTCCTCCAGCCAAGGCTGACCTTTCCAAAGCACCGGAACTAAGTCGTGCAGGCTATCGTTGGCTTTACCATTGACAATATAGAACCATGAAACGACGGATGGAAAATCCTCAGCGACAGAGGCCAGCATCTCCTCTGCAATGGAGGCACCCCCAGCGTTCACAACCAAAACAACCATCCAATCTCCGCGCCGGTTGCAGCGTAATATCAAACCCCTGAGCATGCCTTGGCCGGTTCGGGCATTGTAGTAGGAGATTCCACGTTTTTGGGCCGCCTCGTGAAAAGCTTTCCGGAGTTGGTCGTTATTTTCCGGTTGAAGGAGGCACTTTTCAATGTGCAGCACTTTATCGAAATGACCCGCCACATGAAAACCACAACCGGGTGCGGCCGGAACATCCGGATTTCCGAGCTGCTCCGCAGGGAGCCACCGCCGTTCAGAAAAAGCAAAGTCCAATTTGTTGCGATAGCCCCAGGGCTCAGGACAGGCCAGGGGCGCCTCCACGGGCGGAGCGGGAAAGCGTCCGAGATGGCGCAGCAGGCCTTCCAAATGCTGCTGTTTCAACTGGAGCTGATATGCGTACGGTGTATGTTGTAAAGTGCATCCGCCACACTGGCCAAAATGGCGGCAGGGCGCTTCCTGGCGCTGGGGAGAGGGTTGGATCAGGCGCACCACGCGCCCTTGTAAGAAGTTTTTTTTAGTTCGAAGACAGGCCACCTCCACTTCATCTCCGGGTAAAGCCCAGGGCACAAACACCACCCGGCCATCCGGAAGACGTCCTACACCATGCCCTTCTCCAGCCCACCCGGTGACGGTGAGAATGTGGTATTCAGCTCTGTTTTTTTTCCGCGCCATGTATCACAAGCACCATTTCACCGCGGGGTTTCTTTTCCTGCACATGGGCTACAAATTCCCGTGCTGTGCCCCGCCAGGTTTCCATAAACTTTTTTGAAATTTCCCGCACCAAACACACCTTTCTTTCGGGTCCCAGCGCTTCTTCCATCTCGCCCGCCGCTTTGGCTATCCTGTGGGGCGATTCGTAACAAATTACCGTGCGGGTTTCGTGGCGCAGCCCCTCCCAAAAAGTGCGCCGCCCTTTATGATGCGGCACAAAACCAGCAAATACAAAAGCATGGGCCGGAAAACCCGACTGAATGAGCGCGGGGATGAGCGCTGTGGCACCCGGCAGACACTCCACCTCCACCCCGGCTTCCACGCAGGCCTGCACTAGCAAGTAGCCGGCATCCGAAATGCCCGGGGTGCCGGCATCGCTCACAAGGGCAGCCGGTCCATGTTCCCTGATGCGTTGCACGATTTGAGGGGTGATGCGGTGCTCATTGTGCTGGTGATATGCCACCAGTTCATTCTCAATGCCATAATGACGCAGGAGGTGGCCAGAGGTCCTTGTATCTTCGGCAAGGATGAAATGGACACCGCGCAACACCTCCAGGGCCCGGAGGGTGATGTCACCGAGATTGCCCAAAGGCGTGGGCACCACATACAGGCGGCTCACTTGAATTTTGGATGCAAAACTATCAACGGGTAGGGAGGCTCTTGGTTTTCTTCTTACTTTTTTCTTTTTCCGCAGGGTGGTTCTTTTTGATATACGGATGATTGCAGTAGCTTAAACTTTAAAAAACAGTTTGAGTTAATTTTGAAGTAAAATTTTTAATAGGGGGCGCATCTATGAAAAGCATTTTAAAGCGGGACTGGAAGTATTTATATGCCTACCTCATCCCAGTTTTAGGATTTTTGGCTTTTCATCGGGGAGGGGCTTTCACATTTCTTTTGCCTTTTGTGGCTTTTGTCCTGATTCCGGTTTTGGAATATTATCTTCCGTTTGATTATAGGAATATCCCTGAGGATTTGGAAGATTCTCGGCAAAGCCATCGGTTCTTCGATGTGTTGTTGTACGTCAATATCCCTTTATTTTGGTTATTGATGGGGATGTATTTGGTGCGTTTGAGCCGTGTGCCTATGTCTTGGTGGGAAGTGATGGGGTCAGCCTGGACGGCTGCCATTCTTTGTGGGGTTATGGGCATCAACCTGGCCCACGAACTGGGGCATCATGCGCGTCCTTTAGATCGTTTTCTGTCCCGCTTTCAGCTTTTAGGTTGCCTGTATATGCATTTTTATATTGAGCACAACCGCGGACACCACCGCTATGTGAGTACCCCCCGGGATCCTGCTTCTGCGCCCCAAGGCATGGATGTATACAGATTTTGGTGGCGCTCTGTTTCTGGAAGTCTGAGGTCGGCATGGGAACTGGAAGTGCAAAGACTCAAAAACGAAGGCAAGAGAGTGTGGAGCTGGCATAATGAAATGTTGTGGTATGTTTTTTTTCAAACCGCTCTGTTGGTGCTTGTGGGCATTGTTTTCGGAGCCAAAGGACTTTTGGCTTTTCTGGCGGCCGCCGTGGGCGGTATTCTCCTGCTGGAGACGGTGAACTACATCGAACATTACGGTCTGCGTCGAAAAGAAGTCCGCCCGGGTTTGTATGAATCCGTGAAACCCTATCACTCTTGGAATTCAGAGCATGTGCTGGGCCGTATTTTGCTGTATGAATTGACGCGCCACAGCGACCATCACTATAAAGCCTCCCGGAAGTACCAGAATTTGCGCTACTTTGAACAGACACCCCAGTTGCCTTTGGGCTACCCGGGCAGCATGTGGCTGAGTCTTCTCCCGCCGCTCTGGTTCCGGCGGATGGATCCCTTGGTGGCGCGGTGGCAGAAGCAGGCAGGATAGATTTCTCTTTTTGTTAAAAAAAATCCAAGGAGAACCTCATTCCAAAGTTTTTCGAGTTTTTTCTTTGAGGGTCTCCAAAAATGGCCCGATGGCGGGATATCACTTTTTCTGCCGAAATCTCACACGAGAAGGGAACAATAACATTTTTTATGAGATTTCTGGGGCATAATAAAACGTTTTCCGAAATCGGAGCGTTGGCATGTATAAATCCTTTCCTTTGCGCCCCATGAGGCTTGCAGCAGCCGACATTGGCTCTAACGCCGTCCGGTTTATATTTTATAATGTGTACGAAGGGCCTTCCGGCCCGGTTTTCAAAAAAATCTCTGTGGTCCGGCTGCCGGTCAGGCTTGGGGATGAAGTTTTTGAAGCAGGCAAAATCAGTCCTGAAAAAGTTCAGACTCTGGTGAAGGCGCTCAGGATTTTTGCCCTAATGACGGAAGTGCACCAGTGCGATCATTTTCGGATTGTAGCCACATCCGCTATGCGGGAAGCCGCTAACAGTCTTCAGGTAGTACAGGAGGTTTATTACCAAACAGGTCTCGAGATACAAATTATTGATGGCCAGTCTGAGGCCGGGTTAATCTTTGCCAATCTATCCGATTTAAATCTGCCTGAAAAGTTTCAGTATTTGTATGTGGATGTAGGCGGCGGCAGTACAGAGCTTACCCTCTATGCCAATGGCCACGTGGTATTTTCGGGATCCTATAATATTGGGACTTTGCGCATGCTCAAAGGACAAAATCTTAAATCGGAATGGAAACGCATGTTTCGTCAATTGAATCTGTTTCGGGGCAAACGCAGTATCCGGATTATAGGCACCGGCGGCAATATCAACAAATTGCATCGTTTGGCCGGATTGAAAGAGGGCCAAATTCTGAAGCGAAAAAAACTGGAAGAAGTGTATCAGCAGCTTTGCCGCCTTTCTTACGAGGATAGGTTGATAAAATTGGGTCTCAATCAGGACAGGGCCGACGTGATTGTACCCGCCGCCGAGGTGTTCCTGAAAATAGCCGACCGTTTGAACGTCTCTAGCATTGTGGTGCCAAAACTGGGCTTATCCGACGGTCTCATCCACACGCTTTTTGAAGAGGTGAAAAACCAACAAAAAAGGCCGGTATCGATACCGGCCTCTTCAGGAAGAATTTGAAACAAAAGAGGGAACCCGTCTTTAACGCACCTTTAAAATTTTTCTTTTGAGGGTGCTGATATTGTTCGTCACTTTAACCGTATAAACGCCCAGAGGCCATTTGCGGATATCCAGAGCATAGTATGTGGTGGCCTGAAGTGGAATTTTCTCGTACAGGTTGCCCTGATCATCGAAAATTTCTATCATTTCAAGCGCATATTTGCTGGAAATATATATAAAGCTATGGGCCGGAATGGCACGTTCCTGCTGAAGGCCTTCCACAGCAAAAGGTCTAATAGCGGGTGGGAGTACAGGGGTTGAGAAAAGAGCCGAAGTGCTCAATATCAGTGCGGTAGAAAGTAAAAACAGGGATTTTTTCATAGGAAAGTGGTTCTGTTCAAAGGACAAAATTATTAATTTCTGCTAAATAAGAAAAAATTTTTTTCCTAAATTATGTTTGCCGGGACTTTTTTTTGCGTTTTCTCAACCCACAGAAGACCCAATCCTAGGTGAAAACTTTTTTAGCAGGGCTTTTATGGCCACTTTCCTGGGTGTATGCACTGGCTGTCGCCATTCGGAATGCTTTGTACGATGCCGGATGGATTCAATCTAAAACATTTTCCAGTCCCGTGATTGGTGTGGGCAACATTTCCGTCGGTGGCAGTGGAAAAACCCCTTTTTGCATCCATTTGATAGGAAAATTTAGAGCCGAGGATAAGGCTGTGGCGTATGTGTCCAGGGGGTACGGGCGGACCACCCGCGGGGCCCTGGTGGTAAGTCCGGAAACTTCCACACGGCACGGGGGGGATGAAGCCGTGATGGTCGCCCGGAGATTTCCTGAAGTGCCTGTGGTGGTGGCCGAAAATCGGGTTTCCGGTGTGGAGAAAGCTCTGCAAATGACCGGAGAGGGGGCGCTCATCATTTTGGATGACGCATTCCAGCACAGAGCTGTCACACCTGGGCTTCAGGTCGTGCTTTTGAGTGGTCGGGATATTCGGTTTCCGCGCTGGCTTCTTCCGGCCGGTCGCCTGAGGGAGCCTCTGAGCGCCCTGAGAAGGGCCGATGTGGTGGTGTGGACCAAACTTCAACCCCCTTACCCAGAGGTTTCAAAAATACAATTTCATCCCCGTACCCTAGTTTTAGAAGGGGAAGTTTGCATCACAGGTTTTCAGGCTTTTCCGGGAGGCCATGTTTTTGAACGACCGGAAGGAGATGCTTTTTTTGTGTTTTGCGGTATCGGCCACCCGGAACATTTTCTGAATACCTTAAGACCTTGGGGAAAAATTTGCGGAAAGCGTATGTTTGCAGACCATCATACCTATTCAGAAAACGATTTTCGGGAGATTGTCACAGAATTTGACATGTTGCCTTTTCAGAATAAAGCCTTGGTCACTACAGAAAAAGATTGGGTGAAGATTAGGGAACTCGATAGCTGGAAGTCAGGGCTTGGAAAACACATCCTCTGGGTGGCCCGTTCGGAGTTCCAGTTTAAAGATGTCCACCAGGAAGAACTATTCTACCAGAAAATACATGATACCTTCAGAACTTAGAGATTTTGCGCAAAATTTTAAGCAGCAATCCGGGCTTTTAGAGTTCGAATTCGCCATCATCCTGGGCTCGGGTTTGGCCTCCGTCGTGGAATATTTTGAAAAAATTCATTCGGTGCCATACTCCGAAATTCCAGGGTTTACGAAGAGCCGTGTGAAAGGTCATTCCGGCCGTTTGTCGGTATGCCGTTACGGACAGCGCACGGGTCTGATCTTTGAAGGAAGACTGCATTACTACGAAGGGCTTCCCATGCGCAAGGTGGTGGCACCCGTGATGCTTGCCTACCTGTTGGGTGTGAAAAAGTTACTCATTACCAATGCCTCAGGTGGCGTGAATCCATCGTTTAGGGTAGGAGACATTATGTTGGTGGAAGACCACATCAACCTGATGGGGGATTGCCCGCTCCGCGGTGAAAACGATGACAATCTGGGCCCGCGTTTCACCGATATGAGCGCAGCCTATAGCAACAAACTCAATCAGCTGCTCCGGAGTATCGCCACGGAAAAAGGCATCCACCTGCATTCAGGCGTGTATGCCGGGGTGCGTGGACCGGCTTTTGAAACACCGGCAGAGTATCGCTACATCCGCATCATAGGAGCCGATGCGGTGGGTATGAGCACGGTGCCTGAAGTGATAATGGCCCGTTATTTGGGTATGGAAGTCTGTTGCCTAAGTGTTATCACCGATCTGGGTATCGAAGGCCAGGTGGAGGAAGTGTCGCATGACATGGTTTTAGAGGCGGCCCGAAAGTCCTCTGACAAGGTGGCGGCGCTCTACGGAGAGCTCATAGAAAAAATGCAGCAAGAGCCCGTCCGAGCATAAATCCACTCCAAAGCAAAGCGCCGGTCATCCAGGCGCCCTTCTTCTCCGTTATTTGAATGCGTTTGGCCGTGGAGGTGCACGCGGCAACGACCAAACTGCTTAAAAAAGCTAAGAAAAAAACGAGTAATAAAAGCGTAAGAAATGGATTTTCTTGAAAAGATATAATTGTAATATAAATTATTAAACCTATCAGGAAAGAAACTAAAAACATAATATCACTATCCCGGTATTTTTGTGCAATTCCCGACGGCCAGGCAAAAAATCCAAGGAAAGCCAGGGAAAAAAGATATAATGAGTTCACACTAAAAAGGATTTCCTGGGCCCCATGGCCCCTCACCAAGGCGGGCAGTTCAATTTCCGGAATTCCCCAGGCAAAGCCGGCCATTAAACCAAACAGAAAAGTTATTAAAAATTGAAAAAATAGTTTCGTATTCCGCTTGGGCGGAATATTTTCTTCTGAATTTTCTAAGTTAAATTTTGGGGATTTTGATATTAAAATGATACCCATCAGAGCACAGGCGGCCGAAATCCAAATTCCTGAAAAGTTCTTAAATAGTACCAGAAAAAGCAGCGAGAAACCGCTACTGAATATACATATAACTAAGAAATAATATCCGAAAGCCATGCTCATGATGCGGGCGGATGCATATTTTGCAAAAGCCTCCATTGCAAGAATTTGTAAATGCACCCAGACAATCAGAATGAGAAGGGAAGCAAACCAAAAAAAAACAACGTTTTTTATGAAAAGCAGTGCCGCGGCCAGAGCACTGAAAATTCCTAACATTATGGGCAGGAATTTTTTATATTTAAGGATTGAATCACCTTTCCTAAAGTACAGATATCCGAAGAAAAGAAAAAGTAGCGAAGTGAAAAGGTACGACCCACTGAGTACCTGATTGTGCGTCAGGGGAAAACGATAAATTAGGGTATCCGGTAATGCGGATGACAGGTAGTTCTCTGCTGAAAAAACGAGGGCTGTGCAGGCTATGAAGGGAATTAATTTGGGCCAATCTATTTTAGGGGTTCGGAAAAAAGTTTTTGACTGGGGATCTTTGCCTGAAGCCAATGGTTTCATGTGGTCAAAAAACAGTCGTCAAGGATAGTGGAAATTATTTAATCTTTAGGTTATTAGATTGAAAATATTTTCAAAATTCATGGCCTATAGTCTTTTTTTCATTTTGGAAAAATCTATTTTTAAAATAAATTTTTTATTTCTGTATTTTTTAAAGATTTTATGGTATTTTGAAACAGGACCCAGACTTCTCTGGAGGGTTTTAAAACCCATATCCAAATCCCTACTAAAAGGGCTGTTATGACCGTTTTCAGAAAGATGAGCGCTACCGGATGACCCGAAAAAGAAATACGTGTGAGGGTCCACCACGAAATGACATAAAACAGGGCTATGTGGAGGGCATTCCAGCCGAAACCATGGATGCCCAAACGAAAAATGATGTAGACATAGCGCACCACATTGTACAGAAAAACACTGATGCAAGTGGCAAGGGCAGCCCCGGGCACACCCATGGAAGGTATGAGAAGAACATTAAAAACTAGGGCTGTGGCAAGCAGTATCAGGTTGGCCCATATATCAAACTTGTAGTGGTGGGATTGGTTGATGATGGCGCCATTGAGCCCCATGGCCATGTCGAGCCATTTGGCCAGCACAAGGAACCCTAAGGGAGCCACAAGATGGGGTCGGTAGTCCGCAGGCAGGAAGTACCGAAAATCTTCGGCACACCAAAGGATCCATAAGGATAAGGCCCCGCCGGCCACCAACATGACTTCAGAACTTCTCCGGTAAATCTGGCCCACCTGCTTCAGATCGTGGGCTGCGAAGGCTTTGGCCAGCACAGGAACTGCCACCACGGAAAAAGCCCTGAAAGGCAGCTGAATGGTGGAAGCCATAAACATGGCTATGGTATACACTGCAATCAAATTTAAATACCCATAGCGGTGCAACATCACGATATCCAATTGATACACAACAAAAACCAAACTGGCCCCAATCAAATTATAACTCCCGTACTTTAACCATTCCTTTTTAAAGTGAAGGCCTGGGTTAAATCCGATTTTGGAGCGCACATGGCTTATCAATCCCAAAAGCAAGACGGCCGATGACAAGGCGAAGCCGCCCACCAGCATAGAATAATCAAATAATCCGGCGCCGTAGGCAAGGTATAGTACCAGGTTGAAGACCCTTAAAAAAACTTCGCGCCAAAAGACCGGCGGGGCTGTCCTGAGTTCGGACCTTAGAATGGCGGCCACAATTTCGAAGGCCACGTGCATTATCACCATAAAAAATATCCAGGAGTGATAGCGCAAAAAAATGGGCTCTGGATTCGGTACCACAAGGGTCACCAGTTGTGGAAACAGGAGGCCTGCGAGGGCTGCCGTGATGGCCAGCAATAAGGGTAGGGTGGCGGCCGACTGGATGAGTTGCCGGCGTTGTATGCCCTCCGTAGCGGGATAAAAGCGTACGATGACAAGAGGCATGCCGAACAGGCATATGGTGGCCAGAATCCAGGAATAAGAAGTGAAAGTATTCAAGACCCCAATCTGTTCCCGTGAAAGGTAGCGGGGCATCAGGACAAGGGTATTGAAAGCGCCCAGCGCAAAGCCACCATAATTAAAAATAAGATTTCTGGCGCTTTGCCGGATGATTACCCCCATGCTGTTTGGAAGTGAAAATGCCGGTCAGGGGACATCAGTGGATTCGGCCGGGGGCAGGTTATCAAAGTTTTCAATGATGCGGGTGTTTTCTTCCTGTTCTTCAGGTCGCCATTCGGCACAGTTGATTTTTGTCCGGATTTCTCCGGGGGGCGGTTCAAAGTCGCCTCGGTGGTAGTTGAGGGTGTGGTCTTGATATACCTTCAACATAAAAAGGGCCCATACAGGCAGTCCTGTATTGGCACCCTGCCCGTAGAAAGTGCTGCTGAATCGCACTGTACGGTCTTCCGCACCCACCCATACGCCGGCGGTGATGTCCGGGGTGATGCCAATAAACCAACCGTCCGAATTGTTTTGAGTGGTGCCGGTTTTTCCGGCCACGGGAAAAGTAAATTTATACCGGTAGCGCAGGCGGCTCCCCGTACCGCTCTCCACCACGCCTTTCATCAGGGCCAAAGTGAGAAAAGCCGAGCGCTCGTCCATGGCTTCGTGGCGGTCCGAAAAAAACTCTTCAATCAGGTTTCCGTTGCGGTCTTCAATGCGTAACAGGTAATTGGGCTTCACATACATGCCTTTGTTCCCAAACACGCTAAAGGCGCTGGTCATTTCGTATACGGAAATATCGGCCGTTCCCAGACAAATAGAGGGCACCGGAGGAATTTCAGCTGTGATGCCCATCTTCCTGACCAATTTTATAATAGCGTGAGGGCCGTATTTTTTCATTAAATATGCCGATACATAATTTATTGAATTGGCCAGAGCTTCCTTCAGGGATACCATCATGCCCTCCTTGTAGTCGTTGGAGTTGCTGGGGCACCAATTGCCTATACATACGCGCACGTTGGGTACCATGAAACAAGGGGAAATGCCTTCCTGCATGGCCATGGCATACACAAAAGGTTTGAATGTAGATCCCACTTGGCGCCGGCTGTCCCGGACGTGGTCATATTTAAAATGCGTAAAATCAATACCACCCACCCAGGCTTTGATGTGTCCGGTTTTGTTTTCCAAGGCCAGGAGGCCGGTTTGAAGGAAATATTTATAGTACACGATGGAATCCCATGGTGTCATGAGAGTATCTCGTTCTCCTTTGTAAGAAAAAACGCGCATGGGGACCTTCTGGGTTCGGAAAAAGCGGAGAATTTCCTCATCGCTGAGGCCCTCTTCCCGCATGGCTTTGTAGCGGGGTGAAGTGCGCACGCTTTGCTCCAGAAGCCGGGTCACTTCTTCCTTTTTCATACGGCTGTCGAAGGGGCCGTTGGGAGCGCCTTTTTTGGTGGTGAAGAACAGATGCTGCAATTCCGCCATGTGTTCGCGGGCCGCCTGTTCGGCATAGCGTTGCATGCGGGAGTCAATGGTGGTGTAAATCCGGAGTCCATCGGTGTAGAGATTATAAGGCTCGCCTGTGGTAGGATTGATATGTGTTTTGCACCATTGAATAAGGTCTTTCCGCACTTCAGCCAGAAAATAGGGCGCCAGCTCACCGACGCCGTATTGGTTTTTTTTGAGGCGCTCGCTCAGACCTTGATCCTGGGTCAACAAAGGCAGACTTTTAAGGGTTTCCCCTTGGGCTTCATCCAATTTCTTATTTTTTACCATTTGTTCTATCACTGTGTTGCGTCTTTGCAAGGCGCGTTCGGGATGGCGGATGGGGCTATAGTAGGTGGGCGCTTTTAAAAGGCCTACGAGGAGAGCTGCTTCCTGGGGTTCCAGTTCGGAAGGCTTTTTATTGAAAAACACGTAGGATGCTGTGGCAACTCCAAAAATTTGATGGCCAAAGTCCGCAGTGTTCAGATACATGGCAATGATTTCCTTTTTGGTATAAGCACGTTCTAATTGCAAGGCGATAATCCATTCTTTTATTTTTTGTAGGGCACGCTTGATTTTGGATCTCGGCACTTCATGAAAAAGATTTTTTGCCAACTGTTGTGTAATGGTGGAGCCGCCTCCTTTGCTGCGTCCGGTAAATACACCATACACCGCTCGCAGAAGGGCTTCCACATCAATGCCGGTGTGGCTGAAAAACCGTTCGTCTTCCGTGGCCACAAGGGCGTCCACAAGCGAAGGACTCAGGGCGTCAAAGGTCACCGGCGAGCGGTTTTGAATGTAGTATTTTCCAAGCACATAACCATCCGCCGAATACACAATGGAAGCCATCTGGCTGCGCGGGTCTTCCAATTCCTTGAAGGAAGGCAGGCTTCCAAAGACCCCAAGGCGTCCGAGCGCGAGAAGCAACAGAAAGAAAAGCAACGGAAAAAATACCACCAGCCAAATCCTACGGGGACGGAATGGTTTCGTTGCTGCTTTATTCATTCTCTACGAAAACATTTGGATTCACTGGCGAGGAGACACACTGGCGGGTGGCGCATCTGGGTCCACCCGCAAATATAGAGCCCTCACATCAGCCAAATTGCCGTTTGGAGTGCGCATGGCCTGCACCGCCTCAAATATGTAATCGCCATGCAAGGGAAACTTCAGATTTTTCCGCAAGTCAAAATTGTAATCGCACACTTTCCCTGAACAATTTCCCGTGGGCCGGCCGCGCGCATCCGATAAAAGAAACTGCAGGGTGTCTTGAGAAAAGCGTTTATCTGGAAAACGCGAAATGAAAATAATGTACAGGTTAGAATAGGGATAGGAATTGCCAATCCGGAACCCCAAGCTTAATGTATAGCGCATCCCGGTGTCGGGTTTCGCTAATGTAAAACGCAAGGTGTCCGTTTCTTTCCATTGTGCGTGGGGAATTTCCACTGTTTTTTCGTAATAAGGAGCTTTTTTGCATCCGGTAATGTGGAAAATTGAAAACGCTACAAATCCAAGCAGCCGCCGCGTTACGGACTTATTCATTGGGGTTGGATTTGCGTTTTGGTTTTTTCCCATGTCGGTGTTTCTTGGAATTTTGATTTGACTGGGAATGCTCCGCATTCAGTTCAGCAGGGCTTTCCAGGACAAAATCCAAGGAATCTTCCATGTTTTGAAGCGTACGCTGCACCACGGACGGCGCAGAAACATCCGGAGCCGCAGGTTTTTCTCCCCGTTTATTCGCTTCCATCACCGAAAGGATAAGAGCTTCATCCAGCGTGAAAAAATGACCCGGCTGCCACAGGCTCTCGTAGGTGATTTGACGCTTGAAAATATCCACCTTTACTGCGACGGCTTTTCCTTGCTCAAAATGCAAAGCTGTTTTGTAGGAAGGCATTTCCTGAAAAGCTTCCAGGTACATATCCAGCTCGTAGTTCAGGCAACATTTCAATTTACCGCATTGCCCGGCCAGTTTCTGAGAATTGATACTTAAAAATTGGTAGCGCACAGCGCTGGTGGTCACAGTTCTGAAATCCCTCAGCCAGGTGGCACAGCAGAGTTCGCGGCCACAACTCCCCAACCCGCCCATGAGGCCGGCTTCCTGCCGGGCCCCGATTTGCCGCATTTCCACGCGCATTTTTAGACTATGGGCCAGCTTTTTCACCATTTCCCTGAAATCAATCCTTTCCTCCGAAAAAAAATACACAATCACTTTTGTGCCGTCGCCTTGGGCTTCCACATCGCTCACTTTGATGTCCAAAGCCAATTCAGAAGCGATTTCCCGGGCTTTTTTCAAGAACTCTGTCTCCTGCCGGATGATGTTCTGCCAGCGGTCCACGTCCGACTGGCGTGCGGGCCTCAAAATTTTCCTTGCCTCCACCATTTTTTCTGGGTCCAGGTTCAATTTATTCATTTGCAGGCGCACCAAAGGCCCCGTCAGGGACACTACGCCCACATCGAAGCCAGGAGCGCCCTCTACACACACAACTTCTCCCTGCCGAAGGCGGAAACCCACAGTATTCAGAAAAAAATCCTTACGGGTGTTTTTGAAGCGCACTTCTACCCAGGGAAATGCTTTCCGCCGGTCTTCAAATATTTCGGCCGGAAACCAATCGTAGGTGTTGAGCTTGTTACAAGTGCTTGTGCCGCACCGGCCGGAGCTTCCGCATCCTGCAACCGGGGTATTCCCAATTTTGACCCGCGCATCGCACGCGCCGTCACAACCCATGGGCACAAATGTAAAAAGGCTTGCCGGAGAGGGGCATTCTGCGGATTAAACCCTCTCTTTCAATTTTTTATTTATTTTGGGAGGGCGGTGTGCCAGAGGAAGAGATCCCCAGTTTCTTTTTCACTTGTGCCGATATATCATCGCTTTCATCATAGTAGATGAAGGTGCCCATGCTGCTGTCAAAAACATAGGATAAACCCATTTCTTTTGCCACTTCACGCACGGCTTTATCAAATTTTTCTTTGATCGGCGCGAAGACTTTCTGTTGTTTTTCCATGATTTCCTGCTGGAAAATACGCTGGGTATCTTCGAATTTTTGTTGCTTGTCGCGGATGTTTTCTTCTTTAATGCGATTTACGGCTTCACTTCTCTCTTTAAACTTATCCCGGTAGTCCTTGGCAAGGTCTTCCAGTTCTTTGTACATGGCGTAGAGTTCATTTTGAAGTTCTCTTTCGAATCGGGCCAGCGTGCTGTCGGCTTCCACAGACTCCGGCATCAGACGAATGATATCTTCGGAATTGATGTGGCCGAACTTTTTGTTTTGAGCTATGGCATTGCAGGGGCGGGCAATTAAGAATACAGCACAGAAACCAGCCAAACCGACGCTTCTTAAAATGAATTTCATGATGGAATTAGTATTTAACACAGGGGTTGTATGCAATTTTCGGGCCGCAAAGTTAATAAGGATCTCCTTCATTGCATAAGCCTACGGATTCCCAAATGCCGCCCGAGGGACAAGGGCCTTCCAAAAGAAGTCTTTCCCCGCTGACGGGATGGACCAGTTCGAGCCTTCGTGCATGTAGGGCAATAGACTGGTCTCTCAAGGCCCTTCGATCCCCATATTTGACGTCACCGGCCACGGGGCACTTCAAAAAAGCCAAAGATGCGCGTATCTGATGGTGGCGACCTGTGAATAATTCAATTTCTAAAAGAGTTAAACGGTCAAACCTGTGGAGGACTTTAAATGCCAGAGAAGCCGAAAGAGCCTCAGGGGACTCCGTCGGAGAAAAAAAACTTTTATTCAAGCGTTTATTGCGCGTCAGAAAGCCTTCGAGGATTCCTGCATCCTGAGGGGGAGCCTGCCGTGTGAGCGCCCAGTAAAACTTCCGGATTTGACGTTCCTGAAGCAATTTATTTAACCGCGCCAAGGCTTTTCCTGTTTTGGCAAATAGCACCAACCCCGACACCGGGCGGTCCAGCCGATGCACCACCCCACAAAAAACCTGTCCAGGCTTTTGATACTTTGTTTTCAAGAAAGACTTTGCCTGTTCACACAAGGGAAGGTCTCCGGTTTTATCCGACTGAACGATTTCGGAAGACCATTTATTGATCACCAGAAGATGGTTGTCTTCGTAAACAATTCTGTGTGCCAGATCAGGAATTTTTTTCTGACAGGTTCCGGATTTTTCCTTTTTCATACAGCAACTTTCCCCCGGTGAGATACCATTTTTTTTCGGGTTGGTCACACATTGGCAAATAAAAAGAAAAAGACACCAATGTCGGAGTCTAAATCCTTTAGCCCGTATGGAGTCTCAGGACCTATCTGAGAAATGGGATATTATATTGTCTCAACCCGTAACCCATTCCTTGTGTTATCCAAGAAATTTAATCAAGGAAAATAAACTCCACTGTCTTGATAATAAACATTTTAACATCTTATAGTAATTTATTTTTTCGTGCGAATAAAAATGTGGTTCCCACTGTAAACAGCATTACAGTCACAGAACTCACTGGCATGAGAACGGCGGCCACCACCGGCCTCAACGTTCCTGTTAAGGCAAAATATAGCCCTACGCTGTTGTAAAACAAGGAAATGATAAAGGACAGGCGGACAGTGAGAAGAGTGTGGCGGGCCTGCTTCAAAAAAGCCGGCAGTTGTGGCAAGGCGGAAGCCCGCAACATGGCATCTGAGGCCGGGAAAAAGACGCCGTTTTCTTCTGTGAGGGCCACACCGACATCCGCCTGGCGCAAGGCGCCGGCATCGTTGAGGCCATCCCCCAGCATCAGGGTGCAACGACCCGTTTTTTGAAGCTTCTGAATGAAATGCATTTTATCTTCAGGCTTTTGGCGAAAGGCCATTTCCACTTGGGCCCCGAGAATTTGTTGCAAAATGGGTTTCTCGTGGTCTTTGTCGCCGGAGAGGACAGCCAACCGTTGTCCCATTCGCGTGAGGTGTTCTGAGAGCTCCGGGAGGCCTTCCCGAAAATGACTTTGGATGGTAAAGTGCCCTTTGACTTCTTCCCCGAACGCCACATACACTTGCGCGCTGGAGTTGTCCAGAAACGCATCAGCGGCCCGGGCCTCCTGTCCTAAAAATTCTGCAGAGCCCAGTTGAAGAGGGCCACACGAAAGGCCTTTCCCGGGAATTTCTTGTACGGGTGGGCCTTGCTCAGGTATGGGAATCTTTTCAAGATGGGAGGCCAGGCTGGCGCTAAGAGGATGGGTGGAAGTGAGGCATGCCCATCGGATAAGGCTTTGCTCTTGCTCCGTCAAGGGTGTTCCTGTATATTCCACGGATTTTTCATCCGGTTTCGTCAAAGTGCCTGTTTTGTCAAAGATTACAGTATCCACCCGCGCCAGACTTTCAATAACGTCGGCATTCTTGAGATAAAACTTTCGGCGGCTCAGAATCCGGAGAGAATTTCCGAAAGCAAAGGGCACTGTGAGTGCCAAGGCGCAGGGGCAGGTGATGATGAGGACGGATGTAAAAACGTGCAGCGCACGCCCGGCATCCACGGGCAGCCATATGGCGGCCCCCAGGCCGGCAACGAGCAATTGGGCTAAAGTAAAATAGCGGCTCACCACATGGGTTCTGGAAGAGAGAAAAGCCGGGCGGGCATTCTGAAAGGCTGGAGCATTCCAGAGGGCGGTGAGGTAGCTTTGGGAAATATTTTTTGTCAGTCGCACTTTCAACATGCCTCCTGTTTGCCGGCCGCCGGCGAATACTTTTTCGCCGGGCACGCGTTGCACAGGTAAGGTTTCGCCCGTCACAAAGCTGTAATCGATTTGCCCCACGCCCTCTTCCACCACCCCGTCGGCCGGGATGAGTTCCTGATTTTTAAGCACCACCACATCCCCGGGTTTTAAACCCTCTAAAGGGACCGGCTTGAGGCCTTGCGGGGTCTCCACGTTGACGCTGAGGGGAAAATAAGATTTAAAGTGGCGTTCAAAAGAGAGCGTTTCAAAAGATTTATTTTGAAACCAACGACCCACTAAAAGGAGGAAAACAAGGCCGGCCAGGGCATCCATAAATCCGGCACCGGTGCCGGAAATGATTTCCCAAGCACTGCGTACAAACATGACCACGATGCCCAGTGCCAGGGGCACGTCAATATTGACCACCCTGTGGCGCAACGCCACAAAAGCCGAGTGAAAAAAATCCCTGGAGCTATAAAATAGCACCGGCAGAGCCAAAAACAGATTCAGCCAGCCAAAGAATCGGCGAAAGGAAGATTCAGCCACCGCATCCAGGTGGAAATATTCCGGAAAGCTGAGCAGCATAATATTTCCGAAGCAGAAGCCCGCCACTCCCAGCCGATTCAAAAAATCTTTTCCAGAATTCCGGAGGGGTCTTTTTTTCTCTGTGGCGTCCAGCTGAATGCGGGGGCCATAACCCAAACTGTGCAGCCGTTCGGCCAGCTGCCTCAGGGTGATGTGTTCGGTATCCAGGATGAAGGCTACCTCTTTCCGAAGAAACTGCACCTGAGCCTGGCGGATGCCCGGTTCCAGTCTGTGCAAATTTTCCAGGAGCCACACGCAGGAAGCACAGTGGATAGCCGGAATTTCAAAGGTCAGTCGGAGTGTCTTCCCATCATGGAAGTCAGCCAGGGCGTCCACGACTTCAGGAATATCCAGGAAGGCGTATTGGTCGTTGTCCGGTTTCTGACGCATGGAAATGCCCGGTTTTTCTCCCAGAGCATAATAGGTGTCAAGGCCATGGGTGGTCAGAAGGTCGTAGACCACAGCGCAGCCCTGGCAGCAGAAAGCATGCTCATCCCACACCACCGGTTGGCCTTCGCACTTCTGCCCGCAATGAAAACAGGAAAGACGTTCAGTATCCACATTTTGGGAGCTGTCTAGTTGAGTCTCCAGCATCAGGCATCAAAATTGGAAGTATTTGAGAAGTGTAAAAATGATTTTTGTCAGTTTTATCATAATTTTGAAAAGTCTTATCAGAAAGTGAGAAAAAGCTCCGAGAAACCGCCCTGCGTATTTTGCTCAAGCCGCCATCAATCGGCTTTTTGCGATTTTGAAAATCTGTCCTATGAGGAATTAGACCAGAAAAAAGTTTGTTACACTTTTAAAAAAGGAGAAAATATTTTTCATGAGGGAGGTTTTCCGCATGGCGTGTATTGTGTTAGTAAAGGGAAAATAAAGCTATACAAGACCGGCATCGACGGCCGCGACCAAATAATCCGATTTGCCAAAAGCGGGGATCTCATTGGCTACCGAGCCCTTCTGAGCGGGGAACCTTATTCGTCCTCCGCGGCGTGCCTGGAAGAAACCGAAGTGTGTTTCATCCCCAAAGAAGTGATCCTAAGGCTTCTTCGGAGCGAGGCCACATTTTCCATGGTCCTGATGAGGCGGGCCTGCCATGAGTTGGGAGAAGCGGCACGTATTATCACCAACATGGCTCAAAAATCTGTGAAAGAAAGGGTGGCAGAGATACTATTACTCCTTCGTCAGGATTTTGGAACCGACTCCGATAATGCTGTCGACGTGCGGCTGACCCGGGATGATCTGGCCAGCCTTGTGGGCACAGCCACCGAATCCCTGATTCGCATCCTAAGCGACCTGAAAGCTGAGGGTCTGATTGACACCCCTGGAAAAAAGATTGTTTTAAAAAATATCAAAGCTCTGGCCCAACTGGGTCGGGTTGAGGACGTCGTATCACCGGCCTAGTATTGTTCGGAGGTAGAGGGAAACTGCCCGGTTTTAACGTCCTGGATGTATTGCTGGAAAGCGTGGGTCATCAGTTCATGCAGTTGCAAATATTGACGCAGAAAGCGGGGTCGAAATTCGTGGTTAATGCCCAGCATATCGTGCGTCACGAGCACTTGGCCGTCCACACCCGATCCGGCGCCAATACCAATCACGGGAATGTGTAAAGATTGTGCCACCTCTCTGCCCAGGGCCGCCGGCACTTTTTCAAGCACGATAGAAAAACATCCCAGTTCTTCCAGCAAGGCCGCATCCGCCCGGAGCTTGGCGGCTTCTTTTTCTTCCCGGGCCCGTACGGTGTATGTTCCAAATTTGTAAATAGATTGAGGGGTGAGCCCCAGGTGGCCCATCACGGGAATTCCAGCCGATAGGATGCGCCGCACAGATTCCTCAATTTCGCTGCCCCCTTCCATTTTCACAGCATGGGCTCCGGTTTCCTTCATGATGCGGATGGCTGAGTTCAAGGCTTCTTTGGAATTGCCCTGATAACTGCCAAAGGGCAGATCCACCACCACCAGGGCCCGTTGGACTCCACGAATCACCGAAGCGGCGTGATAAATCATTTGGTCTAAGGTGATGGGAAGCGTGGTTTCGTGGCCTGCCATGATATTGGAGGCCGAATCCCCCACTAAAATGACATCGATGCCTGCTTTGTCAATCAGACGCGCCATCGTGAAGTCGTATGCCGTGAGCATGGCGATTTTTTCCCCGGCTTGTTTCATTTCCTGAAGCCGGTGGGTGGTCACCTTTCTAATTTCGCCGTGCGTGGACATAATGGTTTGGAATGGGATGGCAAAATAACATCAGAAAATCTCCAAAATAATTCATAACATCCATTATATTTTTCAGTAGTTCAAAATTAGAAATTGAATTTTTCTAAATATTTTATTTAAAAGATTTCTAGGCGGAGAATAGCAAAAAATATATTGAAAGCATCTTTCCGAATTTGAAATAAATTTTTCTACATGAGCCAAATATATTTATTAATATTAAATTTTAATTTTCAAAGAATAAATTAGGTTCTGTGAAAGCAACCTTTCCAGAATTTCAGGCGTCTCATGAACGTTCCAACAAACAGTTAAAGTTTAAGAATTGAAATTGTTATGTACAAAAATCTTTTTTTTGCTTTTTCTTATCTTCTCTTCGGATGCGCTTATGGTCAGGTTTCGGAATGGCTTCAGACGGATGATTTGGCGCCCGGGCGTTTGTGCACTGATATACTGAATAATTCCTTTGCTGCAGGACAGTTTGTGGGTACGGCCAACATTGGAGGCCAAACCCTCAATTCTTTAGGGCAGCAAGATGTGGCCGTGGTCAAACGCAACCCGGCCGGCCAGGTATTATGGGTTCAGAATTGGGGCGGCACCGGAGGTGATTACGTCTATGATATTGAGTATGACCATAATGGGCACGTATGGGTTTTAGGTATTTTCCAGGGAACCTTAACCATCGGTTCCTATACTCTCACTTCCCTGGGCAGCAACGATGTGTTTATCGTAAAATTAGACGCGGCCAGCGGCGCCGTTTTGTACGCCGCCCGCGCCGGTGGTGCTGGTAATGATTCAGGTTTGGGCCTGGAGATCAATCCGGCTGGAGAGATCTATGTCTCCGGAATTTTTGTGGGGAACTTTTCGTATGGCAGTTTTAACATGTCGGGTCCAAGCTATGAGGTGTTTCTCATTAAGCTGGATAATAACGGCACTTTATTATGGGGAGCCTCTATTGGGGGGCCGGGCATTGAATCCATGTGGACCCTGGCCAGCGATGCCTGGGACAATGTGTATGTCTGCGGTTTCAGCACATCGGCCACGGTTTCCTATGCAGGCAGCAGCCAGAGCATGCAGGGCCATAATCATTTTATAGCCAAGTTCAATGGCGCCGGACAGTTTCAGTGGAGCGCCTTATCCTCTTTTAGCGGCGAAGTGGTAGGCGCAAGTGCCGATGCACAAGGCAACCTCTATTTTACAGGAAACTTTGATACCCAGGCCCAATTTGATACAATTCAGCTAACCGGACTTGGAGGGGATGATATTTTGCTGGGCAAAATCAATGCCGGTGGCGCCTACGAGTGGGTTTATAATGTGGGCGGACCGGGCAATGAGGAAGGCAAGGAGTTGCGCTGCGCACCCAATGGGGACGTATTTGTTGTGGGCAATTTTAATGTTTCCTTTCCTTGGGGCACGCATCTGCTCTCCGCCAATGGAACATACCGAAATTTTGTAGCCCGCCTCAATCCAGACGGAAGCCCGGACTGGGTCATTCAGACCGACGGCGCTTCCAACAACCATCTGATGCAATCCCTGGCGATGTCCTCGGACGCCTTGTATGTGGGCACCGTGGCCTATGGCCATACGACCCTGGGGGGGCTTTCAGCCACAGTGAGTGTCGGGCTTGTGGCTAAAATTCATCCGGAAGGCAACAGGATTCAGGGTAAGATTTATTCTGATCTCAATGGCAATGGTCTTTGGGATAGTACGGAAATGGCTCTGCCCCAGGTGGTTGTGTGGGCTAATAATAATCCCGCGTTCATCACGCATTCGGGGTCCAACGGCTTTTATGATCTACCTGTTCCCCAAGGTTCTCACAGTGTGGCGCTGGCCACAGTGCCTCAATACTATACACCCACAGGGCCTTCTAATTACACGGTTGCTTTTCCCGCTTTGGGAGCCATTTCGTCGGGCCATGATTTTCCCCTCATGCCTCAAGGCAACGTGCACGATCTCCGGGTGGACCTGACCGCCCTCACTTTGCCAAAGCCAGGCTATGTTCTGGCCTATTTGATCACGTGCCAGAATGTGGGCACCGTAGCTCAGAATGCCTCTGTGTCTTTGGAATTTTCACCGCTCGTCAATTTTCTGACGGCGGCGCCCCCTTTCGATTACTTTAATGCCAACACGCTGACTTGGAATCTTGGAACCCTCAATCCACTCGCTTCGGCGGTGATGGTGGTGCAGTTTCAGGTGCCGGTTTCCGCGCCGCTCGGAGCGCCTGTCGCGGCCACAGCTCAGGTGTATCCGCAAGCCAATGACAATCAGCCGGCCGATAATGTTTCGGTGGCCAATCTTACTGTGGTGGGCCCTTACGATCCCAACTATAAGGAAGTGGACAAAGACACTTTGTGGTCCGTGAATCCGCCTTCGTTTCTCACATATACCATTCATTTCCAAAATGTAGGTAATGCGCCGGCTCACACTGTGCTCCTGCGCGACACCTTATCGTCTCTCCTGCTTCCCCAAACCATTCAAATCATCAGTTCCAGCCACCAGCCGATGGATTGGACTTTTCGGGACGGCCACATCCTCGAGTTCCGCTTTGACAACATCATGCTGCCCGACAGCGCCAGTGACCCCATCGGTTCCTGCGGATTTGTTAAATTTCGGATCCAACACGTGCCCACCTGGTCCTTAAATGAAGTGGTGGGCAACTTTGCCGATATCTATTTTGACTACAATCTGCCTATCCGCACCAACACAGCCACCACCGTATATGCCCAGTCCTCCGTTGCACTGGATGCACCGTCCTATGCCCCGGGCTTTTTAATGTATCCCAATCCAGCCACACTTCATGTGATGATACGGGACTTACCGGAAAGTTCGCAGTCGGCTGCTTTACATTTGACAGATGCTCAGGGCCGCCGCGTGCATCGGATGATCCTGCCAGCGGGCACAACTTCTCTCGTTCTGCCTTGCGAACACTTTGCCCCGGGCGTGTATTGGTTGGAATATGTATATGATAAAGGAGCGGCCAGACAGAGATTTGTCATTCAAAGATGATGGGTGGGTAGTAAGACCCTATGCCTGATTTTTTCGTTCAAAATCTCGACACTTTTTTTCCGGGTTTAAAATCTCAAATAGAGAGAAGGCTTGATGGACCAGCCGTAATCAAAGCGGTTGCTCGTGCGGTAGGTGACGCGCCAGAGAAAATCAATCCGTAGGATTTTGAAAATATTTTCCAACCCAAAGCCGGTTTCCCAGTAGGGAAGGCGGGGGTTCAAACTGTTGAGACCCGCGGGGTAAAGCAGAGGATAGTTGCGGTTTTGAGGATCCATGTAGCCGATCAGGATTTTGTTCACTAAAAATTCACGCCATTTGAGCTTTCGGATTCCCGGAATCCGGTTAAAGAAAAAACCTTCGAAGTGGTTTTCCATGTAAAAAGCCAAATAGCGGTCGCTCACGAATTCGTAGAATTTCATGAGGTTAAAGGCCGCTTCGTCATTCACGATGTTCTGATTGGCGGTGTGGATTTCCATCATGTAATAGGGTACCCGGCCCCAGGTGCGACCGCCTTCCAGCATATAATCAATGAAGCCCAGTTTGCCGATGCGCAGTCTGTGGTTGATTTGAAGTTTGGCACGCAGGAAGTCAAAGTCGCTGTTTAAAATGCCCGAGAATCCTTTGCCCACCTCGGCGGCCACAACGGGATATTTGTTGATGAAAACCCGGCGTCTGAAATCGCTGCTGAGCACCCGTTCGCGGAAAGCAAAGCGCAGGTTGAAGCGCAATTCGGCATTTTGGAGGCTGGGAAACTCAGCCAGGTCGCCATGGGCATCCAGGGTTTGGAAGCGGAAAGTGCCCCGCGGCGCCACGTCGCGGTAAATAAAGGAAAGACGCGTCACGAACCCTGCAAACCAATTGTGTTCGTACCACAGGATACCTTCGCGTGTGAGGGTGAGCCGGTCAAACGGGCCGGTGCGAAAGAGGGCCGTCATAAAGTGATCCACCGAAAGAGCGTTGTTGCTGAGGCCAATCTGCTCCATATCAAATTTGTAGGAGGCGCCAACGTTGTGCCGGCGGCGGAACATGCTCAATGGGAAGTACACAAATTCGGCCCCGTATTTCACCGTGCGGTCGCGAAAGCCGTAAGCCAGCCAGCCGTTGCCTTCCACATATTTGCTCAGAAAACGGTTGGTGCGGGCGCCGATCTTGCCGCGCCAGCCTTCTGAAGGGTTCCAGCTGACAAATGTGTGGATGTTGCCAATGTCGAATTTACCCACCCGCGCATAGCCTGAACCTAAAACCCGCACCGATTCCTTTAAAAACTTAAAATATTTGTTTTTATTCAGGCTATCCACCATTTTATAAATATTTTCTTCGCGCTTCACCAAAGCCTCATGGCGCACTTCACGCCAGAATTGATCATCCCTCTGGTCGGCGCCTTCCAGCACAACCACATCATCCACACCACCATAAAATCGCGCTTCCGCGGGCTGGTTCAGAGTGATTTTGCGGTAGGTGGTGGTGCGGCGGGCCAGCACACCCATCAGGTTTTTTTCCTTTTCTAAGACAGTAAGATCGGCGATGATGGCATTTTTGGATAAAAACCAGCGGCCGGCGCTGTCTATACGTTCGAATACCTGCTTGATCCGAAAGGCGCGGACAAAGTTGACATTCCCTTTTTCAGAGAAGCGCATGTCCACATCTTTGACGGCGTAATCCTCGGCATCTATCAGTAAGGTGCCTTCAAAGCCAATATCGCGGTCGTTGCGGGGTTTAAAGTTGATGAGGTATGTCAGACGTCCTTCCACATGGAGGCTGTCGTCCAGGTAATATCGGTAATACAAATTGAGGGCTGGATTGAGGGGGCTGGGAAAATTCTTGTTGAAAATCACATTAAAGTCTTTGTAAATGTCCACCTGGAAACCCATTTGCCCCAGAATCTGAACGAGCTTGGGGTTTTGTACTCCACTGAATTTACTGCCCCGGATGTATTCCCGGGCGGCTTTGGGTTCGCGCCGGAAATAGAAATCCGAAATGGTTTCAGAGATAAAAACAGGAAGCATGGCTTTACCTTCCTGTGTGGTGTCCACATTTTCAAAGATGAAGTCAATAGGTTTGAGTAAAAAATTCCGCGTGAGTTTTTTATTAAAATCATGGATATCAAATTCCATTTTATTGTACACCTCATACTGGAAGTAGTCCAGGCCTTCGAGGCTGTGATAGGGCTTTCGTTCATGGACCCGGCGCAGGATGCGAAACGCAGGATTCTCGCCGGCTTTCACGACCACGGGTCCGATTTCGATGGTAGCCGGAGTCAGTTGTATCCACAAAGGTTTGCCGTCAAAGCGGGCCGCCACGGTCCGGCTTTTAAAACCGACGGCGGAAATCTTCAGGCTGTCATGGGGCTTTCGGGCTTCCAACTTGAAAAAGCCGGCGGTATCTGTTACGGTGCCGATGAGGGTGCCTTTAAAGACAATATTGGCAAATGCCACAGGCTCGCCGGTTTTTTCGTTTATCACATGGCCGCTCACTTTGTAAGCCGGCGCTTGCATCCAACCTTTTAAAATTGGAAATGCAAAGGCAACAACCCCAGCCGCAAGTGATAGCAGGTGCGGGCTGGACAAGTGCCGGAGAAGGTTTCTTAGGCGGAGGGCGGGACTTGTTTCTTCCAATTCTTCTGGCGGACTAAATGAAGTAGGGGCAAAGAAATAACAAAAGCCGCAAGACCGGCCAGGATACCCAGTGCCACAGCGCCCAGGACATATTGCATACCTCCCGCTCCTAAGGCTTGCCAGGGATCGGCTTGCAGGTATTCCCAACGAGGTTTGAACCGCCGTTCTGGAGGAAAGAAAAGGGCGCCGGTTTCCACACTTCCCCAAATAATAAAAGGTAACATGGGCGGCATGGAGATGTTGGAGCTGATAACGGCCAAACCTTTATTTAATTTCAGCATGTGGGCTAAAATACCGGCCGACAGCATTTGCCAACCCCACACAGGCACGATGCCCATGCACACCCCCAGGCCAATGCTGGCGGCTTTTTTCCACACAGGTTCCTCGCGGCTGAAAACATGACGGCGCAGGAAGCTGGTCAGACTTTTCCAAGACAACCTCCGGGCCAGAATGACCCAGTGTCCGTAAAGCAGGGCCCCCAACGTGAGGTAGGTATTCATGAGGGAAATACGGAAAAAATCCCAGCCGGGCCTGAAAAAACTCACCCGTTCGGACCGGGGCGGGTAGCAGACATCTACCGGGGTTTCCACAATTTTAATGCCCCGCCAGGCCGCTTTCACAAGGACTTCCACTTCAAATTCATAACGTCGGCCCATCAGGCGCAAGCCTGTCACAGCTCTCAGCGGATACAGCCTGAAGCCGCTTTGGGTATCGGAAAGCCTTTGGAGGGCATGCACGCCAAACCAGAAGTTGGAAAAGCGATTGGCAAATCCGGCGGCTTGGGACTGCTCCTTTCCTTCCATGCGGCGCGCTCCCACCACCAGGGCACCCGGGTGGGCCTCCAGCGCTTTCAGAAGCGCCAGCGCTTCGGAAGGGACATGCTGCCCGTCCGCATCCACCGTGATGGCATATGCGTAGCCAAGTTCCAGAGATTTCTGGAAGGCCAGGCGCAAGGCATAGCCTTTTCCGCGGTTGGGGGAATATTTCAGAAAGGCGCGAAGATTCAATGGCTGAACTTCCTCTGCAGAACCATCGGTGCTGCCATCGCTCACAGCAATCACCGGAAAGCCCAGAGCCAGGAGCTGCTTTAGAACTTGAGTGACATGCTGTCGGTTGTTGAAAAACGGTACCACGCAACACACCCGGAATTGCCGGCTTAGCCGAATGATTTCAGCTTTTTCCTCAGGGACTAGCATGCGCGCAGTTGTCCTTTTACCTGCAAAATGGCCATTTCCCCGTGGGCAATCCGGGCATCCACGCGCCAGCGTCCGGTGGTTTTGTCCGGCCCTTCCTGGATGGAAAGCATGAGCAAGGCAACTGGGGCTTGGGACGGCGTCCAGGGATTAAAAAACTTGGCTTTCTGAAGACCTTCCCAAGCCAGAGATTTTTTTAATACATGTTCTGCAGCCCGGCGCACCAGATGCAGTTGCATGATGCCCGGCACTACAGGCAGTCCGGGGAAATGAGCGGCCAGAATGGGATGGCTGCTGGACACATGCACTTCCCATTGCCACGATGTGCCATGCAAGTTTCTTTCAGCCTTAATTTGGAACAAAGTTTCAGTTTCCTTAATATACGTAACTAAATTAAAACTCATCGTGGATCTACGTGGCTAAAGTAAATAATTAATTATTCTCGGGGTATAACTCGGGTGGAAATACGATAGGGGATGGCAAAATAATTTTCAAATAAATAATAAATTATTTAAAATCAAGTTTTTATTCAAATTTTTTGTTACAATATAAACATAACTATTGTTTGAAAAAAATAAACAAATGCTAAAGTTTGATCTTTTGGCATTATTACATAGTTAAAAAAAACAAAATGAATACTTCTGGGTATTTAATTTATTAAATTTGTGAACATTAAACCAAAACAATTAATACATGAAAATAAAAAATAATAACTACACTTTGAATAAAATTTTTTACAGTGGTTTGTTGATAACTTTGCCCTTTGGCCTCTTGGGTCAAAATGTGGGTATAAATACGGACGGATCCTCTCCGGATGCCAGCGCTCAGTTAGATATCAAGGCGGGGAATCGTGGTGTGTTGGTTCCAAGGCTTGCTCTCACAGGAACTTTGGACAACACAACCGTGGTGAGCTGTTGCGCTACAGGCCTTTTGGTTTACAATACCGCCACGGCGGGCACTCCTCCGACGAATGTGACGCCTGGATTTTATTATTGGAATGGCACTCAATGGACTCGGCTTCAAAATGGTGTAGCCAACGTGACGGCCGACAATGGGCTCACAATGACGGGTAGCCATATTCAGCTGGGCGGTACGCTTCTTCAAAACACAGATATTGCCCAGGCTGGTTTTGATTTTCGGTTTACAGGCTCGGGTTCTGTGGGGATTGGAGTCACCGGATCCCCCAGTCATAAGTTGCATGTGGCTGGGGGGGTGCGGGCCGAGAGTGGATTTATTGCCAACGACGGGACGGCTTCTGTCCCTGCCTTTCGATTTAACTCTACGACCAGCATGGGTATGTACAGGGCCGCTGCCAATGAGTTGGCTTTTTCAACCAATAGTAACGAACGTTTAAGGATTTCAGCCTCAGGTAACGTTGGGGTGGGTACCTCCACTCCGACAGAGCGTCTTCATGTGAGCGGAAATCTTCGCCTTGATAATGCTTTCATGCCTAACAACTCTGCCGGATTAAACGGTAGTTTGCTCCTTTCTTCAGGCGCTTCCCTGCCCCCCACCTGGTTGGCTCCAGGTACGGCAAATCAAATTCTGACGATAGGTGGAGCGGGCACTCCTGTGTGGACTAATAGCAACTTTTGGAACCTAACGGGTAACAGCGGTACGAATCCGGCCACAAATTTTATAGGAACTACTGATAATCAACCAATTGTATTCCGCGCCAACAACACCGAGGTGTTTCGAATGAATGTACCCGGTACTTCACCAGGCAACTGGAGTATTCAACGCGGTACGGGAAACACAAGAGGGGAGCATGCTGTGGATTTGCAAAGTGCCAGAGCGAACCTGGACGAAGTGGCTAGCGGATATGCGAGTGTCATCGGCGGGGGCATATACAATAAAAGTTCGCATTACTACACCACGGTTGCCGGCGGTAGGTCCAATGTTGCCAGTAGTGAATATGCAACAGTAGGAGGTGGGGGCGTGAATGTGGCCAATGGATATGCTTCCACAATTTCTGGGGGAGGCGGTAACCAGGCCCCTGGCAACCACAGTTTTATAGGGGGAGGCAGCAACAATCAGACTTCTGGAAACACCAGTGTTGTATGCGGTGGCGCGCACAATTCTGCTTCAGGAGCATACAGTGCTATCGCTGGAGGACAAAGGCTCACTCTTGGAAGTTATAGTTTTGGCTATAGTGGACAGATTACTCCAACTTCCACCAACTTAAGTTCATTCTCTAATATTGCAGCCTTCGTAGACGTTAATCTTTGGCTCTACAACCGAGACAACACAGCCCGGGAATTGCGTTTTTATGAACCCACCTCCAATGCCAGCGGCAGCGCTGAGTACACAGCTTTCAGGGCCCAAAGTCAAACTTCAAACATCACCTACACTTGGCCTTCTACATTGTCTCCGGTAACTACGCCTTCCGCTGGAATTCTTCAGACGGATGGCAGTGGCAATTTGTCCTGGTTAGACCCTTCGGTTCTGGGAGGCGGTGGAAGTGGTTGGCTGCTGAATGGGAATGGTGGAACCGATCCTACCACGAATTTTCTGGGAACCACGGATGCCAATCCGCTGGTTGTCAGAACCAATAATAGTGAAAGACTCCGTGTGACAAGCGGGGGGAATGTGGGTATAAATACCACAAGTCCCAGTGAACGCCTCGTCGTGAATGGTAATATTGGTCTTCAATCTGGCACGGCGGCATTTGTGGGAACGCTGGACAATCAACCCCTCCAGTTGCGTGTCCAAAACCAAAATTCACTGATTTTGAATCCTCCGGGATTTTCTGCTCCGGCCTGGAGCATCCAAAGGGACCTCGGTGGGAATCCACGGGGTCTTAGGGCAGTGGATTGGCAAATAGATCGAATGTCAGCCACACAAGTGGCATCCGGGAATCACGCGGTCATTTCTGGTGGCCGGCGCAACACGGCCAGTGGAGCCGACGCGGTGGTGGCCGGAGGCCTTAACAACACCAGTTCAGGCGACAACAGCTTCATTGGAGGAGGTCAAGGCAATTCGAGTGCCGCCATATACAGCGCAGTGGGAGGTGGATACCAGAATCAGGCTACGGGAGGGGCTTCCGTGGTGGCAGGAGGATTTCAAAATCAGGCTTCCAACACAACGGCCACGGTGGCTGGGGGATCTTCCAACTTTGCCACAGGGAATACTTCATCCATCGGCGGGGGGGCAAATAATTCTGCCAGCGGCACTTACTCGGTGATTGCTGGAGGCATATTAAATAGTGCTACTGGAAACTCAAGCGCATTGTTGGGAGGGTCTACAAACACTGTAGCTGGACAGTTCGCCTCCATCGGGGGTGGCTATTCTAATGACGCCAATTCATATGGTTCTGCCCTATTTGGAGGCATTAATAACAGCATCAATTCCGGAGGGCCTTATGGATTTATTGGGGGTGGCTCCGATAACCAAGTGATTTCGCAGTATGGTGCGGTTTCAGGGGGCCAGGGTAATCTTGTTGGATCAGATTATGGTTTCATAGGCGGGGGTAACGCCAATTTCGTAAATTATGAAGGTTCAGTGGTTGCAGGGGGAGCAAATAATTCCGTGAACGGATATTATTCATGTATCGGCGGCGGTGCGTTCAATCAAATTGGAGGCAGCGGAGGGACGGACTATTACCACGTAATTTCGGGTGGATACAATAATGTCATTAATGAGGGGTGGACCACAGGCACCATTTCAGGTGGGTCTAATAACCAGATTGACAATGATTATGCCACAGTGGGAGGCGGTGACAATAATTCGGTTTTAGCCTCTGGTGGTACCATAGCCGGTGGCACAAATAACGCCATCTATAGCTCCGCTTCTTATGGCTCTGTTATTGGAGGGCAGGATAACGTAGTATCAGGTGGTTACAGCACGGTTCTGGGCGGAATTGGTAATACGGCAAATGCTTCTTTCAATCTTGTTTTTGGACAAAACGTTTCCCCCACTGTTACTGAAACCCATCGCGTGTACTTTTTTGGAAGCGGATCAGGCAGCCCATCCGGCTTTTTGGTGGTCAATCGTTTCGATGGGGACCACCCCATCCATGTGGGTACGAACAGCAGCAATGGAAATGGCGCCTATCTTTCAGCTGGCGGAGTCTGGACAAACGTTTCCACGCGCGGCAAAAAAGACAGATTCACGGCCTTGGTTCCGGACGAAGTGCTTCAAAAAATATCCCAACTAAAAGTGGAAGGTTGGTTTTATAAAGAATCTGATGAATATCACATCGGGCCCTATGCCGAAGATTTCTTCTCTGCCTTTCATACAGGGGTTCAAAACGCACCGGGAGCCTCTCATTCTCTGGCGGCTTCTGATGTGGCCGGGGTGGCTCTTTTAGGCATTCAAGCCTTGAACGAGAGAAGCCAAAAGGCAGCTCAAAAACAGGAATATCTCGAAAAATTGGTCCTTCAGTTAGAGCAAGAATTAAAGCAATTAAAACAAGAAAACAGCCAGCTTAGGTCTTGGATCTTTAATGCTTCCGGTAACGTATCCGCTCATGAGTAACCCATATTTTGAATTTTTATAAAAGATTTTTGGCATCTTTGTAAAATGATAAAAAAATATTTGATTAATTTTTTTGTTTTCATCATCTGTTTTTCTATTGACCTTTTAGTAGTTCATGCCCAAAGCGTGAAAGAAGTTTTGGAACGCACTTGGTATGGGGGCGGCAGATTTTCTGCAAGTATTTTAGAAGGAGGGTATGGTTACCTTCAGTATAAGTTATACGGGGTGAAGGTCTATGATGACAACTCATTTACAGGTATTTTAGAAGAAACTTTTAGATTGGATTCCAGGGATTATCGTCGTACTACTAATGTCAAAGGGAATGTTTACCCCAGCGATAACCGAATTGAATTTTCCGATAATGGTGTGCGCTCCAGCGATTATTTACCGTCCAACTTTTCCTGGTGTCGCAATAATTTCTTTTTAAAGATTGGCCGGTTTAATGATCGTCCAGATAATATCGGAATGAAAGGTACCAATAAGTGCGGCGAATCTTCCATCGAAGCAGAATTTATGGATGCTCCTTAGTAAGTATTGGTGATTCTTTTGCCGTATTATATTTATTTTTAATTCTGCTTGTTTAACTGGCAATAACATGATTTTCTCACCCGCGGTTCCAAAGACAGTTTTAGCCTAATATTTGGGTTTAGATTTTATGGAATTCAATAAAAAAACAATAATTTTAGCGATTCAAATATATAAGTTTTTATAAATTATTCAATGAAAATTTAATTGTTCACAAGGCGGCTTGGGTTTAAATCCTAATGACTCAACCCAATATCAGAAAGTCTTCTAAAATCAGGGAAAGTTTATTTAAAAGTTTCTATTTCAATAAATCAAAATTTTCTTCCGAACAATTTTTTATTCTGGACGTACTTTAGGGGCCGAAATCTAATCACGCCTCTAAAGTCATGTACACTTATTTCAGGCCATACCTTTTAAGGGTCCTTCCCATTTTTTTGTTTTTTTGGACGGGCAAGAGTTGGTGCCAAAAGGCCTCTAATCCGCCTTTTTTCACATTGGACCCTGCCGTCCGCACCGGTGTCCTTCCCAATGGACTTAAATATTACATTCTTCGTAACAGCAAGCCCGAAAAACGGGTGGAAATGCGCCTGGCGGTAAACGCGGGCTCCTGCCAGGAAGATGACGACCAACAAGGTTTGGCCCACTTTTGTGAACACATGGCATTTAATGGAACCCGCCGTTTCCAGAAAAACGAATTGGTGAACTTTCTTGAAAGCGTGGGCACCAAGTTTGGACCCCATTTGAATGCATTTACCAGTTTTGACGAAACCGTGTACATGCTGCAGGTGCCCACCGACAGCGCCGGCGTGGTGGACAAAGCGCTTGAAATCCTGGCCGACTGGGCTGGGGGACTGGCGTTCGATCCGGAGGAAGTAGAGAAGGAGCGCGGCGTGGTGGTGGAAGAATGGCGGTTGGGGCAGGGCGCTGAGGAGCGTATGCGGCAGAAATACTGGCCTGTGATATTTGGAGGCACGCGCTATGGCGATCGTCTGCCCATCGGAAAAAAAGACATTTTAGAAAGTTTTAAGCATGAGGTGCTCCGGCGGTTCTACCGCGATTGGTATCGGCCGGACCTGATGGCCGTGATGGTGGTGGGGGATGTTAACCCCTCCGATATGGAAGGTAAAATCAAAAAGCACTTTTCAACCCTGTCCAAGCCGTCCGTACCGCGGCGTCGTGAGTCTTACAAGGTGCCTGCCAACGACCGTCTTCAAGTGGCCGTGGTGCGTGATCCCGAAGCCATGTTCAACGCCGTGCAATTGATTTATATGCTGGAAAAAAAGCCCTTTAAAACAGAGGCTGATTACAAGCGGAAGCTCACCACAGACCTGATCAACGGTATGTTGAACGAACGGCTCTCGGATCTGGCTAAAAAGCCTGAAAGCCCCTATCTGTTTGGTTTTGCGGGGGCTTTTGATTTTCTTCGGAACAACAGTGCCTTTTTTGGGGTGGTGGTGCCCAAGCCGGGTCAGGATGTTCTTGCCACCGAATGGCTGGCCACCGAATTGCGCCGCGTGCAACTTCATGGCTTCACCCAGGCTGAATTGGACCGTCAAAAAGCCGATCTTTTAAAACAAGCCGAAACAGAATACAACGAGCGGGATAAGCGGGAATCCGACAAACTGGCCATGCGCCTGGTGGGTCATTTTCTTCAGGATCAGCCTTTTCCGGCCCCTGAGGCAGAATACGAAAAGAAAAAGCGCCTTCTTTCTGAACTCTCCATGGCCGATGTGAAAGCCCTTTTGCCGGAATATATAAGCCGGCTGGCTTTTCCTAAGATCATTTCCATGGGGGCTGAAAAAGAAGGTGAAATACCGCCTAAAGAAGAGGATTTTCGCCAGGCTTTTGAAAAAGCCCTGTCTTCCAGTCCGGAGCCCCTCTCGGAAGTGCGGGTTGCGGAGAGCCTTCTGGACCAAAAACCTCAAAAAGGCGCCGTGCGCATGACCCGAACCTTACCGGACACAGATATCCGTGAATTTATCCTGGCCAATGGGGCGCGGGTTTATTTTAAGCCCACCCATTTCAAAAATGATCAGATCCTGTTCCGGGCTGTGAGCCGAGGGGGCACCTCTATATATGAGGACCAAGATTTGATACATGCCGAAATGGTGGATGCCATGATGCGGGAGAGCGGCCTGGGCCCCTTTGACGCTTCCACTCTTGAGAAAATGATGAAGGGCAAAAATCTGAACCTGTCGTTCTCTGTGGAAAAATATTACGAAACTTTGAACGGAGAAAGCGCAAAAGGCGACATTGAAACCTTGTTTCAAATGGTGTACTTGTACTTCCAAAATCCCCGGATGGACGACAATGGAGTGCGCTTGGCTTTGGAAAAAGAAAAAACGGCGCTGGCCTTGATGGTGAACAACCCCGAAGTGGTATTCAATGACAGTGTGAATTTTTTGTACCACAACCGCCACCCGCGCTACCTGAGGCCTATAGCGGAGAAGCTGAATTCAGTTAATCCGGAGCGGGCCCGGGCCATCATGAAGGAGCGGCTGGCCAATCCCGGCGATTTTGCCTTCATCATTGTGGGAAGTCTGGACGAGGAAATATGTCAGGACCTGGTGACGACCTACATAGCTTCCCTGCCGGCATCGAGGCAGAGGGAAAACTGGGTGGACCGCGGCGATCGTCCTGTGAAGGGCAAATATTCATATATCCTTAACAAAGGCCTGGATCCCAAATCTCAGGTGGTTTTCAAAATCCATGGCGCTTCGGAATTTTCGGATGAAAGCGCTTGGGAGGCCAAGGCGGCCGCAAGTCTGATGGCCATCAGGCTTCGCGAAGTTCTGAGGGAAGACAAGGGCGGTGTTTATTATGTGCGGTGCCGCACTGTCGTGGCCCCATGGCCGGAGCCCCATTTTGAATCTGAGATCGAATTTAGTTGTGATCCACAGAGAGTGGAGGAGCTTGTATCTGAAACGCGCCGCGTGGTACGCGAAGTGAAGGAAAAAGGCACGGAGGCTTCCTATCTTCAAAAAGTGCGGGAAACCTTACGTCGTGAGCTGGAAACCGATCAAAAAACCAACGAATGGTGGGCAGGTCAACTTTTCAGAATGGCCCTCTATCAAAAACCTTTCTTTGATTTCACCGCTTACAATACTTGGCTAGATGCCTTGACAATCAAAAAATTACAGGAATGGTCCCAGAAATATTTTAACGACACCCACGAAGCTTTGTTTGTTTTGAAACCAGAAAAGTAAAAATCCGATTCGGCCGAAATGGTACCTCCGACCAGCGCATCCCTGACGCCCGAGAATTCACCTCACCGCGCACTGCATCCTGTGCGCCTTTGGCTGCGCACGGGCTTGGTGCTGGTGGTGCTGATGGTGGTGGTAGGCGCTATCACCCGTCTCACAGAAAGCGGACTCTCCATCACCGACTGGCGGCCCGTGACCGGAGTTCTTCCGCCCTTAACAGAACAGGACTGGCAGAACGAATTTGATAAATACAAAAATTCACCGGAGTTTTTATATAAAAATTCTGGCTTTACCCTGCAGGATTTCAAAACCATTTTCTGGTGGGAATGGATCCATCGGTTCATTGCCCGCCTTATAGGGCTTGTTTATATTGTTCCTCTTGCTGCTTTTTGGATTCGCCGTCAGATACCCCGGCCTATGCTGCCTGGTATTTTGTTGATTGGAATTCTGGGAGGTGTTCAGGGCTTCTTGGGCTGGTATATGGTGAAAAGCGGCCTGGTGGATGAACCGCGCGTGAGCCACTTTAGGCTGGCGGCCCATCTATGCACGGCCCTGACCATTGCCGTGGCCATTTACTGGCAGTTGCTGCGTTTGAATCCTCCGCGGGTTCAAACCGCACAGGGAACTCCTCCTGTCAAAAAAAGCCTGCTGTGGATTTCCCTTTTGGCCCTCATTCTCCAGATTATCTACGGTGCGTTTGTGGCCGGGAAAGATGCGGGGCAGCTATACAATACCTGGCCGCGCATGGGGGATGCCTGGATTCCGGAGTCGGTGTGGGCGGCTCAGCCTTGGTATGTGAATTTTTTGGAAAATGAATCCGGGCTTCAATTTTTTCACCGCACCTGGGCTTGGGTAGTGTATGGTCTTCTCACCTGGATGGGTTTTCGGTTGGTAAGAGCGGGGGGCATTTGGTCCGCTTCGGGACGTCAGTTAATTCTGTGGGTGCATGTGCAGGTGTTGTTGGGCATTTTGACACTTGTGCTGGCCGTGCCCTTGGTTCTTGGGGTGGCCCATCAGTTGGTGGCGGTGTTTTTATTATTAACAATGGTAAAAATAACCGCCTTGCTCATCCCAAAATAATGGTATCAATTTTTATGGATTTTTGAAAATCCATTTAAGAGTTATGGACGGCAATCAATAAATTCTTCCATGCAAACAAATTTAAGTACAAATGCCTTTTACAGGCTAATTGCCAGGAAAAATTCGCCGTCTTCGATATTCCGTGTTTCTAATGAGCCGGTGAGGCCCCTTAGATATCCTTTGAATTTACCTTTTACAAACCGTTCGCCAGTGTTGATCTCTTCCACAGTGGCAGAAGCTTCGCCTATGAGATTATTGAGATAATGGGATGAAAAAGTGGCGTTGCTTTCCTGATAGGTCATGATCGTTCGGATGGGATACTCCGGAGTGTTATTGAGCTCACCCGTGCCAAATCGGTTGAACTGAAGCGTCATTCTTTTGAATGGACCTTGCGGGCCGCTGTTGGCTGTGGCCGTGGCAATAGTATCTTGAACGATAGTGATTTGACCTCCGAAGGTAAGCCGTATACTTTTTCCATTGATTTTCATTTTCATTTGGCCTTTCTCCAGGGGTTTTTCTTTTTTACATCCCCAGGATACAAACAAGACCAAAAGGCCATAGCATAAAAATCTCATGGCCTGCAAAAATAGTTTAATTTTTATTCAAACAAAGTGATGTGGCCTCGGAGAGATTTGATGTCCCCAGAAAGGTTAGTAATTTCAGCAACAAACACATACACGCCGCTGGGGGCACGTCCTCCGAAAACGGATTTCCCATTCCAACCTTCGTTGACGTCATCCCATGAAAATATTTCATTGCCCCACCTGTTGAAGATGGTGCATCGAAATAATTTAACTCCCGTGGCAACAATTTTAAATTCATCGTTAATACCATCTCCATTGGGCGTGAAAACGTTGGGAATGAATACCTCAAACTGGTCGCCCACCACTATCTTAAGCGTGGCTGTGTCGCTGCAGCCATTGTCGTCTGACGCCACCAAAACTACATCGTATGTGCCGGCCTCGTAAAATACATGATTGAAAGAATTGGACGTGTAAGTGGCCCCTGCAACATTCCAGGAGAGCCCTGTAGCGCCGGTGGAAGAACTTGAAAGCAGAACGTTTAAAGGAGCATTGCCGCTGGGCGGATCAGCGACAATACCCGCCTGCGGCCCCGTGATGATCACCTGCACCGAATCACTGGCTGTGCCACAAGTATTGCTTGCCGTCACCACATAAGTACCTGAAGCATTCACAGAAACCGTGTTGGTCGTAAGGCCGTTATTCCATTGCACAGGAGTGTTGGCTATGGCCTCCAACTGCACGGTGTTTCCCGAGCAAGCCACCAAGGGACTGTTTTGTAAGATATTGACCTGGGGCAAGGGGGTTTCGTTGATGACAATGGTGGAAGTGGAGGTGCCGCAGGCGTTGGTGGCTGAAGCCGTCAAAGTGCCGCCGGAGGATACGGTGGTGGAAGGACCGATACCTCCATTGCTCCACGAGACAGGTTCGTTGGCAGTGGCGGAAATCGTAATTTGCGACCCTTGGCAAAGATTCACCGGGCCGGGCGTGGTGATGTTGACTTCTGGCAGCGGAATGAGCGTTAAGGTGATGGAGGCTTGATTAGACCCGCATGCGTTGGTGGCGGTAAGGGTGTAAGTTCCACCTGAACTCACGTAAATAGAGGAAGTTGTTTCGCCTGTGCTCCAAGTATAAGTATCACCACCGGAACCTGTGAGAAGCAGCGAATCACCGTCACAGAAAGACGTGCTTCCCCCGGGTGTAATCTGCGCCACCGGCGGATTGATCACTGTCGTGGTCAGGCTTTCTGTATCGGAACCGCAAATGTTCGATGCTGTGACGGTGAAAGTACCGGCCGTCGTCACATTAAGTGTTGCACCCGTGGCGCCTGAGGACCACTGGTATGTATCTCCACCCGAAGCTGTAAGTGTGAGACTGGAGCCACTGCACAGTGTGGTGCCGCCTGTGGAGGTGGTGATGGACGCCACGGGCAAGGTGCCTGCGCTAATCGAGACGACATCGGTGCTGGTACCACAGGCATTGCTCACCGTGAGCGTCACTGTCACCGGCGCTGCCGTGATGGTGGTTTGATTTCCCACCGTCCCGGTGCTCCATTGGTCTGTGGAGGATCCGTTGACCGAGGTGAGCGTTAAGGTTTCGCCTGGGCAGAGTACGGTGTCACCCTGAAAAGAAATTTCGGCCACTGGGGCTTGGCCTTGGTTCACCGTGATGTTCACGGTATCCGTGCCGCAGGCGTTAGATCCGGCCACCCAAAAAGTACCGGTTTGACTGAATGTTTCCGAAGCCCCCGAGGCCCCTGTGGACCACACGTAAGCCTGAGCTCCGGAAGCCGTGATGGTTTGGGATTGACCTGCACAGATTTGGACTGTGGCGGCCGGCGAAACACTCAGAGAAGGCGCGTTAGTAACTGTAATTTGAACAGAGTCCGAAGCTGTTCCACAACTATTAGAAACACTCACAGAATAGGTGCCACCGGTGCTCACGGATATTGAATTACCGGATTGGCCCGTGGACCAGACAGGAGTGCCTGTATTCACAGAAGCCGTAAGTTGCAGCGTATTGCCCTGGCATAAGTTTTGGTTGCCGTTGGGATTGAGTGTAAGGGTAGGAACAGGCAGAAATGCCACCGACACACTATCTGTGTAGGAGTAGCAGGCATCTGAGGAGGTCACCACGTAAGTGCCGGGCACACCCACAGTAATTTGGGCTGTATTTTGACCACTGTTCCAACTGTAGCTGCCACTGCCGCCCGAGGCATTTAGGGTAACCGACTGCCCTTGACAGGCCTGTATTTGTCCGGATGGAGAAACCGTGAGATTTTGTTGAACCGGCACATTGATGTTGGCCGTCTGCGTGAGGGTGTTACCACATACATCCGTGGCGGTGACACTGATCGTAAAACCTCCGGCGTCTGCAGGCACCACCTGGTAATTGGGATTGAGGAGGCCGGCGCCCAGCAGGGTTCCGTTGCCTCCAGACCATTGGATCGAAAAGATCTGCCCTGTGGCTGAAGCATTCAGGAAAAGGAGGTCGCCAGGGCAGGCCGAGGCGGGAGGATTGTTGATGCTGAGGGTGAAAGGAACATACTGTGGATTGCATCCGGGATTTACATAGGTGGGCGTGCCATCGGGTGCAAACAGAACGGTGGCTCCGTTCTGCAGAGCCGAGCCGCCGCCATAGCCGCCATTAATATTGATGAGATTGATTTTATTGTAGGTGACTGTGTCAGAACAAGGGGAGGGTTGAGAAAAAGTGATGATGGTCGTCCGTAAACCCGGACTTCCGTCATAGTTGGCAAAATGGCCTGAAGTGGCGCCCGGGCATTGGAACAAAGCAATCACAGTATCATTCAGATTGGGAAACGTGTGGGCACTTTGCACAATATTTGTGCTTGTGAACAAAAACACACGCTTGTTAGCCGGCAGAATACCGTTAACCGGTTCAAGAAAATATCCGCAACCCTGCACTGTGGAATTGAACCAAGCTACATTGTTGGCTGTCACAGCATTTTGGCAGATGCCCAAAAATGGATTATTCGGCCATGTGACCGACATGTTATTGACATTAAGGGGTGTATTGCCCACTCTGAAGATAAGCATTTCATTATTAGACTCCGGACTTCCACAGGCATCCACAAGAATGCTTTCAATTTCAAAGCATTGACCCCATATTTTAGAATTAAAATTAAAATGTAAAATCGTGATTATTAGATAAGAAAGTATGAATTTTTTCACGGGGCAAATAAAGTGCATTGAAGAAAACCCATCGTTTCGGGAATATTAAGCAAGAATTAAGCGAATTAACATTATATCAACAACCATGCGTCTGGTTTTTTTTGGAACACCGGATTTTGCTGCCCAAGTCTTACGACATCTGCTGCAAGCCAATCATCAGGTTGTAGCTGTTGTGACAGCCCCGGACAAGCCCTCGGGCAGGGGCCTCCAAGTCCTGCCTTCTCCTGTGAAGGATTTAGCCCTGAATTCTGGAATTACGGTGCTTCAGCCTGAAAATCTAAAGGATTCAGAGTTCATCCAAAAACTCAAAAGCTTTGATGCAGAAGTTTTTCTGGTGGTAGCTTTCAGAAAGCTTCCAGAGGAGGTGTGGAAAATTCCCCCGCGGGGTACTATCAATTTACATGCTTCTTTGCTGCCCTCATATAGAGGCGCTGCGCCCATTCAGCATGCTGTGATTCAGGGTGAAAAAACCACCGGACTCACCACTTTCTTCATCAATGAAAATATTGATGCAGGGAAAATTATCCTCCAAAAAACGATAGAAATTGATGAGGAAGACACCGCGGGTGATGTCTATGAAAAAATGAAGACCATAGCGCCCGCTATCGTAGATGAGACGCTGGAATGGCTGAAAAATCATGATATTCGGGATGCCCTTCCCCAAAGCCAGTTAGGGAAAATGCCAACCCCTGCTCCAAAGCTGACGACTGAAAACACTCAGATAGATTGGACCCTATCCTGCCAATATCTTCGAAATTTCATTCGTGGTTTGGCGCCCTATCCAGGAGCTTGGTGCAGGATGACAAAAAAAACGGGCGCCCAGGAGATTTGGAAAATATATAAAGCGCGGGCTGAATCAGATTCTGTTGGATTTTCAACTTGGAAGCCTGGAACTTTAGTTCGTCAGGGTACAATACTTAAAATTAGGTGTCGAGATGGCTGGATTGTTCCTGAAAGTATCCAAAGAGCCGGTCGAAAAATTCAGGATAATGCCGGTTTTTTAAACGGACTTGAGAATTCAGGTTTTCATCTGGAACACCTGGAACCTTCTTCAGCAGATTAGAGGCCTTCTCCGGACAAATCATTCATCACGGGCGACTTATCCAAAATTGAAAAAACAGAATTGTTGCTCACATATTCAGGGACCATCTCTTTCATGACAGCCACGAGGGCCATGTCTTCGCGGGTTTCGTAAGCCCGAATCAGGGCCTGTAATTTAGACTGAACATAGGTAAAATTATATTCGGCCACGCGCGCTTTCATGATTTTCTGATGGTGGGTGGGAAGCGCTTTTTCTGAGTCGCAGAGCAGCTCTTCGGTGAGCTTTTCCCCGGGACGCAAACCCGTGAAGACAATATCTATTTCCTCATAAGGTTTTTTACCGGAGAGTTTGATCATTTTTTCGGCCAAATCCAGGATTCGCACTTTTTCGCCCATGTCGAAAAGGAAAATTTCACCTCCCTGGCCCATCACTCCGGCCTCCAGCACCAGACGACAGGCTTCGGGAATGGTCATGAAGTAGCGTGTAATGTCCGGATGCGTGACGGTGACCGGTCCGCCGTTTTCTATTTGCTTACGGAAACGGGGAATCACAGACCCGTTGGAGCCCAACACATTACCAAAACGGGTGGTCACAAATCGGGTCCGATGCCGACCTTCTAAAGCCAGTTTATCCAAGGACTGGGTGTAGATTTCGGCAATTCTCTTGCTGGCCCCCATCACGTTCGTGGGGTTAACGGCTTTATCGGTGGACACCATGACAAATTTTTCCACTCCATACTCCACCGAAAGATCTGCCAGCAGTTTTGTGCCCAGCACGTTCACCCGAACGGCTTCAGAGGGATTGAGTTCCATGATGGGCACATGCTTGTATGCAGCCGCATGAAAAACTATTTCAGGCTTAAAGCGGGAAAAGATTTCTTGCATTCGGCCGCTGTCAGAAACATCGGCCACTACAGCGGCGATATTTTGATCCTGGGCGCTTTCCTGCAATTCGAGATGAATTTCCACCAAGGGGCTTTCTGCATTATCCAGGAGCACCAGTTCGGCCGGCTGGAACCCTGCCACCTGGCGGGCGATTTCGCTCCCGATGGAACCGGCAGCTCCCGTAATAAGCACTCGACGATCTTTTAATTGGTTGGAAATGGCTTCGGTGTGAATGACGATAGGTTCGCGACCAAGCAGGTCTTCTAGCCGGACATCTTTCAGCTTGGCCGCGCTCATTTCGGAGTGAATCCAACTGCGCACGGAAGGCACCTTCAGCACTTTTAAATTGAGTGCAAGGCATTGTTCGATGATGTCTTTCTTACGTTTTTCGCTCAGGCTTTGAATAGCAATAATTATTTGCCGAATATCGTTCTCCCGGACGAGCCGTTCTAGGTTTGTTTCCGTGTGATACACCGGAACGCCGTCCACAATCTTTTTATTCAGAGCGGGGTTGTCATCCACAAAGGCTACAATCCTGAAGCGGTTTTGAGGATCTTTTTCTAGAGCTCTTTTTGTGATGTAGCCATATTGACCGGCCCCGTAAATGAGGGTGGGAATTTTTAGACCAAATCCGGCCTGACTTTTATCCAGAATGATCCGGATAAAAACTCTATAGCCTACCAAAAAGAAAGTACCGGTGAGAAAATCAAAAAACAAAACAGAGTTAGGCCCTCTGTAACCCAGGAGAGGTTCTAACAAAAATTTATTTATGGCCAGGCCACTGGCCAAAGCAAAAAAGTGGGCCGCCAAAATGCGAAAAGCATCTTTCTCTCCTGCAAAGCGGACAACTCCATTGTAGGTCTTGAAAACAAAAAACCACAAGCCCTTAACCACCATGCTCACACATACAAGCGCCGGAAGATGCTCCAGAAGCGGGGTCTTTTTTACATACTGCCAAAAAATGATAAAACTTATAGCGTATGCCACGCCAGAAAGGAAAATATCCGTCACCAGAACAGTGATGCGGGACATGTACCTTCTGGATAGATACCGCCCAAGATGACCGCTGAGACGAAAAGTTATCCTTCTCATTATCGTGAGACCGTATTAGATTCTAGAACAGAATACAGCGTCTCTTCAATTCTTTCCCAATCTTGCGGGCTCAGATTGGAGCCGGAAGGAAGACACAATCCATCCTGAAATAAACGGGCACAGACGCTGCCGCCATAGGCAGGCGCATCTTTAAACACCGGTTGCAAGTGCATGGGTTTCCACAAAGGACGGCTTTCAATGTTTTCATTTTCCAGAGCCAACCTCAATTTTTCTCTGTCAAAACCTGCCAACTCAGGATTTATCAGGATACAAGTGAGCCAGCGGTTGGAAAAATTATCTGGACTTTCCGGTTGGAAATCAATACCCGGAAAACCAGAGAAAATCCGCACATATCTATCGAAGTTTCTACGTCTTTGAGCGACGCGTTCATCCAACACTTGCATTTGACCTCTTCCTATTCCAGCCAACACATTGCTAAGTCGATAGTTATATCCGATATGTGAATGCTGATAGTGGGGTGCGGGATCGCGTGCCTGTGTAGCCAAAAACCGGGCTTTTTCGATGGCTTGAGCCTCTTCGCCCAATAGGGCACCGCCCCCAGAGGTGGTGATTATTTTATTGCCATTGAAGGAGAGAATCCCAAAACGACCAAAAGTGCCGCATGCACGACCTCGGTATTGACTACCCAGAGCCTCAGCCGCATCTTCAATTAAAGGTACTTCAAACCTTTCGCACAGCGCTTTAATTTCATTCAATTTTGCCGGCATGCCGTACAAATGCACTGCGATGACCGCTTTTATTTTTTTACCGCGTGCCAGTCGATCTTTCAGGGCTTCTTCCAACAGTTGGGGGTCCATATTCCAAGTGTCTTCCTCACTGTCCACAAATACCGGAGTTGCCCCCTGATAAACAATGGGATTGGCGGAAGCTGAAAAGGTAAAAGACTGGCAAATCACTTCATCCCCCCGCTGCACATTGCACAGCATTAAAGCCAAATGCAAAGCTGCCGTACCGGAGGATAAGGCTGCGGCATGCCGAGCTCCAGTATAAGAACACAGCGCTTTTTCAAAAGCATCCACATGCGGACCCAAGGGTGCGATCCAATTCGATGCAAACGCTTCCTTAATATAGGCTTCCTCGTAGCCAGACATGTGCGGTGAGGAAAGCCAAATTTTCTTTTTTTCAGAATTTTCCAAGACCCAAAAATGTGACAATTAAATAGTAATCCTTTGTCTTACCTTTTTTAGTAGACCTCTTTTTAACGAATAGTTGCCTGAAATCTTAGTATTTTTTAAGATTTAAATTTTTAAATATTCCGCTAACATCGAAATAGCGGCATGTGCCATTGCGCGACGGGCTTCACGGCTGTTTCCTCCGATATGTGGCGTGGTGATAACCCGTGGGTGCTGCAATAAAGGGTGTTGGGTAAGTGGTTCTTCTTCAAAGACGTCCAGACAGGCTGCTCGTATTGACCCCGAATTTAAGGCATTCAAAAGATCGCTTTCATCGAGGATTCCGCCGCGTGCGGTGTTAATTAAAATGGACCCTGTTTTCATGATGGCAAATTGAGGTGCTGCTATCATTTTCCTTGTCAGAGATGTTAGGGGTACATGCAGGGAAACTATATCTGAACTTGTAAGAAGCGTGTTCAGGTCTGTTTGTTGGGTATGTAAAAATTGTTTGCAAGCATCTGTTTTGTCTAAAATATCATGCACCAAGATTTTCACCTCAAAGGGCTGCAACAGCCTGGCAAGCTGCGTTCCTACGTTACCAAAGCCTACAATACCTACTGTTTTTCCGGCCAGGTCCCATCCTCCGTCTTTCACCCATTGGCCCCGGCGCAGGAGTCTGTCGGAGAAAACGATGTTGTGCAGGCTGGCCAGAATGAAGCCCAGCGTGAGTTCGGCCACACATTGGCGGTTGACACCCGTTGCATGGAGAACGTGGACTCCATGAGCCTGGCAGGCATTGAAATCAATATTATCCACACCGACCCCATATTTGGAAATCACCTTTAAATGGGGCGCTGCCTCGAACAGCCGTTCATCCACCTTTTCCCGCCCTACAATGAGGGCTTCGGCATCCGAGGCAAAATCTAAAAATTCGTCGAGTGGAATATTCTCGTCTGTGGGGCCGATGACCGCTTCAGGAAATACAGATAACAAGAGATTTTTCAGTTCTTCATCCCTGTTGAGGGAAAAGGCACTGCATTTCACCCGCGGGTGGAAATTTTTCATGATGCGGCAGAGGACTTGCGGGCCTCCCGCTCAAGGCTGCGGGCATAATCGGCTAAGAAAAAATTTTGATACACTTCTTCAAGACCTTTTCGCAAATCCTTGGTGGGCTGCCACCCCAACCTTCGCAGCCGGGAACTGTCTAAAAGGCGCCTGGGCGCACCTTCGGGCCGGGTGGGATCGAAAATTATTTTTCCAGTATATCCTACGATTTTTTGAATGAGTTGGGCCAAATCCCGAATACTGATCTCCTCTCCGGATCCGCAATTGATCCAAGGCATCCCAAGGTTATCGGGAAAACTTTCCGGATTAAAGTTTTTCATGAGAAACACGCAGGCATCAGCCAAATCATCTACATGAAGGAACTCCCTAAGAGCCGAGCCGCTGCCCCAAATGACCACTTCCTGCGTGCCTTTTTCTTTGGCTTCATGAAACCGTCTTAACAAGGCAGCAATGACGTGTGCGGACCTGGTATCATATTTGTCGCCAGGTCCATAGAGGTTGGGGGGCATCACAGAAAAAAAGTTTAGATCCATTTGTCGCTTAAAAGCTTCGCAAAGTTTAATGCCCACCACTTTGGAAAGGGAGTAAAATTCTTTTACGGGTTCAAAGCTGCCTGTCAACAGCGCATCTTCCACCATGGGTTGCTGTGCTTGAGCTGGATACAAATAGGAGGAACCTATTAAAAGAAGTTTTTGGGTTCCTGAAGCCTGAGCCGCATTAATGACGTTGGCTTGCATCATCAGATTGTCATACAAATACGCCCCGGGTCTTTGAAGATTATCCTCGGCGCCTCCCACTGTGGCAGCGCACATAAAAACAAATTCGGGCCGAGTCTCATTGAAAAAAATCTGGACATCCTTCTGCCGGCGTAAGTCCAAAATGGAAGACGGGGCCGTGAAAAGGTGTCTAAAGCCTTCTTTTTGAAGCCTTCGAAGCACGGCCGACCCTGCCAGCCCCCTATGGCCGGCCACAAAAATCCGGCTGTCCAAGTCCATTGCCATGCAGCCGATTTCTTCCGTTAATTTGAAGCCATGGGAATGGCTTTTTCCCGCATGAGCGCAGAATTGTACTCTTTTAGGAAAGAATTTTGGTACACATCCCGTATTCCTTCCTTTAATCCGATGCGTGGTTGCCATCCCAGACCTCTTAGGCGGCTGGAGTCCAGTAATTTTCTCGGCATTCCGTCGGGCTTTTGCGGGTCAAACTCTATGGCGGCGTTGCAGCCTGTGATTTCCTGAATAATTTCAGCCAACTGGCGAATGGAAAGTTCTTCCCCCGTTCCGCAATTCATCCACAATTCTTCGTCATAATGCAGCATAAGGAAAAGACATGCATCCGCCAGGTCATCCACATGCATAAATTCTCGTAATACGCTTCCAGTGCCCCATACTATGACCTTGTTTGAATTTTGGATTTTGGCTTCGTGAAATTTACGCAGAAGAGCCGGCAAAACATGGGATGAATACAAATCATAATTATCCCCGGGCCCATACAAATTGGTGGGCATGATGGTAATAAAATTGCAACCATATTGACGCCGATAGGCAGTACACATTTTCAAACCGGCCACTTTAGCCAGCGCGTAGGGCTCATTAGTCGGCTCAAAAGGCCCCGTAAGCAAATATTCTTCTCGAATGGGTTGCGGTGAAAGGCGGGGATAAATGCAAGAGGAACCAAGAAACAAAAGTTTCTTCACTCCAAATTTCCATGCTGCGTGAATGACGTTGCACTGAATGAGCAGATTATCATATAAAAAATCCGCCGGTCGGGTGCTGTTGGCCCAAATGCCGCCCACGCGGGCCGCCGCCAGAAAAACATATTCGGGTCTTTCCGTATCAAAAAAATCTTCTGTAGCTTTCTGGTTGCGCAAATCGAGTTCTGTGGAGGTACGAAGCGTGAGATTGTTGTAGCCCTCTGCCTGAAGCCGTCGGACAATGGCTGACCCTACCATACCCCGGTGGCCTGCGACATAAATTTTGCTGGAACGTTCCATGAAGACCTTTTTTACTCTCCGTAATGCAAAATCCGATGGCCGCCTTCTTTTAAATATTTCTCTTTACGAAATAGAGCCAGGTCAGAAGCCACCATTTCCTGCACCAAGGCTTCCAAATTATATTTAGGTGTCCAACCCAGCTTTTCTCGGGCTTTGGAGGCATCGCCCACAAGCAGATCCACTTCGGTGGGACGGAAATATTTTGGGTCCACCCGAACCACCACTTTGCCTTCCGGAAGCTGAAATTCCGGGTGGCTGCAATGGGCCACACGGCCCACTTCTTCTTTGCCTTGGCCTTCGAAGGCAAGGGCGATACCCAGTTCCGAGAAGGCCATGTGCACAAACTGACGCACGGGCACCGTGACGCCAGTTGCAATGACGTAATCCTCCGGTTCGGGCTGCTGGAGCATCAGATACATGGCTTCCACGTAGTCCCGTGCATGCCCCCAGTCCCTTCTGGCATCCAGGTTGCCCAAATACAAACAATCCTGAAGACCCAGCGCAATGCGGGCTGCAGCGCGTGTGATTTTTCGGGTGACGAAAGTTTCGCCCCGTACAGGACTTTCGTGATTAAACAAAATCCCATTCACAGCAAAAATGTTGTAGGCTTCCCTGTAGTTGACAGTGATCCAGAAAGCATACAATTTGGCAACACCGTAAGGAGACCTGGGATAAAACGGGGTTTTTTCGTTTTGGGGAATAGCTTGCACCAAGCCATACAATTCTGAGGTGGAAGCCTGATACACCCGCGTTCGCTCGGCCAAACCCAGAAGCCGTACAGCTTCCAGAATGCGTAAGGCCCCCAGGCCATCGGCGCTGGCTACGTATTCCGGCTCCTCAAAACTCACTTTCACATGGCTCATGGCGCCCAGATTGTATATTTCATCGGGCTGGACTTCCTGAATAATCCGCGTCAGATTGAGAGAGTCCGTCAGATCTCCATAATGCAAATGAAAGCGGGTGTTGGCATCATGTGGGTCCTGGTACAGATGATCAATCCGATCGGTATTAAATAAGGAGCTGCGGCGTTTGATGCCGTGTACTTCATAGCCCTTCTGTAGGAGAAATTCTGCTAAATAGGCCCCGTCTTGTCCGGTGATGCCTGTGATGAGCGCGCGTTTGGTCATAAACTAAAGGCAAAATTAGATAATTTAAGGGGCCACAGGGAGCGTTTCTTGTTGAAACAGTTCCAGAACGAAGGGTTCCTTCAGCACAGGCACGCCTTCCACTAATATTAAGCGTAAAGCTTTGACCGAAACTCCTAAGTGCAAAAAGGGGAATTCGGGAAAGTAAGGATGTATGTACATTCTATCCATAGCGCCCGGCAACGCTAGCCTGTGCCTGAAAATCCTACCCAAATGGTCCTGAATTTCCACATCCAACACGGCGTCTTTAAACAGCCATTTTCTCAAAAATCCACTTAAACTTACATTTCCTGAAAGACGGCCTAAAAGCCTACTGTCTTTATTTTCAGAAGGAATGAAAACCCATTGATTCCATCTACACATTAACCGTTCAAAGCATTTCAATTCATTCGGTTCTGGAATTGCGGGGGTGGTTTTAAACGTTTTTCTTTTCAGGAGAAGGCCCATTCGGCTGTCCGATTCCGCCACTTCATAGCCTTGCATCAATGCTTCCAGGGTGCGGGTGTGTTCCAGTCCCACATATCGCCCGTCCATAGTGGCTATGCCTGAGCTGTCCCATCCGCCGTGCCAAATGACATAATCGGGCCCTTTGGATGAAAGCAGCCATCCGGCATTCAAACGATCGAAAAAAGGTCCGGAAGCCAGTCCATGCTGCATAAAAGGTCGGGGATGATAACGGAGCCCGTACAATGCCACCGACGAGGTGACCCAGGGGAAAAAATCCACTTTGGCATCCTTCAGTCTTTGCAACCATGGCCCGGGGAGCGTATCAGCGCGCAGATTATCGGGGAGCATGTCGAGGGCTTTTTGATGTGTTTGAGAATAATTCCACACCGATTGTCGAAATCCGCGCAGGCTGATTTCCGGAAAAGCGACGGGCTGTGGCACGTAGGGCAGAGAATGCAAGGCCGACCGCCACAACATGAGCGCCAAACCCCAAAACGCTATCGTGGCCGAACCTCCCCGGCCTGAAAAAATCCACAACGCCCCAGCCACTACCAGAAAGTGGAATCCATGGATCACATGGCTGAAATCACAACGGGCGACGCTGTATTTAAAAACTAAAAAGAATGCGGGCACCATACTCCACCCCATCCAATCCCTCTGAAAGCGGGCTTTCCAAAGCCCTGCCAAAAAAAACAGACCTAAAGCGGCCCACAAGGCGTCCAAGTCCAGTGCGGTGGGCAGGTGTGTGGTATGAAGATTATCGGGAGACAAGAGAAAGCTATTGCGCACATAGTCTAGGGCGCCTTTCCAGTGGCCATAGACCAAAAACCAAAATATAGAGTAAAAGCTGGGCAGCAAGGTCAGTTCAGTTAAAAACCGTTTCCATTGCCCGTTTTGAATCGTTTCCAGAAAGACCAGTGCACCGGTCAGGGTCAGGGCTGTGAAGCCAATGTTGATTTTCACCAAAGCTCCAAGAGCCACTGTGGCCCACGCCACAGAAGCATGAATCCAGCGCCCGGATCGGCCGAATTCCATACGAGCTGAAGCCGCCAACAGAATAAGCACATAGTCCAAACTTTGAAGCTGAGCCAGAGTCAACAAAACCAGAAATATTCCCAGAGGCAGGGGAAGACGTGCATGCAGGCAGGACAACTGCAATAAATACCCTGCTAGAACCCATCGTAAAATCAGGATACCTACAACCCCCACCAGGTCTAAGCCAGCGGCTGCCTGCGGGTCTTTCAGGAAACCTAAAGGGCCATAAGAAAAAATAAAATCCTGCCCAGCTACGAGGCGTTGATTAAAGAAATAATTTAACGCATAAAAATAAGCGGGGTCCAGACCCGAAAAAGTTTGAAAATCAAGGGCCGGAAAAGTGAAAAGAATTATACAAGTGGCTGTTAGACCATGCCAACCAATTCCGAGGCCATTGAATATCCCTGGAAGATTTTTCAAAACTTACATTGGTATAAATTAAACTTAAATCATTTAAGGTGAATTATGACTAACTGAGTAATTTTTTATTTGTGTAAGTATTGTAAAATAAATTTCTAAAATAAAGTTACCACAACCCAAACCTGTATGCGTATCGTGCATCAGGGGCCTATTTTTTCGACTTCAAAAAATACCTCCCGGCCCTGGCGCTGTGGAATACTCAGAAGGCATTTTTCCAGCTTCAGAATGCGGAAATATTTTCCAAATAATGCACGGTATTCCATCGCTGTTCCACCGAAGGGCGGACCCTCCTGTTCAAAGATTGTGTCGAACAGGAGCCCGGCCAAGCGTCCGCCGGCATAGAGAAGTTGCTGGCATTTTTGGGCATAAGCCTCGCGCTGGGAGGGATTCAGGGCGCACAAGAATGTTTGTTCCAGGATAAGGTGGTAGGAGCCCTGGTGCTCAAAAAAATCTTCGCAATGAATGTGAATATGACCAGACCATGGCTGAAAACGTTCTTTCAGGCGGTCCGTCAGGGTGGGGGAGATATCCAGGAGATGCACATCCTTAAATCCCATATCCAGCAAGGCTTGAGCTTCGTAGGCATTGCCGCAGCCAGGAATTAAAATGCGGATCGTTTTATCCGGCAGTCCGGCAGCATAATCGAGGATCGCCGGGGCGGGATAGCCGATATCCCAGCCAGTGTCTCCACACATCCAGCGTTGGTCCCAATATTTTTGGTCCATGAAGTCAGGGTTTACAAAATTCGTTCAAAAGCCTTGTGCATAATTTCTGGATATCCGAGGCAGGGCCGGAGAAATGGTTGAAAAAGAAAGCAAAACAAAGCGTGCCGTGGCGTGCTGTGTTCAGGAATCCCGCATAGCCCTGCACGCCTTGCATGGAGCCGCTTTTGGCACGGGCGCAACCGCGTGCGGCATCCTTAGGATTTCCAAGATTTTTTAAAGTGCCGGAAAGGCCCCATTGAGGCAAGGTAAGATAAAAAGCCGGGAAAAGCGGGCTGGAATAGATGTACATCAAACATCGTGTCATCCAGTCAGCGGTCATCCAATTGCTCCGGCTGAGCCCGCTGGCGTCACGGAGGCGGAGACCAGGGCCGACGCGCTCTTCCCAGAATTTTTTCAAAGCCTCCAGTTTTCCATCGTAATCAGTTTCAGTATCAAACAAATTCCATAAAAGCATTTCTGAATAGAAATTATGGCTTTGGTGGTTGATCACAGAATCCAGGCGGTCCAAGGAAAGGCTTTCCATCCTAAGCCAGGGCGCCTGTAACGCAAAAGGATCCGTCTCATAATGCAGCTCCCCTTCGAACTGGCCAATGCCCAATCTTTGTTCTATGCCAGAGGCCAAATCCTCAAAAAATGCGCATTCTGGCCGGGGATTCGGGATTTGAAAAACAGCCGTATCCCCCGGCTTGATGCGCAGGGCAAGCCGCCAATAAAGCCGGCCATTCTGCCACTGCAGAGAGCCTTCCCACTGACCACCCCGGCGGGCCGATCTATCAACTAGAATGTCTGTCTTTAGCCATTCTGGGGTGCGCTCCCGTCCATTAAAAACAGGTAATGGCTGATCTCCATTCCAGGTGATTTTTAGTTCGGCCTGATTTTCTTTATAAACAAATGGCTGAGGCGGGGTGCCATAGCGGAAAGCCAGATCTTCCACATACCAGGCTTCTGGCAGCAGGCTCATGGTATGCCTACGCAGGAGCGGCACCACTTGAAGCGCCACGCGCTGGGCGCCGCGGTTTTTGAATTCTGCTGTGAGAAGGGCTGTGAGCGAATCGACGGAAGGAGACGTCAGCCCTGGTGTTCCAAAAGCTGGATTTTGCCGGACGTCCACCACCAGAGCGCCTTCCCAAACGCCGTTTCCGGAAAAATGTTCTTGTAGGTAAAAATCTGAAAAAAACGTATGGGAAGGACCCAGAAGCTCTAATGCGGCGAATGAAATCAGAATTTTTTGAACCGAAGCCGGCAGGAGCCGCAGTTTTTCATTGTGGGCCAAAAGCACCTGTCCGTCCGAGCAACGCCGCACCATCACAGACCATGAAGCGCCTTCCAAAGTTTTTTCATGGAGAAGTTTTTGTACCAAATTTGTATCCTGTGGCTTTCCGGGCAGGCTTACCCATAACACCGTGAGAAAACTCAGAGTGTTTTTAAATATTGGCTTCAAGGAGCGTAGCCGGGACTTCAAAACTGTTTCAAAAAAATGGTTCCGCGGAAAAAGTGGTACAAAGCTATTGGCGCTGGATCTTTTCTGGCTTTTAATTTTTTCATCCGGCCTCCATTTTGGACGGGACATCACGTACGGATGGCACCTGCTTCAAGGACAAATGCGCATTCTTCTCCAATCCCGCCGTATCGAAAAAATGCTCAGCGATCCGGCCACGCCGGATACTTTGCGTCAGAAACTGAAATGGGTGCAGGACATTCGTCAATTTGCCACCGACTCTTTGGGACTCACAAAAAACCGCAATTACACCCGCTACTACGCGCACACGGAAGGCCTACTGTATGTGCTCACGGCATGTGAAAAATACAGCCTGAGGCCGTATCTATGGAAATTCCCGGTGATTGGTTCCGTCAGTTACAAGGGTTTTTTGGATCCCATCATGGCGCGGCGGGAATGGGAAGAGCTTCTGGCCAGGGGCTACGACGTTCGTTTGCGTATAGTGGATGCCTGGAGCACCCTGGGTTATTTTCCGGATCCTGTGACAACGGGAATGTTACAGACCGGCGAGGAGAATCTGGCCAATGTGCTGATCCACGAAATGTTTCATGCCACTCTGTACATTCCAGACAGCACGGAGTTGAGTGAAGGTTTGGCCACCCGCGTGGGTGATGCTGGAGCCCTTTTGTATCTGAAAACCAAATACGGCCCAGGGAGCGTAAGATATCAAAACTACTTGGAGATTTTAAAAACTGAAAAAAGATACGTTCGTTACCTGAACCAATGTGCGGCCCGGTTAGACAGTCTTTATCAGCATCCGGCGTTTTTAGCGGCCCATCCTTCCGAAAAAGATTCCTTGAAAAAATGGTATTTCCACATGTTTGCAGAACGTTGTTCGGACCATTTGCAGGCCACCGTTCCCCCGGTTTACTGCGAAAATCTGCGTCATCAACTGCGCCAGGCCAACAACGCTTTCTTTACCATATTTCGTCAGTACCATTTGCCCGACTCCACGAATGCGGTGCCGTTCCAATCCGTTGCCGAATTGAGAAATTACATCAAAGAACTAAAAAAACAGTATGGGAAAAAATCCTAAACCGCCCCCGCGCACAGGGCTTCTTTTCGGTTCCTTCAACCCTGTGCATATTGGTCATTTAGCCCTGGCTGCCTACTTTCTGGGAGAGAACTATGTGGACGAGGTGTGGTTTGTAGTGTCGCCCCAAAACCCGCACAAGCGCCGCGAAACCTTACTGCCCTTTCACCATCGTGTGGAATTGTTGCGGCGCGCTGTGGGCGATGACAGCCGCCTGCGCGTCTCTGAAGTAGAGCGCCACATGCCCTTGCCCAGCTACACTGTTCAAACCATGCGGCTTTTATTGGATCGGTATCCACACCATCCGTTTTTTCTAATCATGGGTTCGGATAATGCCTTGGGTTTTCCGAAGTGGAAAGAATGCGCTTGGCTTGCCCGAAATTGCCATTTTCTGGTGTATCCGCGTCTGAAAGAAGGTCGTGTGCAGGACGCACTTCCGGCTAAGGATCCACTTTATGAAAATTTTGTATTCGCCAAGGCGCCCGTCATTGAGATTACAGCCACCTTGATACGGCATTGGGTTGGACAGGGGCGTTCGGTGCGTCACCTTATGCCGGAAGCCGCCTGGCGTTATCTGGACGAAATGAATTTTTATAAAAGCCCTCCAAGGCTTTTAAAGTCATCCCTTAAATAAAAATACATGCCGGGACCAGGAAATTTTTTGTTTAGCAGGATGTTATTGAATTTGTTGAATACTTTTCCACAATTTATGTACAGTCCGTCTGGAACATTCTAAAATTGCAACCCGATGGCCCGCTTTGAGGAAATAATGGCTGAAATCCGCTCCGGAAAGCTGGAGCCGGTGTATATCCTGACCGGGGAAGAACCCTGGTATATTGATAAACTCTGCGATGCGTTTGAAGAGCAAGTGCTGCCTGAAGAAGCCAAGGCCTTTGATTTTTCAAAGCATTATGGCAAAGGCCTGGTGAAGCAAAGTCTCCTGGCAGACTGCCGGAGTTTTCCCCTGCAGGGACCTCGGCGGCTCGTTCTGCTCAAAGAAGCCCAGGATGCAGAAAAAGAGAGAGAGAGCAGCGATTTTATGGAATTCATGACGTCGTTTTTTCAAAATCCTACGCCTTCCACTGTATTTGTAATGACTTACAAGGGTAAGCCCGATAAGCGGAGAAGCGTGTGGAAAAATGTCATGAATGCCCCACGGATCCGGTTTTTTCAGAGCGAAAAGCCCCGTGAGCAAAATTTGCCGTCGGTCATTGCTTCCTTGGCGTCTGACGCCGGCGTGAGGCTGACCCCGGAGGCCATCCAGGCGCTGATGGAATTGGTGGGGGCTGATCTGGTGCGTTTGGACAACGAAATCCGAAAACTGGCCATCGCCGTAGGACCTGGCGCTGAAGTGAACCGGGAGGAAGTGATTGAGAAGGTCAGTTTTAGCCGCCAGTATAACATTTTTGAATTGTACAAAGCTTTAGCCCGAAAAAACAAAACGCAAATTCTTCGTATTGGCCTCAATATGGCCCGTAATACCCGTGATAATCCGCTCTTGCGCAATGTGAACCAGATATTTGGTTTTTATTCCAATCTCCTGCTCTTCATGTATTATATCCGACGCGAAAAACTCACGCCGGAACAGGCGGCACAAACCATGAATCTGAATTTTTACGCCCGTCAGGATTATATGGAAGCCCTTAACCATCACAGTTTTGAAGATGTCAGCCGGATTTTGGCCCTTTTATTGGAATACGACCTAAAAGCCAAAGGCGTCGGTGCCCGCGCCGATGAGGAAGTGCTCATGACGGAACTGACGCTGCGTCTGGCGGTATAGCAAATTAATAATACCTTTGAAGATTTAAAATGTATGAAACTCTCATCTTCTAGCTTAGAAATCATGAGTGTAAAGGGCATTCCAATTCGGGTGCACTGGAGCTTCTTATTAATTATCGGTTATGTGGCCTATGTGAATTATAAACTAAGCCAGGATCCTAGCCAAGTGATGTGGGCTGTACTTTTCATTTTAGCATTATTTTTTTGCGTGACGCTTCATGAGCTGGGACACGCTTTGGCTGCTTTGCGTTACGGTATCCGCACTAAGAGTATCACACTCTATCCAATCGGAGGCGTAGCCATGCTGGAGCGCATGCCGGAAAAGCCCGTTCAAGAGCTTGTGGTGGCTTTGGCAGGACCTGCCGTAAATGTCCTGATCGCAGGTTTGGTGCTTCTGGGGCTGGCGTTGTCGCCCGAGGTATATTATTTGGAGGAGATAGCGCTTGCTGTCAATAGCCATAATTTTCTGCTCAACTTAGCATTTGTCAATGTTTTTCTGGCCCTGTTTAATTTGCTTCCTGCGTTCCCGATGGATGGCGGCCGGGTGCTGCGGGCGGTGCTGGCAAGCCTGATTCCCCGTGTGCAGGCCACGCGCCTTGCCATGTGGGTGGGACAGGCCATGGCTATCTTATTTATTTTTTGGGGTTTCAAGACCAATCCATTTCTCATTTTTATAGGTCTTTTCATCTTTTTCGGAGCGGCCCAGGAATTCCAAATGGTACAGCAGAGCCACATTTTGGTCAACCGTCGTGTGGCCGATGCTATGATGACGCGGTTTACACTCTTGAATCCGCAGCACACTTTACAAGATGTGGTGGATATCATTTTAAAAGGCCAGGAAAAAGAATTTGTGGTGGTGGATGACGGCGGTATGCCTCAAAGCATCATCACACGCGATCTTTTGGTAAAGGCCTTAGCGCAGCATGATCGGGGCACCCCCCTCGCGGCCTGTGACTGCCCTAAGCCGGTCTTTTTCAGTCCGGAATCCGATCTCAACGAAGCCTTTCGCATTCTGCAAAGCGAAGGATTGTCTATTGCCCCGGTGATGGACAATCAAAAGCTGGTGGGTGTTATCAACACGGAAAATATTTTAGAAGCTCTTTTGCTGAAGCCATCGGCTTCATAAAATTTTGCAACATTGTTGCAAGATTTTATTTTTGCCCCTGTATGGGGGTTGGCGTGCTTTTAATCACAGTGTTTTCCTTGGCGGGTGTATTAATGTCCCTTAGGACCCGTCGCTTGGATGGGCTGGTCAGTGCTTTTTTGGCCGGGGGCTTTGTGGGGCTTGGATTTGGGCATCTTTCGGAGTGGGCGCTTTCCTCCGCCTGGTCCGTGGTGCCGGCTTTGGCCTTAGCGCTTTTTGTGCCTGTTGAGTTTCAAAGAGGCTGGAGGTGGGAAAAATCTGGCCAGGTGTGGGCTCTGTTTAGTCTGAACGGGTTGCATACATTATTAGGAACGGTGATGGCGTTGACCTTGGATATGTCGCGTGGAGGCTTTCCCACAGCATCCCTGATTTTCGGCTTGCATGAGTGGTTGCACAAAGCCGCCTTGGTAAGTCTTTTCAGGCGCCTTGGATGCACTTCTGCCAAAGCTTTTCATCTCGCCTTCCTCACAGTTGTGGCAGTTCTGCTTGGGGGATTGTGTGTGCACATCCCCCAGAGCGGTTTGTATTGGCTTGAAAACTTTGTGGCCTTGGGACTGGCTTTGAGCGGCCTCCTCCACATCCGGGCGGCGCTTCAGGCCCGTCGTCGGTCGGGTCAAACAACCCTTACTTTCTGGCTGATGGTAATTTCTGGTTGTATTATTTTTGCCTTGAGCCACTCATTGGATGGTAAATAAAATGCCGCCGGAGGCGAAAAAAATATTGGCCTCTCACGGCCTTCGTGCCACGGTCATCCGCCAGAAAATTTTGGAAGTCCTTTGCCGTGCCGCAGGCGCGCTCACCCAACATCAGATTTTAAGCGCCTTGTCCGAACATGTGGACCGCGTGACCTTTTATCGAACCCTCACGGGTTTTGAAGAGAGCGGACTGGTGCACAGAGTGGTGGATGCTGAGGGGACCGTCCGATTTGCCGTATGCCGGCATGACCATGCACCTTATGAGGAACATTCGAAGTCGAAGGATAACCATGTGCATTTTCAATGTGAAAAATGTGCCCGGACTTTGTGCTTGGAAGAAGTGCCTATGCCGCGTCCGCAACTTCCTGCAGGCTTTAATGTCCGGCACGCCAACTTGTTTATGCGGGGAATGTGTGCCGATTGTTCGCAGACCTTGTATTTGGATTAAACGCCGCCAACAGGCGATGTGCAAGCTCTTTCCAATCGAAAAAAACGCCCACAGCTGCCCCATGCCAGGGTTGGTGGTCTAATGTGTTTTCCGCCTTGATCCATACGGGTAGGCCGGCTGCTAGGGCGCTGACCATCCCGCGGAACGAATCCTCGATACACCAACATTCTTCAGCTTTTAATCCCAGTTTCTGCAAACACAGGATATAACAGGCTGGATGGGGTTTGGGTCGTTTCATGGTCCAGGCGCTTACCACCTTATGGAACGCACAGCCCGTGTGTTTCAGAACGGCATGAATGAGCCGGGGCGGAGAGGATGTGCACAAAGCCCTTTGGATTTTTAAACTTTCTGTTAAGTTCATAAATTCGATCAGACCCGGGTCAACAGGCTCGCGCTCCACCAGCTCAGCCACCCTGCGCATGATAGACCGCCTCGCCTGCCGCTGTTCTGCAGGGGGATGCAGGGGCATCCTCAGGCGCACCACTTCGTCCAAGCGCAGACCTTGGGTGCTCCGGCACGCTTCATCCGTGAGGAAAATACCAAAACGACTGAAAACCTCGATCTCGGCCTTGCGCCAGAGGGGTTCAGAATCCACGATGACCCCGTCCATATCGAACAAAATGGCACGGGGTCCTGAAAGAGGTGTAGGAAAGGTCATTTAAATTCCACTTCCATCACTTGTTCTGCGCCGTTGCGTAGCACTCTCACCGGTGTGGTATCGCCTTTTTCAAACGATGCCAAAGCCTTCATGTAAGTTGTCATGTCTGGAGTTTCATGTGCACCAATGGCAAGAATAATATCCCCTCCGCGAAGTCCAGCCTTATCGGCTGGCTTACCGGGAACCACCCCTTCTACCCGTATGCCTTTACCGTCGTACAAATAATCCGGCATAATACCTAAGGTTACTTTGAAGCGTGGCGTTGGCGTATCTTCCTGATCGCGGGTTTTTTCGAAGGGCAAGCGCCCCTGATTATTCAGAGTGGCCACGAGATCCAGCATAAGGTTCAGCACCTGGCGCATTCCGGCATAGTTGATTTTGTCCGCATCATCTGAAGGTTTATGGTAATCTTCATGCAAGCCAGTGAAAAAATGCAACACCGGGATGTTTTTGTAGTAAAAAGAAGTATGGTCTGAAGGTCCTACCCCGGAAGCGCTGGTTTTCACAGTAAAACCTTCCGTGCGCAGAGTGTTGATATTGTTGCCCCACACCGGCGATGTGCCCACACCGCTGATGGCCAACTGCTGATGAAGCCGGCCTATCATATCCATGTTGAGCATGTAGTTGAAAGTGTATTTCGAAAACAAAGGCGACCGCACAAACCAGGCGCTGCCGAGCAGGCCGCTTTCCTCCGCCGTGAAAGCAATAAACAAATAATTATTGCCTTTAAATTCAGGTCGGCGGAGCACCCGGGCAAGCGCGAAAAGGCCGGCTGTTCCGGAGGCGTTGTCGTCTGCGCCATTGTGAATTTGCCCCGGCACTTCGCTGCGCGATCCGGGGTGGTTGCGGCCCAAATGGTCGTAATGGGCCCCAATCACTACCGTGGTGGGCGCTTTATTGTCCCAGAATCCGATTACATTGGCCGAGCGCACTGGATTCGGCCGACGGACTGTGAGGTGCAGTTGTCCCCCACCATCGGACAGCGCCTTCGAAAGCCCAGGCCCGGCAAAGAGACACAAAAGCGAGGTCCGGAAAAACTTATCGGTGGTTTTGAATTCGCTGAAGCCCGGCTGGATGCCATGGTTATCCACAAAAATCAAGGCCTTGGCCCCTTTTCTTTCGGCCCAACGCACCATATCCAGGTAATCCGGATGCCTATGGTGGGCCTGGTGGGTGGCCAAGGGCTTCAATTCCACGGCCAGAGCCATACCTCCAAGACTGACCCGCGCCACGGTGTCGGGCTGAGCCATATAATACACGGCACCAGTAAATTCTCCCGAGGCAGAATAGGGAAGGGCAAACCCCTTAAAATCTGCCCAGACTTTACCGTTCAGATGGACGTTCACCTTATAATCCGAGGGATTAACTGGCAATTCAAAATACTGAAACCAGAGGGAATCGCCAGCCGGCTTCAGTCCAGCTTTTTTGAATTCTGAGGCAATGTAGCGGGCGGCTTTCTCGATGCCGTCGGTTCCTGGTTCCCGGCCTTCGAGTTTATCGGAAGCCAGAAAGGCCACATGCCTCTGAAGTCGTTTTTCAGCGCTTTTGCTTAACCATTGGGCCCTGACTTCTACCGCATAGAGAATCAGGATGCCTACCACTATCCCATTAAAAAGTTTACTAAAAATTTTGTTATTCATTCTGGTTTCAAAGGTAGAGCAGAGTTAGGCCTGGAGGGCACTAATTTCAAATCCTTAAGTATGATTCAAGTTGGTCCACACTCCATGTGGTTTTATTTTCTATTCAGGGCAGAAGCCAGCTCGGCAAGACTTTGTTTCATCAGGTTAATGTAGGACTCTAACTGGTCCAGCATATTAGCCCGGTTCTGAAGTGCGTCGGCTGTGTAAAAACCACCGTCGCCAAAATACAGAAAATCGGTGCCAGAGCCTTTTTTGGAAGCCGTCTTTTCCAATTGACCATAGCCAGACCAGCGTTCTACAAGGATCATTCGTAAGGTTTTTCCATCCTCTGGAGAAAAGGTGGAGTTTAAAAACCTCCAAACAAGAGGCGAGATGGCTTCGGGCGCAGTGGGAGCATTCCATATATCGCGTAAGGCATTGCGTGGATGGCTGAAAAAAATTTTTGGTTTATCAAGAAGAATTAACCCTCCTAACGTGGTCTCAAATAGTCCAGTAAAAATTCCAATTAATTCTGGAGCATCTCCGCCATTTTCTAGGGCCAGTAAGCTGCCGCTGGCTATGGCGCCAACAGCGCCTATAATAATAGCCCCAGCTGTTAATTTTTTTTGTCGGTTTTGAATGATATTGTCTAAATACACTGCCACCTGATCAGCTTTTTCTTCTTCACAATCAATTTCTCCTGCCATGGCAGACACTTCCATCGAGGCCCACAAAAGACGTTGAGTAACTATTTGAGTCAGTTGTACCGTTTCCTGAGAGGAAAGATTTGGATTTTCGGAAGCCAACAGCCGGGCTAAAATAGGAGTAATACCGATGAGCTCGGCCACCTTTAAGGCTTGTAGGCTCAAATGTGCATTTAGTTTCTCGTCGGTTTTTGAGGGGATTTCTTCGTTCCACAAAAAACCTTCTGAAGGCATGGTGTAGGCCGTCAAATGACATGGATTGTTTGAATGAGCAACATGAGCGCGGCGTATGATTTGGGGCGAGCAACGCCAGCCTCCTGCCAAGGCAATACCATAACAAAGAATTAGGATTTTATTTCTTAAAACAGCCATTTTGACAAGCTCAGTCGAAATTTCATAGGATTGGAATTTTTGGAATTAAGGAGCGTTGTAGGGCGTGTATCCTTTCCAAGGAGACCCCACGCGATAATAGGTTTCTGCGAAGAATTTTCGGCCTTTTGCTTTCAATTCATTCACTTTTTGAAGGGATTCGATCAATTTTATTTCTCGTTGGTTAAGCAAAAAGACCGAACTTTCACCAATTTCAAATTTGGCTTGTTCGGCCTGGTTCAGGCGGCGGTAATTTTCTACCATGTTTTGTTGGATGACCGCCTGAAGGGCGGTTTGTTCCAGATTATTAAAGGTCTGACGCAGCTTGAGTCGAAGCTCCAACTCTTTTAAATCCACATCATACAGACCCTGACGGGTTTTGAAACGCGCGGCGTCGTAGCGGGCTCGGGCCGTTCGAATCAGAAGTGGGAATTTTATAGACGCGCCGTATTTAAAATTATTTCGGAAGGGGCTGAAATTCCAATTCATCGGATTTGTGCCTATGGGTTCTGCCAGAAAGTTGTATTGAAAGCGGAGATCTGGGAGCAGATAGTTGAATTTTAATCGTTGATCCAGTTGAAGCTCACGTACTTTAAACCTTTTGATCCGCAACTCCGGATGCTCCTGCAAGGCTTCTAAAAAACGCAAGGCTTGGGCCTGATTAATCACCGGCACCTGAAGTTCAGGACCCAGGCGCACAGGAATCAATGTATCCGGAAGCAGAACGGGGCGGCCGGACTCGTCCCACAAAAAATTTGAAAGTTTTAATGTGGCATTCACATACTCCTGTAGGGCCTCCTGCAGGGAATTTTGCCGAGTTTGTAACAAGATCAGAGCCTCCACAGTATCAATGGCAGCATACAGGCCTTCCAGATAGCCGCGTTTTACGGCTTGAAAACGGATGTCGGCCAGCGTGACAAACTGGGAAAAAAGTTCGCGGTTGGCATAAGCGAGGGCCCATTCCCAGTAGGCTTTTACAGCATCAAAAAATAAATCATTGAGCAGAGTTTCCTGCTCTGCAAGCCCCATATTTTTGAAGTTTTGAGCCCTGCGCAGGGCGGTGCGGCGCTCGTCCGTGATAAGATCTTTGCCAAGAGGTACGCTCAAGCCCATATATACCAGCCCGGCTGCGGGAAGCGTGTTTTCGTCGTTGAGAAAGATGCCTTCGGCTCTTTCATATCCCACTTTCACATCCGGTCCGAATAGGATTGGAGCTTTCACTTCGGAGTGAAAGACACGCCAATATTCTTTAGCGTCATACCTTTTATTATCCCAGCTGCCGGAAAGCACCGGATCAAATAGCCCGCGGGCGGCCCCAACTTCGCGTTCTGCAATAGACGCCGTCAGGCTTGCCTGGTAACTCACAGGGTGGAAGCGCCACACCCAGTCCAGGAAGTCTTTTTCGGACAGCACCTTTTGGGAGGCGCCTGTCTGAACGAGGAAGAATAAAGCCCAAAGGCCTGCCAGCCATCTATTTTTTTGCATCACCTCCGGCACTGATTGCGGGTTTTGCATTCAAACCTTCCCCCGTATAAAAATCCGGTGGAAACCCATTGAACTGGCGCCACAACTCATACCAGAGCGGCACGTTGTTGAGCAAAAATATTCCTTTGGCGCCGGTGCCCATGCGCAACAGCGAGGGCCAGGGATGGTCGGACGGATCGGGTTTTACGAGAACGCGGTACTTGCCGTTGGGACTGATATTGTAATCTATGGCGGCCACGATACCGCCGTAGGTGCCGTAGCTGGCATTAGGCCATCCGCTAAAGACAAGGGCCGGCCATCCGTCGAACCAGAGCCGCACTTTATGTCCAAGCCGCACCAAGGGAAGGTCCATGGGGCGCACATACAATTCTGTGGCTTGCTGTTGGGAGGCCGGTACGATGGTGGCCACCGCTTCCCCCTCTTTCACGATTTCGCCTATCCCGGCTTTTAATGTTCTCACCACGTAGCCGGACTGCGGGGCCGTGATGACATAAAAACCGGAACGTATGATATAACTGGACAGCTGGGACTGCAGTTTGGCAATCTCCGCTTCTGTGGCATATAACTGGGATTTGGCCGCTTCGCGTTCGCTTTCGGCTTTGGAAATTTTTTCATTAAACTCATTCAGAATGGCATTGAGTTCTATCTGAGCGTTGATGTATTCGTTCTGGCTGATGAGAAGGTCGTTTTTGCACTTGATTAATTTGGCTTCGGCTTCCTGGAATTTATTGAGTTTATCCTCCAATTCCTGCCGGGGTTTGATGCCATCCCTGAAGAGGATCTGCGCGCGTTCCAGCTGGCGCCGGGCCACGGTGAGGTTGGTATCGGCGGCCACCACGGCGATGCTGTCCGTGCGCACTTTCAGGGCGGTTTGCTTCAGTTTGTTGCGCGCTTGGTTCAGTTTCAAAGGCAGGTTGCTTTCCAGGGCCATGATTTGCGCGTCGTAAGCTTTTATTTTATTGATGTAGGCATCCACCGCTGACTCTTTGGCTTCCACCTGCAGCTGGGTGCGGCGAATGAGTTGGGTATCAAAATATTCGGTCTTCACCTCGGTCAGTTGCAGCAAGGTGTCGCCTTCTTCCACAAACTGGCCTTCGCGCACGTGCCATTTCACCACCCTGCCGGCGATGGTGCTGGGCACTTCCTGGGGCCTGTCGCCCGGTGTGAGGGTGGTGAGCTGGCCTTCGGTCTGGAAGTTCTGCGTCCAGGGCAAAAACATGAGCCCCAGCCCCACCAGCATCAGGATTCTAAGCCACAAGCTCACGCGCCGGGCCATGCGCGGCTGGTACACTTTCTCCAGCCCCACCAGTTGGGCCGGAATGTGCACCTCGCGGCTCAGCCGCCGCAGCAGTGTCTTGCGTTTCCTGGAAAATCTACTCATCCCAGTAACTCATTCAATTCAGGATCAGAGAGGATGGCCTCCGGGGCGCCGAAATACCGGATCCGACCTTTCTGAATCCACAGCAATTTGTCGCAGGCCACCATCATGCGCCGGTCGTGGGTGCCGGCCAGCAAGGTGAAGCTTCGGTCATTCAGCAGCACCGATTGAATTTGGGCGCCGTCTTCCCCAAAGTTGCGCGTATCAAAATCTTCAATCAGCAATAAGCCGGCCTCTTCCACCAAAGCGCGGGCCAGGAGTATTTTGCGGAGGAGAATCTGGCTCACCGTTCTGTCCTGGGGCAGCAGTTCAGTCTCCAATCCGTTTTCCAAATATTGCATGTGGCGGCGCAGATTGAGTTTTTGGGCTACTTCCTCTGTTTTCTTGAGCGACACATTCTGGCGGCCCATTTGAATATTATCTATCACATTGCCCATGATGATGGAATCATAAATAAACACGCCCGCCACATGACGCCGCAGCGACCGGAGGCTGATGTTTTGAAGCGGCATGTCTTCAATGTAAATCTGACCGCTGGTCGGGTTCTCAAGACCGGAAAGCAATTCACTGATGACGATACCATAGCGCTCGTCTGTGGTGAAGAGCGCTACTTTTTCTCCAGGCTGCACTTCAAAAGTCACATTGTCCAGTTCCAAAACTCCGCTTTTGGCTTCCCTGAAACATACCTGCTCAAAGCGCAGGCCCAGAGCGGAGCCCTTTTCTGGCCGCGACAGGGCAAAACCGTTCCTACGTTCGCAAGGCAATTCTACCACAGCCAAAAGTTTTTCCGTCCCGATGGCCACATCAAAGAAAGTTTCCGCAGTGGTGATGAGTTTTTCCGTAGCATTCAGAATGAGAATGATCACAATTTCAGATGCCACGAATTGCCCCAGATTGATGGTTTCATTGATGACCAATAGAGACCCGGCAATCAAAAGCGTCCCGGTGATGAGGAGACGAAAACCAATGAAATACCAGAATTGAGTGAGCAACACGCCAAAATATTTTTTGCGGCTGCTGAGGTATTTCCCCAAAAGAAAGTCCATTTTTTGAATGGGCAAATAACTGTCCCCGGCCAGTTTGAAAGCTGCAGCGGCCCGGGCCACCTCTTCCAGCCAGAAAGCCACCAGGTATTTGTATTTTGAAGTTTGAAGTCCGGCTTTTAAACCGGGTTTATAGGTCACACGAAATACAAAGATCAGGGCCGCCACAAGGGCGATGCTTAAAAAAAGGAAAAGCGGATGATAAAAACTCAGCAATATTATTCCAAATATCACCTGCAGAAGGGCCGTGGTAAAATCCATCAGCAGCTTAGGTATGCCTTTTTGAATGGTGAGACTGTCAAAAAAGCGGTTCATTTGCTCCGGCATGTAGCGGTTCTTAATCTCCCGCCATGCAAAAGCCGGGGCGCGCCGGGCATATTCAAAGGCGGATCGCAGGAAAATTTTTTGACGGAGTGATTCGGTAATCTGCAGCTGGAGAATCTGCATCAGACCCGACAAGAACACCGCCATAAGCACCACCCCAATCAGAAAAATTAAAGAAGCCGACAATCGGGCGCCCATCACCAGATTGATAATGGATTGAATGCCCAAAGGCAGCGCCAGACTCAGCAACCCGCCGGCCACGGCATAGGTGTACAGACGGTAAATGTCCTGTTTATCTAACTTGAGGAGTTGAAGCAGTTTCCGAAGCGGATCGGCCTGGGGATTATGACTGCCCTCTTCCAGCAATCCCACTGTTTCGGGCGGATACACCACATAAAACCCGCCCGCTCTGTGAAAGGCCTCCCGGATCTCCTGCCCGCCTTCGCCTGCCAGGGGGACATCGTAATCGTTGCCGGCAAAATTCAATTGCCGCGCCTGCACCTTTCCGCCCTCCTTCTTCTGGATAATAAACACCCGCTTGTTCCTTAAATCCGGTATGAGGTGCGTGGATTGACCGGGTAAAAAAGCGTAAGATTCCGTTTCTTTTTGAAGGGGAATATAACTGATGGCCGAAACGTTCGCAGCCGCTGACTCTGTGAGGGCCGCAATAAAGTCCGGTTCGGTCAGGTCCTGGTTGCCCGTTTCGTAGCGCACGGCCGAGGTATCCGGCCAGCCCAGCAGGTCGTGGAGTCGGATAAAGAAACGGGTGTACATCCTCGGATTTGCTATGAAAAATGGGTTGAGTGGCTGCCAAAAATAATGTTCCCGCTCCGCCCGAAATTTATTTACATACAAGGAAGGCATTTGGGCCCCCGCATATAAACTCGGGCTGTGAAGTCAAGACATTTTTATTATGCTTAATTTTGCGCCCTTCATTTTCTTATGCATCAGGAAAACCAGGAACACCTGCACAGCCAACTGGCTCAACTGGGCCTCCACAATCTCGGAACCCTATATTACAATCTCACACCGGCAGCGCTCTACGAACATTGCCTGGAACAGGGGCATGGCGTACTTACAGACTCCGGCGCTTTGGCAGTCAGCACCGGCGAATTCACCGGACGTTCCCCTAAGGACCGGTTCATCGTGCGCGACGAGATCACCGAGGGCGCCGTATGGTGGGGCGATATCAACATCCCTTTCAGTTCTGAAAACTTCGATCGGCTCTTCCTTAAAATGGCCGCCTATCTTCAGGGCGCCGATGTGTATGTGCGCGATGCCTTTGTGTGCGCACATCCCCGCTATCGTCTGAATGTGCGGGTTATTACCGAATTACCCTGGAGCAGTCTTTTTGCTTACAACCTTTTTCAGCGGCCGGAGCCCCGGGAGTTGGAAAACTTTCAACCCGACTGGCACGTGATCTGCGTTCCCGGGTTTTTTGCCGACCCTGCCCAGGACGGCACCCGCCAGCACAATTTTGCCATTCTCAATTTCACCCGACGCATGGTCCTCATTGGGGGCACCGCCTACACAGGGGAAATTAAGAAAAGTATTTTCAGCGCCCTCAATTTCATTCTGCCCCGTCAGCACGATATACTCAGCATGCACTGCTCCGCCAACGTGGGGGCTGAGGGCGATACGGCCATTTTCTTCGGACTTTCCGGCACCGGCAAAACCACCCTCTCTTCTGACCCCGAGCGCCGGCTTATCGGCGACGATGAGCACGGCTGGAGCCCGGAAGGAATTTTCAACTTCGAAGGCGGATGCTACGCCAAGTGCATCCACCTCAGCGCCGAACACGAACCACAGATTTACCATGCCATCCGCTTTGGCGCTTTGCTCGAAAATGTGGTGGTGGACCCCCTCACGCGGAAGGTGGACTATTCTTCCGCCCGCATCACCGAGAACACGCGCGTCAGCTATCCCATCTATCATGTGGACAACATTCAGCCCGGGCTGATGGGTCCCGTGCCCCGCAACATTTTTTTCCTCACCTGTGATGCCTACGGGGTGCTCCCTCCCATATCCCGGCTCAATGCCGCCCAGGCCATGTACCACTTCATCAGCGGATACACCGCCAAGATCGCGGGCACCGAAGCCGGCATCACCGACCCCGTCACCACATTTTCAGCCGGGTTTGGAGCCGCTTTCCTTCCTTTGCATCCCACCGTCTATGCCGGCCTTCTGGGGCGCAACATGCAGCGCCATCAGGTGCATGTGTGGCTCGTCAACACAGGCTGGACGGGCGGCGCCTTTGGCACAGGGTCCCGCATCAAGCTGGCATACACCCGCAGCCTCATTCGGGCTGCCCTCAACGACCAACTGGAGCGCGTGCCTTACGCCACCGACCCCATCTTTGGCCTGGCCTATCCCACAGAATGCCCTGGCGTGCCTTCCGAAATCCTGAACCCGCGCAACACTTGGGCCGATAAAGAAGCCTACGATGCCACAGCCCGAAAGCTGGCCCAGGCTTTCCGCCGCAATTTCGAAAAATACGCCGATGTTGCCGGGGAAGAGATTCTGGCCGGCGCGCCCCTGGCCGAGGCGGTTCCCACCCAGCACGGATAGTACCACAGGCTGTGGCGCATACCTTGCCACGGTGCGATTTTTGGATTTTTGTTCTGGGCGTGCCCCCCCGGCGGGCCGGCGGCCGGAGGTGCGGCCTCCGCTTCGCTCCGCCGCCGCTTGCCGCCGGCCCGCCGGGGGTCGGGCTGCTCCGGGCTCCGCTATCGCTCCGGCAATCCCTTCGCCCGCGGCGCGGGCTCAGGGCAGTGCCGGCGCCTTTGGCGCCGCCCTCCGCATCCCTCACGCAGGGAAGGCGCTGCGGCTGAGTACTATCACGCGGTGGCTGAGTACTAACACGCGGTGGCTGAGTAGGCGCCCCCGGCGCCGTATCGAAGCCCCGCGCTATTGTGCGGCCCGCAGGGCCGCGGTTCTTTCCATGCGATGGCCTGCATGCTACATAGGGTTTTTACAACCGGCCCTTGGATACGCCGCACTTTGTGCGGCTACTCAGGGAC
>JANWWP010000084.1 GCA_025055575.1 Flavobacteriales bacterium | reverse complement strand
TACGACCCCTCAGGTGAATTGTTCTAAAACCGTTAGCTTCCAAAACAACAGCCAATCTGCGACCCAGTTTTTCTGGGATTTTGGCGTACCCAACAGCGCCGCGGACACCAGTTCTCTTACCGCTCCGGAATTCACGTATCCGGATTTTGGCACCTACACTGTCACCCTCGTGGCCTCGGACACCATTTGTTCTGATACGGTGAAGGCTTCGGTAACTTTATTTCCCAAGCCCCAGCTGACCTTGCAGATGGATACTGTGCTCTGCGGCGCGGATACTGTCAATCTTATGGCTATGCTCAATCCCCTGTGGCCAGCCAACATACCTATCAATTATCAATGGACAGCCAACCCGTCGGGGGCGGTTCAGTTCAACCCTGCAAACCAGCAAAATACCCAGGCCTTCGTCACAGGCAATGTGACTTTGACGTTGGGGGCCACTGTGCCAGGCAGCCAATGCGACACATCGGTGTCAAAAAGCATTCAGGTGTATACCGTGCCTCAACCGGATTTCACGTACGAGGAGTTTCCCGGATGTCTGAGTACTAAAGTCAGGTTTCAAAACCAATCCCAGAATGCGCCGGTTATTTCCTGGAAATTTACGCCAGGAGGAACCTCCAACGAGAGCGCCCCGGAAATCACGTTAGATCCGGGCGCATCCGTCTTTGTTGAATTGACAGGTACCCATGGCCCCTGCAGCGTTAAAGATACGCAAACGGTGGCGTTGGCAGGAAAAAAGCCCATTAAAGATCCCATACCGAATATCATTACACCTTTTTCTGAAGATCAGTTGAATGATTGTTTCGACTTGTCCACCGGCCCGGATGGCACCAAATGTTTTGATTTGTTAGTGCACAACCGCTGGGGCCAGGTGTTGTACGACAGTAAAACCGACGGTCCGTGCTGGAACGGCCGAGTACATAACAAAGGACCCCGTGTGTCGCCGGGTGTGTATTATTACGTTTTATACGTTAATGGCGAGAAAAAACAGGGAGGCACGGTGACTGTGGCCGCGCCATGACCAAAGGAATTTAGGGCCCTTAATTAATTCTATTTTCAGGAATATTTGAAGAAATAGATATATAAAAAAACGGGGATAGCGGATAGGAGCAGGGAATCGTAACGGTCCAGAAAGCCGCCGTGTCCCGGGAAAAAGTTGCTGGAATTTTTCACATGCTGGCTCCGCTTCAGCCGGCTCTCCACCAGATCCCCAAATATGGCAAAGAGCACCGTCAGCCCGAATACGATATACCAATCCAAATCATTTAGAAGGATTCGCGTATCGCTGATAGAAGTTTGAGACCATGGGCTTTTTCTCAGTGCTGCATCCAATTCCAGCAAGCGATTCTTAAGAAATAACATAAAAATACCCGACCCTACTATACCCCCCAGGGTGCCTTCTACGGTTTTGTTGGGCGAAATGTTTCGGGCCAGTTTGGTGCGGCCAAAAAATTTTCCTGAAAGATAGGCAAAGGAATCATGAGCCATCAAAATGATGAAAAACATCATGGGGATTTCCCAACGGTACACCGTGGTGAAGTCTTTTGCATTTCGTAGTTCCGTGGGATTAATCGGAAGATAGGAGAGGCAAATAAAAGGGAGCACCGTGTAGGCCATTCCGGCCAAAACGTTTTCTACACTTTGAAAGGGCCGTCTTTGCCCGGAGAATATGGTCTGGGAAAAAAG
>JANWWP010000006.1 GCA_025055575.1 Flavobacteriales bacterium | reverse complement strand
GTCAAAAGCCGCTGGTTGTGAGTAGATTTCATTTTAATTTTAAGGCCGTTCTTTGACAACTAATTTTTGATGTAATTTTATCGAGGCCCGTTGTGAGTAGATTTCATTTTAATTTTAAGGCCGTTCTTTGACAACCGAAATTTCGGAACGGCGCGCAGGACGGCCTTTAGAGGGCCTGCACAGAACAAAAAAAATGGGCAGGCCCTCTGTTTTTTTAATCCTACGCCTGCGGATTGAAAATCCTAGAACAGCTCCAGCTGTTGCACCGGCGGGCCGGGCGGATTTTCAGGCTGGCGTCCGTAGTAGATCTCCATTTCGGCAAACTGGCGGTCCGTGAGCATCAGCATGCCCACGGCGCCTTCGGGCGGCAGGGCGGCCTTGACGCGGTTTTTGTGCACGTCGGCGTCTTCCTTGCTCATGCAATGCCGGGCGTAGGCCGAAAACTGGAACATGAAAAAGCCGTCTTTCAGAAGATGGCTCCGAAACCGGGTGGCGCGCTTGCGCTGTTGCTCTTCCACCACGGGCAGGTCGTAGAGTACAAAAAGCCACATAATGCGATAGGCGTTTAAACGGTTTTTGGACATAAGGGATGAAATGCGGGTCTTTGTATTACGCAACAACCGCCCCTTTCGTTTCAGGAAATGCGGGGAGGGCCAGGCGGCGTTTGGCCCCCGCATAGCAGGCGGCCAGGCTGGCCGTGGTGCTTTGCACCGCCAGCAGGAGGGGGCTTTGGCGTTTTCCGATGGCCACATCGAGGGCCGGGATGCCCAGAAGTTCTTTTTTCATCCCCTGGGTCATGGGATCCAAAAAGGTGCCGTGCATGCGCACGATGCCCACCACCACCTGGTCCACGAAGGGGCGGTAGGGCTCCATCAGGTCGTCGGCCAGGGCAAAAGCGTTGTACTGGTTGCGGTGGAAGAGGCCCAGGGCCGGCCAGAGGCCGCTGCACACCAGAGCGCGGGCCACCGTGGCGCGCAGGATGGCGTAGCCATAGTTGAGCAGGTTGTTGGGCGGTGGGCCATCCGGGTCGCGCGAAAAGCGCAGAAAATCCGGAAACAGCTGTTTCCAGTAGCGGGCGGCGGCCTTGGCTTCGGTGTTGGTGCTGTCCCCGCTGAGGGTGGCGGCCGCCAGCCGCCGCAGCCCGGGATCGGGCCGGCGCAGGCGCTCCAGCAGCGCGGCCTGGTTGCGGATCTTGCTTTGCACGATTTGCTTCCACAGCTGTTTTTTCAGAGGTTGGGAAGCTTCCACCTGGGCCCGTGTGGTGCCGCCGGTGGTGGTGTGCCCGTCGAAAGGCAGCATCAGGCCCCCGGGATGGTGGCGCGCGTCGCAGCTCACCACCGCCACGTTGTGGTGCATCAGCCGCGCCAGAAGGGCCTGCGTGAGGGTGATCTGCGGATCGTCCAAAACCAGAAGACCGATATCCTCAAGGGGTGTGCGCACTTCGGGCTGCCCCTCCCGCCGGATGAGCAACTGCTCCCTCTGCACGCTCAGGTGGGCCGGGTTTCCAAAATACAGGGTGCGCTTCAGCATACAAATTTGGAATCTCGAAAATTTGATCTACCTTTGAACTGATTCTACTCACAATAAGGTCTTTTATGACCGTTGTGAAAACAGGCAGGGCGGGGCAACTCGCCCTTTTTTATTTTATTAAACGAATCTCGCCCATTTTATTAATTTCAATTTTAATTGGATTGGTTTCGATTAGCCGTTTAACACTTGTTATTCTGAAGAATTTTCCTAACCTTGTGCTTTTGTTGTCATCTTTTAACTGTGTTTCTAAATGATGCCTGAAATAGATGTCAAATATGGACATTTTCTGAACTCTGAAAATATGCCAAATAAGTTTTTTAATGGATTTATTTTTTACAGCATCTTCAACAATTTCAGTGGGAAGTCCAAGAATAAACATTTCATTTTCCTGAAAAGAGTGTATTAGCTTTAGGCCATCGGATGGAAGTTTCTGTAAGAAAGACTGGGGCAATTGTTTATTGTTTTCCAAAATAAAATTCCAAATAATACTTGAATTGTGTATTATAACTGGCAACCCATATTTCTTTCTTTCCACGGCATGCCAGAAGGTGCACAAGTGGGGGATTTTATTCCCCTGCGGGTCTTCGTAGATGGCAATGTGGTGGTTGTTGCCGGGTTTCACGAAGCCGACGGGCCTTCCGGCGGCATCGTATTGGATCGGCTCCACGGCCGAAAGCCCCGTCATCAAGCGCACTGAACGGACGGGAATGGTATTGTCAGAATCCAGAAACACGGGCTCCTTGAAAGCTTCCTTGGAATTTTTATTGTGAGCCTCAAGCCTACTGGCTAAAATCGAGCGCAATTTGGGATCCACCACATAATCCAGGTCTTCCAACTTTAAAGAATTAAGGGGATATTTGATCACATATTCTTCCTTATAACAGGTGCCGTATTCTAAAATTTTTTTCTTTTCAGCATCTAAATAAATCGGATTGTTTTTCAGGGATAAATAGGCACTTCGGGCATCTCCATTGTACTGGGCTAATCTTTGTACCACCAGTTCTTTAATATAGGGCTTGAAAATTAAATCCGGATTTTCGAGAAGATATTTTACTGGTTTGTTTTTTTCCAGGATCTTGATTTTCCCATAGACACTTTCTTCACTTAGCGGACCCCGCGGGACAAGAATGCGGCTTTGAACTTGAATCCGTTGACCGTTCTTTTTCACAAAACGTTTGCCCCAGGTAGCCACTTTTTTTCCAGGTTTGTAGGAAATAATTATTTCCGCTGCCTTTTCTTCCACTTGCCGCGTGGTGAAGGGCTTTTGCAGAATAAAATATCTGTCCAGCAGCGATAGGGTCGGTCGGAAAGTTGGATTTCTCTCCTGAACTGTTTTAAAAAGCTCCTGGCGTGTAGCCATGGCGCTTAGGGTGTTGATGCGCTGAATGTAGCCCTGGCGGGTACAGGCCACCACCAAAGCATCTATGGCATGGTGGCGGTGGTCGTCGCGTTTGGTCCAGTTTTTTATTACTTCTTTCCTATGTTTTTGGCCTTCGGGATTTTCCCATTCCACAATTTCGGTGATCCCTTCTTCCAGGGGATTGGGAATAAGTTCGCGGATGCGCTGCATGTGCAGATTCATCAGCACATCATCCCAGCCCCAGAGCCTTCGCAAGTAACTTGTAACGTGGCCGCTGGTGCTCCACACGTTCTTGCACACCTGGCTCAGAATTTCCCTCGACTTCCGGGCAATATATTGAGTTTGTCGTAACTGCCGGTCAATAAAGTCCTGTGGAATTTTAGATGCCGGCATGAGCAATTTGTCTCGCTTGGCTTTATTGATAACCTTATTTACATATAATTCATTCACTCTTTGGATATAGTTTTGAAGCGCTTCCTCGCCCTTAGATGCCATATAATCAAAGGCCGTCTT
>JANWWP010000080.1 GCA_025055575.1 Flavobacteriales bacterium | reverse complement strand
AATCATCGAACCTTGACTTTCAAACCGGCCCGGTCCTTGGCCTTTAACCAGGTATACACAGGGTCCTTTTATCTGGGTCAGGTGAAGGATGTGCCCGCTCGCTTCCGCGAGTTCCGTTTTGGATTTCGAACCCTTCCGTGCTATATGGACGTGCGTTTCCAGGGTTTCGAGACACAGGATGGCCAATTCAGGGCTGTGGTGAGCGTGCGCACTTCGGAAGTGGTGTCCCCGGAGGTAATAACGCAGTGCTTCAAAGTGGAACAAGGTTCCGAGACTATTCCCGTGAGGGCGGACAGCGGAGGGCCCGGGCGTTGTCATATCCTGCGCACCGCAGCTTTAGACCGGCAAAATTCTGAACCGCTTCAGTGGGTTTTGAAATCCGATGAGAATATCCGCGCCACTTCGATGGATCCTGTCACGTTGCGGCTTCCCAGCGCCCAACATTTCCGTGTGACACGGGAAGCTTTTTACGGTTTGGAAGAGGGCCGGATTCAGCTAAATTTTTCACAACCTCCGGATCCCCGCCAGGATCTCAGCCATCTCATCTGGCTGGCCTCGGCCGACGGAAAACCCGTTGAAATGAATTTAAGACCTGAGGTTCAAGGGAATAATATTTTTCTTCATCCGGACGAATTACAGTCCGGTACATCTTATACCCTCCATATTTCTCCTGCGGTGCGCTCTGAAGAGGGCGCTTCTTTAGACGAACCCTATGAACTCAAATTTTCAACCTCTCCACTTCAACCGGGGCTTTTCATGGACCATTACGGGGTGATCATCCCCTCCTCCGAACACGCATTGATTCCATTTAAAGCCCGGCAATTGAGACGGGTGCGGGTGCGCATTTTTCAGGTTTTTGACAACAACCTGGAAGCCTTTCTCAGAGAACGTGAATACTCTTTGAAAAACGCTGACTTCTACAATGTTTCACGTTTTGGCCGCGTAGCCTGGGAAGGGGAAATAGAACTGACTCCCCTCCCCTACCCGGAAATCCGGCCTTTTGCGCTGAATGTGGGCCCTCTTCTGAAAAAACTCCAGGGCAAAGTTTTCTTGACCAGTCTCTTTTTCAAACCGGAAGATATTTTCAACGGGTGTAGCGAAGCGCCAGACGATAACGCAACGACTTCAGCAGACCCGGCGGGCTTAAAAATTCTAGCCTTGGATTTGTTAAAATCCAAAGAACCGTCTGATCCCGAGTATTTTGAACCGGACGGGGCCTGGTATTGGAATGATCCCCGGTATGACTGGCAAAAATCCGAAGATCCCTGCAATCCAGCGTTTTATGCAGGGAAAACCCAATACACCTGGTTCCACATTTCCGATTTGGGCCTGGTGGCCAGAAAATCCGGAAATGGCCAATGGGTGGTAGGTGTGAATAGCCTGGAGAGCGGACAGGGTCTGGCCGGCGTCCGGGTCACTCTGATGGACCCTCAAAACCAGCCCCTGGCTTCAGGACACACCCGTTCCGATGGTCTTATTTACTTTAATGATATTCCTGAGCATATTAAACCGGCGGCTGTAAAAGCTGAAACCTCCCGCGAAACGCAATGGATAACTCTCAATCCTCACCATTCCCTGAACCTGTCCTCCTTTGCACACACCGCAGGGCGAACACAGGCTATCCGCGACTTTCCCGGCTTTATTTACACAGAGCGCGGGGTCTGGCGCCCCGGAGATACCCTCTTCACCGCCACCGTTTTGCCGGGTGGTGCGGAGGCTCTCCCCGAAGGTATGCCTTTGGTCTATGAACTCACCGACCCGCGGGGTCAGGTGGTGGATCGACAAGTGCGCAACCCCGGTGCCTGGCAAATCGTAACCGTCCCCTTTGTGACCGCCCCGGACGCTCCCACTGGAGTTTATACACTTCGGCTGAAAACAGGTCCCTACAACGCCACCCGACGTTTGCTGGTGGAAGCCATAAAACCCAACCGCTTAAATATTCAGGTGGACTGGCCGGCCTCGGGGTGCCTTACAGAAAAAACTTTTCCTATTTCCCTGCGGGTGAAAAGACTCACCGGCGCCCCTGCCGCGCGCATGAAAGTGGTGCAATCCGTGAAATTCAAAAAAGAAATTCCATCTTTCGGGTCTTTAAAAAATTTCTGTTTCCATCCACCGGAGTGGCAGCTCAAAGAAAGCGATGAGGTGCAGGTCTTCGAAGGCACAACGGATGCCGATGGACAGTGTGCGGTGCAATGGCGGCTTCCCCTGCGCAATCCGCGGAGCCTGCTGGGAGCCATTGTGACCACCCAAGTGTGGGAACCCGGCGGATACAGCAGCGTGGATGTTCAAAACCTACGATGGTCGCCCTTCTCCACGTTTGTGGGTTTTAACGTCAATGGGACATGGCCTGTCGGCGTTTTATCCACAAATAAAACCTACCGCATTCAACTGGTGGCTGTGGATCCGGAAGGCCGGAAAGTAGGCCCCGGCGAGAAGATCCGGCTGCGCCTGTCACAAACTGCCCCGCAGTATTGGTATGAAGAAGACATCACCACGGACGAAGGTTTCTCCTACAACGACAGCCACGAAAATCTGATGGATACCATTGTAGTTACAGGCCAGGATGGCATGGCTGTGTGCCCGGTGCGGATTCCCAAAACCATGGCCGGCACCTTCAAGCTGCAGGCCATGGCGTTGTCTTCAGGTTACATGGCTGAAGGCCGTATGGAGTTTGGAGACGAAGAGATCCAGACCTATGACCTGGTGGCTCCACATGGACGGCGGGAAGCCTTCGTGTTGCCCCTTAAGCTGGACAAAAAAAGCTGCGAGGAAGGCTCTGAAGTCCATCTGAGTTTTGAAAGCCGTGGCGACGAAACCGCTCTCATTGCGCTGGAAACACCCTCGCGGCTACTCGAACTCCGGCGCGTCGCTTGCACTGCCGGTGAAACACATTATAGATTCCGTATTCCGGAAGGTGCGGCGCCCAATGTGTTTGTGCAGGTGCATCTCATCCGTCCTTTTGCCCACGCTTCAGGTGATATCCGGCGTTATGGATTGGAGGAGATTCAGGTGAGCCCTGTGGGCGCCCGTTTGAAGCCCATCATTCGCACCTCGGGACCTTTGGAGCCGGATGTGCCTTTCGAAATTCAGATCCGCGAATCCGAGGGTCGGCCTTGTACATACACTTTGGCTGTCGTGGACGAAGGCCTGTTGAACCTGACCCGATTCAAAACGCCGGATGTGTACTCCGAGATGTACCGGCCGGGCTCCTACCAGAGTGGAATCTGGGATAACTACGACGCTGTGGTTCAGAAGATCGGGAAAGAACGATACAGGATGGTGACCATCGGAGGGGATGGCCACCTGGATCCCGCGGCGGCGGGACGACTGAAACGGTTTAAACCGGTGGTTCGTTTTTTAGGACCTTTTAAATTGAAAGCCAAAGACACCCATCGTCACAAAATTCTGATTGAAAACTATGTCGGTTCGGTCCGCGTCATGGTGATGGCCGCGCAGGACCGATCTTTCGGTTCAGCCGATACCACTCTGCCGGTGGCCCGCGATGTGATGCTGTTGCCTACTCTTCCAAGGGTCCTGGCGCCTGGCGAAGAGGTGAAACTGCCGGTCAGTGTTTTATGGCAAAATAAAAAAGGCGGACGCGTCACGGTGCAAGTTCAAACCACGGCCGGCCTTCAGGTTCGAGGCTCAGCTGCACGCTCCGTGGAGTTTAAAGGACCCGGCGAAACGGTGGTCACATTTGACCTTGTGAGCGGCCCCGGACAAGGTTGGCGCACAGTGAATGTGACCGCGACGGGTGCGGGAAAGCCCGCACGGGCCTTTATGAATATTGAGTCCCGCAATCCTGAAAGACCGCACACTCTGGTTCGCTCTTTCACTCTAGCGCCCGGCACACAGCAAGCCTTTGAGGCTTTGGGCTCCAACCAACCCGTGGTGGCCGACAAGCTAGAAATATACAACCGCTTCCGGCTCAACTTAGATGGCGTTTTGCGGCACCTGATCCAATATCCATACGGATGCGCCGAACAGATGGTGAGTGCGGCCTTGCCGCAGTTGTATCTGAACGATTTTGCCCGGCTCACAGAATTAGAAGAAAGAGTAAGGCAGTCTAACGTAAGGCAAGCCATCCGGCGCCTCAGCCAATATATGGCCCCCGATGGCGGTTTGGCATACTGGCCCGGGGCCCGACGCAGCGAAGAATGGGCGACCGCCTATGCCTTGTTATTTCTCAGCGAGGCCAAAGCGCGGGGATTTGACGTGCCTGAAAAAAACCACCGCCGCCTGGTCAATTTTCTGAAGGAAAGCGTCCACCGGTCCCACTCCAATAATATCCTGCACATAAAGGAAAACCTGCTGAGTCAGGCTTATTTTCTTTGGACGCTCTCCGCCGCCGGAGCGCCGGCCTATGGGGCCATGACCCGTCTTTTGGAAGAAGGCGCCCTGACGCCTGAAGCCCGTTGGTACCTCGCCGCTGCGTATGCACTGGCCGGACGGCGCGATATCGCCAGCCGCCTCATATTTAAAACCGCTCCGGCGGACGAATCCAACTATCAATATGGAAGCCTTCTGCGCTCCCAGTCTATCGCTCTCGCCACCCTCGCGCTCCTGAACGATGAAGGGCGCGCCACGCCTTTGGCGCGCCAAATAGGTGAAACACTTGAGCAGGGCCTGTACAACACACAAGGGGCTTCCCTGGCCTTATGGGCTCTGAACACCTATTTCCGAAAATTCCCCATGCGGGAACCCATCCGCTTTTCTATGAACGAGGGTGCCCCCATCACGCTGGAACGTCCCGTCCATCAGCAAGATATTCCGCAAAACCAAAAATTGACTCTTAAAAATCTAAGTTCGATACCCATTCAAATAAGCCGCATCACGACGCAGCAACCTCCCATGGGTCAATCTCAGCCTTTCTCCCAGGGATTGAAAATAAGCCGGCGTTTTATAGACGACAAAGGGAATGCCTTGGATTTAGAAAATGTGCCACAGACCACGGCCTTCTGGATGGAATGGACTGTGTCTAACGCCAGTCCTGGCCTTGCTTTCAGCCACTTAGCCCTCTGCCAGATGCTGCCTTCCGGTTGGGAGATTGCCTCCGGCGAAATGCTGGCGGGTGAAAGTTTATCGTCCGCCCCAGAATACGACCATAGCGACCTGCGCGACGACCGTGTCTGTTATTTCTTTTCACTGCCCAGCGGAAAAAGCAAAACCTTCCGCCTCCGGGTGAATGCAGCCTATGCCGGTCGTTTTTACCTGCCGGGTGCTCTCGTGGAAGACATGTACCGCCCGAATGTGGCGGCCCTCACGCCGGCATTTTGGATACAGGTGATGGAAGTGTCTGAACCCAAAGGCCCTAAAAAACCGATCTGAGCAGATGGCCTGGTACGATGAAAGGAGGAGGTTTTTTTAACAAGTTTCAAGAGGATTACCGTCCAGGTACACTTCTACCAAATTCTTCAAATTTTCAAGTCCTTTACGCCGGGTTATTTTATTATCGCACAATTCCAACAATTTTAATTTCGATACATGTTCCAAACCGGTTATTTCCGAAATTTGATTGCACTCAGATTGAGCCATTCCAATTGATTTAAAGAATTGAAGCCCTGAATTTTGCGGATCTGGTTGCTTTCCAAATACAAATTTTCAAGTTTGTAAGGTTATCCAAACCCTGAAATTTCTATATTTTATTCTCAGAAACATAAAGTAATTCCAAAGCCGGGAAGGCCTCTAGGGGAGGAATAAATTCCAGAGAACTACGCTCAAGTATTAAGCCTACTACTTAATTTTCTTACATCCAATACCCGCCTTTCTCATTTTTTCAATCATACGAAATATTTTCCCTATAACTACTTATTGCATCTATTTTATAAAACTTTATACCCGTTATTTGTTCTAAATACATGATAGGTTCAGGCTTTTTATGAGATGATTTCATCTAAAAAGAATTAGATAGTAAAAAATTGCAATGGAAAAAAATCACGTAATTAGCAAAAATATTTTTTATTAAAATGTATTAAAAAAAATATCTTGAGTCTTCAAGCACCTTTGATATGTTTATAATTTTTAAGGCAATTTCAAGGCAAACTTCAAATATCGAAGAAAATTATAACTCCTTACATTAATTAATTCAAAAACAGGGATAACTCTGGGAAAAACAAAGGAAAATAATTTTGGAACTTGATATGATACAAATCAGGAAACATCTGTTGATAATCATCACCGGGCTCAGTGTCTTTTTATCCGGTTTAAAAGGCATGGCACAAACCATAGGCCAAACCAAAAGCCTTTTGCTATCTGCCATGGTTCAGAACAATCCTCCCGCCATCACCGTGCAATGGGAACCTGTGAGTGGCGCCACAGATTTCAAAATTTACCGAAAAACTAAAACAGCTTCAGGATGGGGAACCGTCCTTGCCTCTGTGCCGGGCACCGCCACCTCATGGACCGATCAGAACGTAACTGTGGGGAATGTCTATGAGTATCGGGTCGTAAAATCGGGGTGGACCACGGCTTACGGATATATCTGCTCGGGTATAGAAGTGCCCGAAACGCATTTCCGGGGCCGGGCGATCCTGGTGTACGATACCCTCAGCACGGCTGGCCTCCAAAGTGAAGTGCACCGGTGGATAGAGGACGCCGAAGCAGATGGCTGGACAGTAGATGTCATTCCAGTGAGTGCAACCCAATCCGCTACACAGGTGAAAACTCTTATCAAAAATGCCTATCAGCAAAATCCCCAGCCAACCGTCGCTCTTTTTCTCCTGGGCCGAGTGCCGGTGCCTTATTCAGGCAATTTGGCTCCAGATGGACACACCCCCGATCATCAGGGAGCCTGGCCAGCGGACGCATACTACGGAGATATGGACGGCACATGGACTGATAACAGTGTGAACAGCACCGGCGCTTCCGACAGCCGCCAGCACAACGTGCCCGGCGATGAAAAATGGGATCAGAACACCTTGCCCTCCAACCTGGAGTTGCAAGTGGGCCGAGTGGATTTCCGCAATATATCCGGTTTTGGACTCAGCGAAACCCAACTTCTTAAAAGATATCTGGACAAAGACCATGCCTATCGTATCGGACAAATCCCCAGCGACAATAAAGCCCTCATTGATGACCATTTCACATCCTATAGTGAAGGCTTTTCGGCATCAGCCTGGAGGAGTTTTTCCCCTTTAGTGGGCCCCTCTCAGATCGTGGCCGCCGATTATCTGAGCGCACTCACCTCCACCTCCTACCGCTGGTCTTATGGTTGCGGGGCAGGCAGTTTCACGACGTGCAGCGGGGTCGGTACTTCCAGCCAGTTTGCGGCCGACTCGCTGCGGACTGTATTCACCATGCTTTTTGGCAGTTATTTTGGAGACTGGGATAATCCCAGCAACAACTTAATGCGGACAGCTTTGGCTTCCGGCTCCACACTGGCTGTATGCTGGGCCGGCCGGCCTTTTTGGCCCTTCCACCACATGGCGCTGGGTGAAACACTGGGCTTCTCGGCCTGGGTATCCATGAACAACAGCAATACTTATGATGCCGGGCTGGCCACACGTGGTGTCCATATGGCGCTTTTGGGCGATCCCACTCTGAGGGCCGATGTGGTGGCCCCTCCCCAGCTTTTGACGGCGACTGCCACAGGCTCTCAAGCTTTTCTCCATTGGAGTCCCTCCACAGATCCCGCTGTGCTTGGATATAATATTTATGTTAAAAACGATTCCATACTTCAATGGAAAAAAATTAATCCAGTTCCCATTCCGGATACTGTGTATGTAGATTCATGCCTCGTATTCCCGGGACTGCATTCCTACATGGTGAAGGCGGTGAAGCTGGAAAATACCCCTTCGGGCACTTATTTCAATATGAGCGTGGGTACGAAGGACACCCTTATCAGCAACAGCTATCAACCCCTAGTTGCCGGTATCAGTTATCAGATTTCAGGCCTCTCCGTGCAATTTCAAAGTCAGGCCATCGGATCCGCAGACGTTTATTGGTGGGATTTTGGCGACGGTCAGACGAGTTCCCTGCCCAACCCTTTGCATAACTACGCGGTCGCCGGAACCTACACGGTGAGCCTGGCCGTCAGCAACCCCTGTCGTACGGATACCGCTACCCTGCAATTGACCCTGCAAAACTTTGACATGCCTGAATTCGGGAGTGGGCTATCGCTGAAGGTGTATCCCAATCCATTCCATGGCGGTTTCATCTACCTCACCCCGGTACATGTCACTTCGCTGACGGCACGCCTTACCGACCTGAGTGGACGTTCCATGGCCACCCTGCGCCTTCAGCCTTATGCCTCAGGATATAGGGTTGAAATGCCCTTACTTGCGGCAGGCGTTTATCTCCTCAGTGTGGAAACGCTTTCCGGTCCTCTTACCTCAACGCTTATAATCCATTCCGGAAATTGATTCTTCTTTAGAATTTCTTCAATTATTTTATTGAATTAGTTTGTGTAAATCAAATTTTAATATCTTATTATTAAAAGTTAATTCAATGGGTAATATCCATATTTAAAATTTATAGCATAAACGGGGAAAAGTAATACTGAAAAAATCAATCCACCACCTACAAAAACCATTTAATTCATTTTATAATTTTCAAAATAGAACCTAAGATATTCCTGAATATTAGTACGTTGTAAGAGTTTTACAAAATTTTCCTTAGTAATAACGAAAGTATCCAAGAAAGCATCCGGATATTCCATTAAAGCATCCGAAGCGAGCAACTGACGCAAATATTCCAAAGCCACATCTTTGTTGTTGAGCTCTTTGACCACGATACATGGAAAAGCCGGATCCGTGCCCAGGGCAATCAAAGACACGTCGAAAGTCTGGAGGCTGTATTGCATTCCGTTGAACTGGGCAATGGCTTTTTGAAGTTGCGGGCCTGCCTTGCTGCCTTCGGGCAGAGTGAGCACCACAAAATGCGGGGTAGCGGGAGCCGGCTTGTACACATCTTTGGAATCCACATTTTTAGGCTCGGCAGTTTTTTCCTTATTTCCTTCTGAAGCGGAAGATCCAGCGCCTTTCAGGTAATCGAGGATACGCTGGGCCTCCGTGGCGCTCTCTGTGCCGCCATATTTTTTCACGACGGAATCCAGTTCTGCCAAATACCTTTCCCGACCGTATAAGCCTCCGGCTGTTTTTGCTTTCAAAAGGGCAAAGCGCGGCGCAGCAGAGGATTTTCCATACTCGCTGAGGCCTTTTTCACAGAGGGAAATGGCCGATCCGAAGCGAAACAGCTTGTATTCCTGCCAGGCCATTTCATACAACGCCTCCGCCTGCTTATCCCGCAGAGCGAGATTGCGCATATAATCCGGATCGCTGAGCATGCGGGCATAATCACTTTCTGGATACTGCTGTAAAATAACGTTTTTATACTTCTCGGCAAGGGCCGCGTCATTATTCAATCGGGCTAAGATATACAGCTGATAATAGAGAACAGGAACATGTTTTGAGGGCTTTCTTTTATCTAAACTCTCCAGAGTTTTGATGGCTTCCTGAAAATTTTTCAGCTTTTCCTTATAAATCAATCCCAAAGCGTACAGAGCATCCCAGATGCGTTCGTTGGAGGCCGCCAAAGCGCTGTCCGTAAGCGGCAACTGCGCCAAATAGGTCTCCGGATTGTAGCGGGCCTCTTCTTCAGATGCTTTGGCGGACCCCGCCGTATCCAGAGGACTTCCGCCGGCCTGAGCAAGCGCCGCGGGATCGGGAGTTTTGGTTTTGCGGCGCCAGTTGTCTTCGTTTTTTCGATTTCCCCATATTTTTTGAAATTCTTTAGCGCCGTTGGCCACCAGGGTGGAATTGTAAAAATACCATTTGCCGGCTGCGCCGATAGCGTCCGCCAGGTTGGCCTGCTGAGGCACACCAGAGGCGGCCCGGTTTTCTTCCTGCTTTTTGCGCTCTTCATCGGCCTTGCGAAGGTTTTCCACGAATTTTTCCGTACGCCGCAGGCGTTCCTTTTCAGGCAGGGCCGCCAGAGCCTGCAGGCTGTCTTCCCGATGCACGATGCCGATGAGACGGGCAATTTCACCCATATTCTCCTTGAGGGCTGTCAGACGTTCGTAATCCGGATGCTTTTTGCTGAGATGGGCGAGGCACGAGTCATAATAAGCGCTGGACTTCAGATAGTCCTGACGGGCGAGGTAAATTTCAGCTAAGGCGAGATAGGAGAGTCCTTTTTGGTTAGTATTTTTGGTAGAAGCGGCGGCTGATTTTGAATACAATTTTATAGCCTCCTCCTCTTTGCCTTCTTTTTGGGCCAAAACTGCCAATGCGTAATAAATCTGGTCCCTGTAGTCGGCATTTTTTTCTTCTTTGGCCAGCTTCTGGAGAGTCTTTTTCAGATTTTCAGCGGATCCATCCAAGGGCATGCACAAGGCTAAATTCACCGAGGCCTGAAATTCGAGCTCAAAATCCGGTTTGTAGCGGCGGGCGCGCGCAAAGTGCTCACGGGCTACTTCGCACAATCCGGCATTTTGGTAAATCTGCCCCAGCACAAACTCCGGACGACCTTTGGCCTTTTTCTTTGGAATCAAGCTCAATGCTTCCTGCAAGGGGATGACGGCCGGTTTAAATTCTCCCTGTCTGATAAAAAAATCGGCCAAGGTCAGATAGTAGTCCGCTTTCAATTTGGGCTCCCAATCCGGATACCCGATTTTGTTGAACTCATTTTCGGCCAGGGTGAATTCTCCCATATCAATATAGGTTTTGATAATCCAGAGCCGGGCTAGATTTTTCATTTTCTCGCTTTCGCTGGTATTAATAACGTAATTCAACTGCTGCAAAGCCTGGCTGTATTCACGCTTAAAGAAATTGGCCTCCCCCATGATGAAATAGCAATCATCTATCCATTTGTTTTTCTGCTTCCCATTGATGAGCATGGAATGCTTTCGGATCATCAGCACTCCTTTTTTCAGGGTACGATCCAATTGGGCGCTGGCGGAGGCAGCGGTTTCTTTTGTGCCGTAGCGAAAAGGAGAAACCACCGAATTAAAATCATCTTTGTGGGCTTTGGCCACCATCTGTACGGCCTCCTTAAGGGCTTCATTACCATTAAAGTAGCCGTTGTAGCGGGTATTTAGGGCATGCCAAGTCCTGTTGGCCCATTTATCCTGACGGACGGAACAGGCCGTCAAACCCAGAACAACGAGAAAAAATGAAAATCCAGATCTAAATCCGCCGTATTTCAACACATGCGTGTACAACGCAAATATGCGGAAATATTGCGTGGAGGGCTCGGCCCGAAAAAACTTAGCCTTTAAAAGTTTTTTCAGAGGAAACAGTCAGTTTCTTACGCCCACGACGCCTGCGGGCTGATAACACACGACGGCCATTGGGCGTGGCCATACGGGCCCTGAAACCATGCTTATTACGCCGTTTGCGAAGACTGGGCTGAAAGGTAGGCTTTCCCATGTTTTTAAAAATTGGGTGCAAAGGTAATTAAAATTCGGGTTGGATGCCTTTTTAATCCATTATCTTTGCCACCTCATGAAAAATAATACTCTGTCGATTATTCTTGCCAGCCTCTTTGGAGTCCTTTCTCCCTCGTTGCTTTTAGCCCAGAAAAAAGAAAAAAATACGCCCCCGGCTCAGGCCCCTATTTCTCAAGAAACAAACCCACTTTACCGCATCTACCAACGCGCCGTCCAGTTTGAAGATTTCCCGGTGGCCCGCATGGCGCTCATGCAGTTAATGATGCAGTCACCTGAAAAAACAGCTTATGAGGACACCCTGGTGATGCTCTATTTTTCCAGCGGTATGCCGGCCCAGGCGGTGGTTCTGGGTCGCCAGCGTCTGGAGAAAAACCCCGATAATGCCCAGCTGGCCGAAGTGGTGGCCATGGCAGAAGAAACCACAGGTCTTCTCAAGGATGCTTTAGACCGTTATGAGCAGTTGGAAAAGAAAAATTCCCGCCCCCAGCGCAAGTATAAAATAGCAGCCCTTCAATACCGTCTGAAGCGCTATGGAGAATGCCAGGCTTCCGTAAATCAGTTGATGTCCATGCCGGCTGCGGATACCCTGAAGGTAAATTTCGTGTACAACGATGGCAGCAACCAGATGGTCCAGCTTAAAGCCGCAGCCTTGAATGTGTTGGGTATGGCCGCCTACGACCTGGGCCAACTGGAAGATGCCGAAGCCTTGTTTCAAGCGGCTTTGCAGTTGGATAAAGATTTTGTCCAGCCCAAAATCAATCTGAACGCACTCAACCAGGAGAAAAACGCGCGGGAGGCCTCTCAAAAAAAGGATGGTACGCCTTCAACGCCCACCGATACTGCCAAAAAGCCTTCCCCAGACCCTAAGAAATGAACGCGCTGCTGAAGGCCCGCCCGGCCTCTGAAAGTCTGACCATTCAGACTGAAATTGTGCTGCCCAACGACACGAACGTACTGGGCAATCTCTTCGGAGGAAAACTGATGGCGTGGATGGACCGGGCCGCGGCCGTTGCAGCCCAGCGGCATTGCCGGCGGGTGGTGGTGACGGCTTCTGTGAACAATGTTTCCTTCAACAAGCCCATCCGTTTGGGGGATGTGGTCACTTTACAAGCCAAAGTGTCCCGGACTTTTACCACCAGTATGGAAGTGTTTGTGGATGTCTGGGTGGAAGATCAACAAACCGGCCGGAAAACCAAATGCAATGAAGCTATTTACACCTTTGTGGCCATAGACCAGTTGGGCAATCCTATTGCCGTGCCGGAGGTGATCCCGGAAACGGAAGAAGATCATAAAAGATTTGCCGGCGCCCTGCGCCGAAAGCAGCTGGCTCTCATCCTCGCGGGCAAATTGAAACCCGAGAATGCTACGGAGCTGAAAGCCTTATTTTTTCCTCCAGAAGTTGCCGAATAGCCTCCGGATCCTGACGTTGCATGCAGGCAAAATGACCCCGCGGGCAGCGGGATCTGCCAATTTTGTGGCAGGGACGACAAGGGAGACCCGGCACTTCCGAATACCCCACCAAGTGCTGTAGGCCTTCCGGATAGAGAGGATACATTCCAAGGGCGGGAGTGGTGCTGCCCCACAACACCACCATAGGCTTGCGCAGCGCGGCCGCCATATGCATGAGGCCGGTGTCATGGGCCAGCACGCCGGCGGCCTGTTGAAGAATGGCCGCGCTCATCCCCAAGGACAACCGCCCTGCCAAATGGACAGCCGGACAACGCAGCTTTTTCAATAAACCAGAGGCTACCTCGGCCTCTGCCCTGCCCCCCAAAAGAGCCACAGGCCGATTGATGGTGTTCAAAAGAACGGATAGTTTTTCAGGAGGCATTGTTTTTGTAAAATGCCGGGCGCCTACCGTAACGGCAATAAAACCCGGCCGGAATGCTTCAGGCAACAAGCCTTTAGTAAAATTATTTTCATCTTCGGAAATAGGAAAATCCAAACCCTGCCCATCGTAACAAACGCCCCATTGTTGGCAGGCATCCATGTAACGCCACACCACATGCCGCACCGACCTTTTAATTTTGAAATGAACCATCAGGGCTTTCAAAACATTTTGTTTGTCAAAACGCCAAACCTTCTTCCCCAGAACGAAGCACAACCGCCGGCTGCGTAAGCTGCCATGCAAATCCAGGATGCCATCAAAGCGTTCCGCCTTAAGCTGCTGAACCAATGAAGGGAAATCCCGGAAAAGCACATGCACCCTATCCACATAAGGATTGCGATCCAGCAAGGGAGCCCATTCTTGTTTCGTTACGAAATGGATCGAAAAATCGGGTCTTTGAAGTTTTAAACAACGCAAGACGGGCGTTGTGAGAAGGATATCTCCAAGAGAGCTGAAACGAATAACAAGGATTTTCACGTCAGCCCTAACTGCCTTTCCAATGTATCTAAAATCTGAAGGACCGCTTCCGGAATGCGTGTTCCGGGACCAAAAACCAAAGAAGCGCCCGCTTGAAGAAGTGCGGGATAATCCTGCCGGGGTATCACCCCACCCACAACCACCAGAATATCTTCCCGCCTCAAATTCTTTAACTCCCTGATGAGGGCCGGCACCAGGGTGGTGTGGCCAGCGGCCAGGGAGGACACGCCCACCACATGGACGTCGTTTTCCATGGCCTGGCGGGCACATTCTTCTGGGGTTTGAAACAAGGGCCCTACATCCACATCAAAGCCTAGATCTGCAAAGGCCGTTGCGATGATTTTAGCGCCGCGGTCGTGGCCATCCTGACCCAGCTTGGCGACGAGAATGCGCGGCTGGCGCCCTTCCTTTTCTGCAAAGCGCCGCACCCTTTGCCGGGCCTGCTCAAAAAGAATATCATTTTCCATAACTTTTCCATACACACCGCTGATGAGTTTGTGGGACGACTCAAACCGGCCGAAAACCTTTTCCATGGCGTCGGAAATTTCGCCCAGGGTGGCACGCGCCCGCGCCGCTTCTAAGGCAGCCTCCAGGAGATTTCCGGCCGGGTCCGCCGCGCAGCGCTGCAAGGCCTCCAGGGCCTGGGCCACCCGTTCTGGATCGCGCTGGGCACGCACTGTTTGAATTTTTTCGATTTGACGGCGTCGTACTTCTTCGTTGTCCACCACGAGCAGGGGAATTTCTTCCCAATCTTCTGTGAGAAAGGCATTGACGCCCACCTTGATTTCTTCGCCTCTTTCCAAGCGGGCCTGCCGGGCTGCTGCGGTTTCTTCAATGCGCATTTTGGGCAATCCGGCCTCAATGGCCCGGGCCATGCCGCCCATCGCTTCAATCTCGCGTATCAGTTCCAGAGCCTCTCCGGCCAGTTGTAAGGTTTTATTTTCCAACCAAAAACTTCCTCCAAAAGGATCCACCTGGCGGCATATTCCCGATTCCTCCTGCAGGATGAGTTGCGTATTGCGGGCGATCCGCGCGGAAAAATCCGTGGGCAGTGCTATGGCCTCATCAAAAGAGTTGGTGTGCAGGGACTGGGTGCCCCCCAGCGCGGCCGCCAAAGCCTCTAAGGCTGTTCTGGCCACGTTGTTGTAAGGATCTTGTTCTGTGAGGGAGTAGCCCGAAGTTTGACAATGGGTGCGCAACATAAGACTGCGCATGTCCCGGGGCCCAAAAGGCTTCATGAGTGTGGCCCACAGAAGTCGGGCCGCGCGCAGTTTAGCTATTTCCTCTCCGAAGCGCATCCCAATGGCAAAGAAGAAAGAGAGCCGTGGGGCAAACTTGTCAATTGGAATGCCCGCCTTCAAGCCCGTGCGCACATATTCCAGGCCGTCTGCAAGGGTGAAAGCCAATTCCTGAACGGCGCTGGCGCCGGCCTCGTGCATGTGGTAACCGGAAATGCTGATGGAGTTGAAGCGCGGCATACGCGCTGAAGTAAACGCGAAGATGTCGCGGATGATGCGCAGGGACGGTTCTGGCGGATAGATGTAGGTGTTGCGCACCATGAATTCTTTCAGGATGTCGTTTTGAATCGTACCCGAAAGCTTTTCAGGGGGGACCCCGCTTTCCTCCGCGGCCACAATAAAAAATGCCATCACGGGGATCACCGCGCCGTTCATGGTCATACTCACCGAAATCTGATCCAGGGGGATGCCCTCGAACAAAATTTTCATGTCCTCCACAGTGTCGATGGCCACCCCGGCCTTTCCCACATCTCCCACCACCCTTGGATTGTCGCTGTCGTATCCTCGGTGGGTGGGTAAATCAAAAGCTACGGACAAACCTTTCTGGCCGGCGGCCAAATTGCGACGATAGAAGGCGTTGGATTCTTCGGCGGTGGAAAAACCCGCATACTGCCGGATCGTCCAAGGTTTTACGGCATACATTGTGGGATATGGCCCCCGCACAAAGGGTGGACATCCTGGGGGAAAACGAAGCAATGCGTCCCGGGCTGGATGGCTTTTATAGGCCGTTTCGAAAGCCTGAAAAGGGTGGGATTCAAAGAGAATATATCGCTGTGAGTCGGCCGCCATATTATGAATCAGGATAGGGCATGAATGTAAGCGGTTTCTGCCAGCTGGGCGGCTTTACGGACCAAGAGTTCCAGGCGGGAGTCTACAAGCGTCAGATGGCCCATCTTTCGAAGGGGTTTTACCCGGTTTTTTCCGTACAAATGAATGAAAACGCCCTGGCCGTCTGTGCTCTTCAGGAATCCAGCATAATCTGGAACGCCTTCCGCTCCAGGTGCGCCAAGAATATTCACCATGGCGGAGGGAAAACGCATGTAAGGCTGGCGCACGGGCATTTCTTGTACAATACGTAACAGCATGTCGAACTGGGAAATATCAAATGCTTCGATGGTATGGTGTCCGCTGTTGTGGGGGCGGGGCGCACATTCATTCACCCACAGCCGGCCGTCGGTGCCTAGCAAAAACTCCACCGCCAGTAAGCCGGTCAGGGCCAGGTTCTCGATGATGGCTGTGGCCCAGTCGCGGGCTTGCTCCTGGATGGCATCTGGCAAGGAAGAAGGACACATTTGGTACGAAAGCCTGTGCGCCTGGGGATGAAATACCATATCCACCACGGGGTAAGTCACCGTGTTACCAAAAATATCCCGGGCAGCCAGAACTGCCAGTTCTGCCGCTATCTCAATTTTTTGTTCCATAACGGACGGGCCTTCCAGAGGCACGGGGCTCTTTTCCAAATCCCGCACGCCATATCCATCATACCCGCTGCGTCGTAATTTTTGGAATACATACCCTTCGGCCCTAGCCTGGCGTATTGCCTCCGGAGTGTCGGCCAATAGAAAAGGTACTGTGGCAAGCCCCAATTCCTGGTAAAATTTTTTTTGCAGGCCTTTGTCTACGATTATTTCCAAAGCCTCCGGTTCCGGCACCACGCGCACGCCTTGTTCTTGAAGAAGTTTGAGGCCCTCCAGGGAAACGTTTTCTATTTCAATAGTCACCACCTCGCATTGTTTTCCCCATTCCAATACTTCTTGAGCGTCCCGGAAATCCCCGACAGTAAAAGCCTCACAGAATGGCCTGCAAGGCGCCGAAGCATCAGGATCCAGAACCGTGACGATGAGAGGATAGCAGGTGGCCTGCTGCACCAGCATGCGGCCCAGCTGGCCGCCTCCCAAAACGCCCAGGCGCCTCATCGCAGGACAAAATTAGAAGCCGGAATCGGGCGGCTGGTTAATTTTTTAGTTTTTTTCCTTTCCTTTTTTTAGAGCCTCCTTCAGGCGACGGACCTCCTCGTACTTTATTCTTTGACCGGAATTCTGGAAATACAAGGAAAGGTTATTCAAAAGCCTTTCCACCACCGTGGTATTGTCGCAGGGATAAAAGTATTCGTCCTTGCGGGGTAATTGAAGGCGGGTCAGAAAGGCTTCAATTTCACGCCGGCTGAAAATACCGCCCTTGTTGTAAGGATTGATGTAAAACAAGATGCGCGGATGAAAAGAAGACCCGAAGAGCCTCGAAAGACTGCTGTTGTCCAGATAAGCCAGCACGAAGTGCTCAGGCAGATTCACGCCCTGAATAGGCAGGTCCAGGGATTGGGCCACGATCAGATAAATGGAGCCCAGCAAAAGGGAATTTCCTTTTTTGGTCTCCAGGACTTCATTGATCATATTGTTGCGCCAGGAGCCATAGTCGGAAGTGTTGGGATGAAAACCGTGGATTTCAAATATGATTTTATTCAAAGTTTTCACCACTTCCATGGCCGTGAGGGATGAATTCACCTCCAGCCAGGCATCTTTCTGGATATGATGCAGATAACGGCGCACTTTTTCCGCATCCAGCCCCGGAAACTGATAGCGGGCACATATCAATAGGCCATTTATCAGATTATTATTTGGATTTTCAGCCCATTCGGTCAACTGCTGACCTATGTGGTCGAGATGAATTTCTTTAATCAGACCTTCAATGCGCTGGTGAAGCTCCGGATCATCGGTCATTTCCCAAAAACGCTCTAATTTTTCCAGAACGGAAGGCCCCAGGGAAAAAATTTTTTTCCTGACGTGCTCAAAAATCTCAGGATCCGGATCGCTCAGAAGACTGACCAGGGCCTCCAGTTCGGACTCTTTCATTCTCAGGAATTACATAGCAATCATTAGAGGCATGATCAGCATCAAAAGTTGCTCCTGTTCATCGGTGGACTGGGCCGGCTCAATGACGCCGGGACGACTGGGCAGGGAAAGCTTGATATTCACTTCATCTTCGGCAATATTTTTCAAAACTTCAATTAAAAAACGGCAGTTAAATCCTATTTCCATATCGGCGCCTTGATATGTGCAGGGCAGCACCTCATGGGCCTGGCTGCTGTAGTCCATATTTTCGGCATCCAGGGTGAGCTGGCTTCCGGCCAACCTGAGGCGAACGAGATAGGTGCTTTTGTTGGCAAAATTCTGAACGCGCAACAGGCGGTTGATCAGAAGGTTTTTATCTACTGTCAGCACATTGGGATTTTCTTTTGGAATCACGCTTTCGTAGTTGGGATACCGGGCATCTATCAGTCGGCCTAACAAACGAATATTTTCCCAGGCCGCGGAAAAATTGATTTTACTGAATTCCAGATGCACAGAGGATTCCAAGCCCGTTAATAGGTTGCGCAGGATATTGAGCGGCTTTTTTGGAAGAATTGCTGAAAAAGGTTGATCGCTGCGTACGTCGGTACGGGTGTAACGGACTAGTTTATGGGCATCGGTAGCGACGAAATTGGTTTTTTCCGGGCTGAGTTCAAAAAATACGCCGGACATCTGCGGCCGGTCTTCAGTGCTGGTAGCAAAAAGAGTTTTATGAATAGCCAAAGCCAGGAGATTCCCTTCTATATCGGCCTGGGCTTCGGGGGTAAAGCGCGGCGGCACGGGAAAGTCTTCGGCGTTGTGGCCGTTGATCACAAACTCCCCGCTGTCATGGGTCACCTTTACGCTCAGCGTCTCAGGATTGCAGGAAAAAGAGAGCGGCTGTTCGGGAAAAGTTTTGAGGGTGTCCAGCAAAGTGCGGGCCTGCACAGTGAAGCGTCCTTGGCTGTTGCTTTCCACAGGGATGGAAATGCTTATATAAGTTTCCAGATCGGTGGCTGAAATGGTGAGGTTTTTGTCCTGCACTTCCATTAAAAAATCCTGCAGAATGGGTGTGATGTTGTTGTGCACCACCACCGTGCCTACGGTCACAAGGGCGCTGTTGAGCTCTTTGCTGGAAACAATAAAATTCATAGTTGAGGTCAAAAATAAGCGCAAAATTACTGTTGGTCATGCACCCTCAAAATTTTCAAATCTGGAGCCGTGCTCAAGTCAGCTTGGCTGTGTTATTTGCCGGACGAGCTGTGATTTCGAAGGAACCAGTCCGGTGGGTGGGTTATTCTGTCGAACGTGAGATATTGAAGAATCACCTGGCCTTCAATATCCGAAATTTCACCGTACATCCGGTCGTAGTCAAAGGCCACGATGCGTCCAAAAGCATCTTCCGTATTGGGCGGTAGGGGAATTCTATACCCGGACACACTTTTTGTGAAACCTCGTGCATCCGTGACCCGCACGGTAAAAATGTGGTGCAGGCGCCTCAGGCTGTCCATTTTGACCGGCGGAACCGAAGTAAAATCTTCAAAAGCAATATTGCGAAACTCGCGCAGCCAGGTTTTCATCCGGGCGGTATCAAAAGGCAATAGAGACCCGGTTTTCCGGTTGATCAAACGAAACCTTCGCCCACTATCGCTCTCCACAATGTAACTAAGTTCAGGCCGATCCGGAAACTCCATTTCAATCCGCCGAATATCCGGGATGTTGTAGGCATATATCCGCTTATCCCGCCAGTTTAAAACGATCGGAGAAAAAAATTCAGAAAGGTAGCCCCGGTGGCCCGGCATAAAGACGATGTAGGGTGCCATAGATTGCTCCATAATGGCAAAAGTGCCGTCGTTATCCTGGGTGCTAAATCCAATGTAATAACCTTTTAATTTCTTTTCTCCGTCAAAGTATTCCACATGTATGGCCATAGAGGCCAATTTCTTAATGACATTGTCGCGGGCCGCAAGGGCCACGGGCGCCATCACCGTCATGCGGGCAGCGGCCTGCAACAGGTTGTCCACCATGTCCTGCCGCGCTAAGTATTGCCCGTTCACCTGCCACTCATTCGGACCTAGGCGGGCGAGAACCACCTGATTACCGGATTTGTCGGAAATAACAATCCGTGAAACTCGTGCTGTGTCCGTCAGAGCGAAATCGCTACGGTCTTCCGGTTTCTCTTCGCGTCGCAGGAACAGGAAAATGAAAAGGCCTGCTGCCGCCAAAGCAAGAAAAACAGAGAGAACACGCCCTTTTGAGTGGTGCAGGAAATTCATGTTTTGGAAATATAGCCGTAACGGCGCTTGTGGATAAAATAAAAAAGACTGCCCAGCACGGCCAAGAAACCGAGAGGCAGCCCGGTGTTCAGCATCTGGATTTGAGTAGATTTTTCGCTGACGCGGGGGCGGTCCAGAAGGCGAATTACAAATTGTTTACCGCGCAAAGGAATGAGCCATGCATCGCCCACCAAGTAATTGACACAATTTAAAATAAACTGCTTATTACCAGGAAAATAGCTGCGGCTTCCTGGCTCAAAACCCAGCGGAAAAGGTTGACCTGTACGACGGTCCACGACATTGCTGATAAAGGAACTGGTTCCACACACAATCATACGGGTGTTTTCCGGGCTTTCAGAAAGTACCTGCACAGGCAGGGAATCGGCCGGTATTTTAGGTACCAGCCTCCCCTTGAATGCCGAGGTAAAGCGACCTTCCAGCAAAACCGCCAAAGGAAGATTCTGCTTGGGAAAATTATCGCGATCCGGAGGCATGCGCACAAAATGCAGCCCCACCCGAAAAGGGGCAAAGGCCGACTGGGACAACTCGGAACTGTGCAAAAGTACCGTCTTTTGTATGCCTGGAACGGCGATGGTATCCACTGTGGAAGCGTATTTGAGACGCAAACTGGCTAAACCCTTCGTGAGCATATGCCGTTCGTCCGGCACCACCACGGGATAAAAATACCAGGGCATCAGCTCGGTCTTGGGCTTGCCCCCATACATTCCTGTGATCACCGGGATCACATCACAGCGGGCATCGCGCACCAGATTGGTGTTCACCCGGACCCCATACCCAAATAGCATATCTTCCAGGTTCAGTTCCTTCGGCAAAGCTGGGGTGAAGCCATAAGCGGCCATGGTATCCATATTCACCTCCACTTTATCCAGCAACCAAAGAATCGGTTTTCCCCGCATCAGAAACTGGTCCAAATTGAAGCGCGCACCGTCCCCAAAAAGACTGTCCGGACCCGCCACCACCAGTAAATCGGCATCCTCCGGCAAGGCGGCCAGGCGTTCGTCCACATAAGCCTTTTGCACACTGTACATTTCCGAAAGAGCGGTGTAGGCATCCACCGTTTCATAACCGCTCAACTCCCCATGGCCGCGCGTGAAGTAGATATGCTTACGGATGTCCCCCGCCATCAAAACATACATCGCCTTGGAACAAGCGTATTCCAGGTTTTCTATGGACTGATGCAGAACTGACAAGGGGTCTCGGTTCAGTTGGGCCTCCAGGAAATTGACCGGATGGCGGCGCCCTTTGTAATGGAAAATAGCGCCCGGATATACCACGGTTTCCGAAGCTTTTTCTCTAGCGCGATCCACCACATGGGTGGGCTGGAGTCCTTCCTCCTCAAGTTGTTTCAGAACCGCTTTTAAGTCTTTGCCACTTCCTTGAGCGTAGGGATTAATAAATTCATATCTGAACTTATCCCCGGCATACGCCCGCATTTCATCGAAAAGTTCCCGTATTTCCTGACGTAGTTTTTTAAAATCGGCATTTAGTGGGCCGTCCAGATAGCATCTCACGTACACAATATCGTCCAGGCGTCGAAGCATGGAAAGGGTGCTGTCGGAAAGCGTAAAGCGCTTGGAAGAAGTGAGATCCCAACGCACAAAACGGTACCTGGAAGCCCCGTTCAGCAACAGGACAGCAGCCACGAGCCAGAGGGCGCTGGGCGGAATACGACGCGTCACGGTTTTCATACCTTTACTCATCTGCCTGGAAGAGCCCGCATAGTGAGGTACAGAAATATGCCATTCATACTTAGAAAATACACCACATCGCGGGTATCAATCACACCGCGGCTCATGGACACATAATGTTCCGTGAGGCTCAACTGGATCAAGGGCCAGCTGAATGGTTTCAGGAAAGGCACATCCGCCAGGACTTCAAACCCGAAAGTAAAAAATAAACACAGGGCCACAGCCCCCACCAAGGCCACAAGGGGATTGTCGGTAAGCGCCGAAGCCAGCAGCCCGGCCGCCGTGTAGGCTGAAGCCAGGAAAACCAGACCCAGGTAAGAACCGGCAATACCGCCGCGATCAATATTACCGCGGGGATCCGCCATTTCATACAAAGTATACACATACACCAGAGTGGGAATGAGCGCAAGGACGGCCAGGCTCAGCGCCGCCAGATATTTTGCAGACACCACGGCCCGCCGGCTCAGCGGAAGGGTCATCAGCACTTCCAAGGTACCGGTTTTTTTTTCTTCAGAAAAACTGCGCATGGTGATCGCTGGAATCAATATCAAAAAAAGCTGGGGAGCATAGTTGAAAAAAGGGTCCAGACTGGCATAACCAGAGTCCTGAATCCGTGTTTCAGGAAGCAACCATAACAGCAAGGCGCAGGCGCTCAAAAAAGCACCCATAAACACATAGCCCTGAAGGCTGCTGAGAAAGGAACGGATTTCTTTAAAATACAGCGCTGTCATGCCCACACCAGATTCGTGTAAAAAAGTATCGAAGAAACGAAATAACACATGGCCGTCCTCACCAATTCATCGGGTTTCATGTTTGCGGCACCAGGGTAAACGCTTGCGGTTTGTCATCAAACCACCGGCTCACATGGGCCCAATTGGTTTTAAATAGGGCACTTTGGCGGTATTTCTCTAAATGCTCGGCACTGGACCAGCGGCTTAGGGTATATACCACCCCGGGATGTTCATTGTCTCTGTAAAATTCCAGTTGAAGGCAACCGTCGAAACCGGCAATATCCTTACGGATAGATTCAAAATGGGCGATGAACTCCGACACACAGTCCGCGCGCAAGGCCAGGCGCACAAGACGAACCACGGGAGAAGGCATGAGATCCATTTTCGGCGGCCAAAGTTAAGCTGTTCAGAACTTCTCAGGAGTTGGAGGGGATTGCCTAATTTTACCGCATAAATCACGGCATGCTGCATATTTTAAGTGAAAAACCTTCGGCTTTTGCACTCTTTCTGGCCGAGTTGAGGAATGTCCAGGTGCAGGGAGATGCGATGCGTTTCCGGCGAAATCTTGAAAGACTGGGGGAAATTTTTGCCTATGAAATCAGCCGCACCCTGCGGTATCAACCTTGTACTGTGCGCACTCCCCTCGGAGAAGCTTCTGCCGTGAACCTGGCCGACCAGGTGGTGGTGGCCTCTGTGCTAAGGGCTGGCCTGCCTTTGCATCATGGTGTGCTCAATTATTTCGACGGGGCTCACAACGCTTTTATCGCAGCTTACAGGAAGCACCACAAGGACAGTTCTTTCGAAATCCGGCTGGAATATCTCAGCAGCCCTTCCTTGGAAAACAAAACTCTCATTCTGTGCGACCCTATGCTGGCCACAGGCCAAAGTATGGTGGAATCTTTCAAAGCCCTGGCCGAAGCAGTGGGAAGGCCCGAATGCATTCATGTGGTCGCCGTGGTGGCCAGCGAGGCCGGATTGAACTATGCCCGCCGCCACATGCCCGAAAACACACATTTCTGGCTGGGCGCCGTAGATCCGGAACTCAATGCCCGTTCCTACATAGTGCCCGGGTTGGGCGACGCAGGAGATTTAGCTTACGGAGAAAAGTTGCCCTGAACACAATACATCAGGCTTAAAAGGATGGATGCGGGCTATATTTCGGCTCTGATTTTGGCCCTGCTGGCCTGCAGTGTAAAGTTTGCCATAGCCTATCCAACCGCCATCCTGACATTTGGCTTTTCCCTTCCCGAAGCGGTTCTTTTTGGATTGACCGGGGGCGGTTTAGGAGTTGTGGCCTTTACGTATGCCGGGGCGTTGATCATAAATTTCGCAGAGCGCATCCAAAAAAGTTTCCGACCTGCGCCATCTCCCAGAAAAAAAAAGGTCTTTTCAAAAAACCGGCGTCGCATCGTGCGTGTGAAGCAGAAATTCGGGCTATGGGGTATCGCCTTGCTGTCGCCTGTGCTGATAAGTATTCCCATCGGCTGTTTGGTGGCGGTGCGTTTTTTCAGGCACCGGGGCCGCATTGTGAAAACTATGATGACGGCGGTTCTTCTTTGGTCCATTCTGATGGCTGCTTTCAGGGATGCCTTCCTGGCATTGATTCATGCTTTTTAATAATGGACTTGAAACACGTTTTTTTTGACTTAGACAAAACCCTCTGGGACCATGAAATGAACCTGTATGCTGCTCTCCGCAGATTGTTTGAGCAATTCCGCGATGAAATGCCGGGCATATCCCTGGAAAATTTCTCCGGCCTCTTCATTCCAATAAATGAATCCCTGTGGCAGCGCTTCAGCCAGGGAAAAATATCCGGGCCCCATTTGCGCTTTTTGCGTTTTAGATTGTGTTTACAACAGTTGGGCATTTCAAGTAACAATCTGGCCCGAAGAATGAGCCGCACGTTTATGGAAATTGCGCCACGCGGCACAGCCCTGGAATCAGGGGCCATGGAGGTTCTGGAACGACTGGGACGCCACTACCGCTTGCACATCATCACGAACGGGCTGGAGGACAGCCAACTCACAAAATTGAGGTATGCCGGAATTTATCCTCTTTTTAGTTCCATCACCACCAGCGACCGATGCGGCTTCCGAAAACCGGACCCCCGAATTTTCCGGCATGCATTCCGGCGCAGTGGCGCCACGCCTGCTGAAGCCGCTTTCGTGGGCGACGACTGGGGCATCGATGTAGAGCCTGCTTTGGCTTTGGGTTTTAAATACACCGTTTGGTACAATCCAAAAAATAAAGAAAGACCCAGACCCGTATCGGATAACTTTATGGAAATCCGCCATTTGTCCGAACTAACAACGGCCTTAATACCTGCCCAAATGCCATGAAACAGCGGGTAATAAAAGGTCCTATCGACCGGGAGCCTCCACTCCGACGTTTTGTGGAGGCCCCATGCCTCATACGAACACCATTTTAAGAGTTTGGCTGACCGAGCGGAAATACCGGTTCAGGGTTTCACACCTCCCAGCATTTGGGCAATAAGCATCCGGCCGCGAAACAGCAAAGCCTTTACTGTGCCCACCGGCAAATTCATATGGTCGGCAATTTCTTCATAGGAAAGTTGTTCATAATAGCGAAGTTCCATCAATTGCCGATATCGCGGTTTTAAATTTTGTATCACTTGACGCAAGTATTCCGAGCGCTCTTTCAGGATCAGTTGCTCCTCCGGAGAAAGGTCTTCAGACACCACTTGCGGCCTCAGATTTTCTCCTTCTTCCTGATGCCGAAGATGATCCAAAGAGCGTGTGTTGAGTTTTTTCTTTCTCAGAAAATCGATACCCGTGTTGGTAGCAATTCGAAACAGCCAGGTGGCAAAGGGATAGTCGGGTTTATAATTACGAATGTTTTGAAACGCTTTGGTGAGCGATAAAATGGTAAGATCCTCAGCGTCTTCCTGCCGACCTGACAACTTGAAGAACATATAATAAAGAGGCTCCCTGTAGCGACGGAGCAACTCTGCAAAAGCCGCACTGTCGTTGTTTTCCGCAGCACGCACCACCAGCTCATAGTCTTCCCTGGAACGCCCCTGAAATTTATTGTTTACATCCACCTTTTGGTATTTCTGAAAAGGCTCGAAATGCCGGCTATACAATGTACAAACGTAAGCACCGCGTCACACCATACGCCATGAAACCAAAGCCTTTTTTCACAGAGTTTTGTGGACAAAGGCTTCCACATCCACACCGACAAAAGCAGGTAAAAGAAGAGAAAAAAAAAGCAGGACGCCACGGGCGCGCCAATGAAAAACAATATCAGAGGTGAGAGCCATGTGCCCAGGCGGCCGAGGAAATGGGCTTGTAACAGCATTAAAGGCAAGGGGCGGTAAGCACGGCCCGTCGTGAAATGACGCGTTTTTCGTCGGATGAAGTGGCCCCAGGAAACCGGAGCTTCCGTCATCACAAACGACTCCGGGCGCCACTGCACCTGAAACTTAAAGCGCCGAGCTGCGGCCTGTACCAACAAATCGTCGTCACCGGAGGCCAAATGCCGGTGAGATGAAAAACCGCCCACGGCATCAAAAACAGTTCGCTCATAAAGCAAATTGCGACCCACTGCCATGTAAGGGAAACCCCATGCGGCCGCACCCAAGTACTGAATGCCCACCGAAAAATGATCAAATCGGGCCACACGGTTAAGCCACCCCCGCCCTGGCATCACTGGACTGTATCCCAGTACGCCTCGAAACGGAGGTCTCAAGGCCGCAGCCATTTCCCTCAGCCAGAAAGGACTGGCCGGCCGGCAGTCCGCATCCGTAAATACCAGGACCTCATGCTGTGCCGCACGAATCCCGGCTTCAATGGCATTTTTTTTGCCTGGTTCGGGCACATTCAAAAGGCGCAGTCGGGGTTCTTTTCTTTGCCATTTTTCAGCTTTTTCGAGGCTGTCGTCCTGACATCCGTTTAAAACCAAAACCACTTCAAAAACCGGATATTTTTGGTCGAAAAGACTTTCAAGAAAAGCTTCGAGCCGGGGCGCTTCATTATGAGCGGCCACCACAATACTGAGCGGGGGATAGGCCTGAGCCAGTTGTGTGGAGCCCCGGGAGAGGATGCCCAGCCCGGCCAGATACCAGCCCGACGTCGCAGCCAGAAAGGCTACACCGCACAGCATCCACGCCCATTCTGCCATTCAATGGAATTTTTGAAATGAACGGGCGGTTTACCCCTCCGAAGGGGATACCTGTTTTTTTTCTAACTCCCAGAGCATCACGCGCACCATATCTTCCAGTTCATACTCCGGTTGCCAGCCCCAGTCCGCACGAGCCAGGGAATCATCCACCACGGCCGGCCAGCTTTCAGCTATTTTCTGACGATAATCTGGCGCGTAAGATATTTGAAAATCAGGCTTATGCCTTTGAATGGCCGCTGCCAGTTCTTGAGGAGAAAAACTGAAAGCGCCGATATTATAGGCCATGCGCGTGCTCAGCCGTTCCGCGGGCACATCCATAATTTCCAGTGTGGCCCGCACTGCATCCGGCATGAACATCATGGGCAGCCGGGCATCCGGGGCCAAAAAACAGGTGAAAGATTCCCCCCGCACGGCTTTGTGAAAAATATCCACGGCGTAATCGGTGGTGCCCCCGCCGGGCAACGCGTTGTAGCCAATGAGCCCCGGGTAGCGCACGCTGCGCACGTCCACCCCGAATTTCTGGTGATACCATTGGCACCAAAGTTCCCCGGCATATTTGCTGATTCCATACACCGTACGGGGTTCACACACTGTGCTTTGAGCGGCATTATCACGGGGCGTCGTGGGACCAAAAACCGCGATGCTGCTGGGCCAAAATACCTGACGTATATATCCATCCCGGGCCATCTTGAGCACATGAAAGAGGCTCTGCATATTCAGTTCCCAGGCCAGGTCAGGGGCTTGCTCGCCGGTGGCGGACAGGAGTGCGGCCAGCAGAAAAACCGTATTGATACGGTATTCGGAAACCACTTCCAGAAGCTCCCCGGCCCGCATGGCATCCAATTGAACGAATACCCAGGCGCCGGATTGCTTCTGTTTCAGATCCGCACCCACCAGAAAGCAATCGGGCCAGCGGTTTCCGATGGCCCACATCAGCTCAGTCCCAATCTGACCTTCTGAGCCTATGACGAGAATTCTACGTTCGTTCAGCATTGGGCGAACAAACCTACAACAACTTTCGGACCCATGAACCACCTGCCTGAAACCGATGTACTTTTGTGAAAGAGATGAAGGCTGCGCCGCGCAATATTCGGTCTATGTCGGATGAAGAACTGGAGACCTGGCTATCCGAATCGGGAGAACCACGCTTCAGGGCGCGGCAGATTCAGGAATGGCTTTGGGGAAAAAATGTCTCTGACTTTGAAAGCATGAGCAACTTACCCGCAGGACTGAGGGACAAGCTCAAAAGAGAATTCGTCATCCGACATTTAACGGTAGAAAAAACAGCTTTCAGCCGGGATGGCACGATTAAATCAGCCTATCGCCTTTTGGACGGCAAAATCATTGAAGGTGTGCTGATCCCCACGCCCCAGCGCATCACAGCCTGCATTAGCAGCCAGGCGGGTTGCAGTCTGAACTGCGCTTTCTGCGCTACCGCAGCTCTGAAAATGATGCGCAATTTGGGGGCCGATGAAATTTACGATCAAGTGGTTTTAGCCCGGAATCAAGCCCTTGAAATATTACGACGACCGCTTACCAACGTCGTTTTTATGGGAATGGGAGAACCTTTACTCAATTATAAAAATGTGCTCCGAGCCCTAAGCCTTCTGCAGGCGCGTTTTGGTCTGGCTATGGGCGCCCATAGGTTTACGCTTTCCACGGCGGGAATCACAAAAATGATTCTTCGCCTGGCCGAAGACGGTGTGCCCTGTAAACTGGCCGTTTCCCTGCACTCTGCCATTCCAGAGAAAAGAACCCGCCTGATGCCCATCAACGAAAGCAACCCTTTGAAAGATCTGCGCTCCGCCTTGATCTATTACACTTCTAAGATCGGCCGGCCGGTAACATTAGAATATCTTATGCTAAAAAACGTCAACGACCAAATGGAAGATGCCCATGCGTTGTTGAAATTTGCAAAATCATTTCCATGTAAAATCAACCTTATCGAATATAATACCGTGCCCAGCATGCCTTTTGAGCCCAGCCCCTCCGAACAGATCGACACATTTCAGCAATTTCTCAAGAAACACGGCCTCATCGCCACCCTCCGCAAAAGTCGGGGCAAGGATATTGAGGCCGCTTGCGGCCAATTAGCCGGGCAACTTTTACCGGAATCCGTTCAGCACAAATCCCTCCCAGTCCATTAGCCTCATTCCATTTCTTTGACCTATGAATCCACGTGCTTTAGTTTTTTATTTCTTCTGTTTTTTACCGGGTGCAGCCCTCAAGGCCCAGGTGAAACTGCCACAACCCAGTCCGAAGTGCGTCCTGGAGCAAACTGTGGGGCTCACACAGGTGCGGGTGGAATATTCCCGGCCAGGCGTGAAAGGCCGTAAAATTTTTGGAGAGCTGGTGCCTTTTGGCCAGGTGTGGCGCACCGGAGCCAATGCCGCCACTTCTATTTCCTTCAGCGAAGATGTGCAATGGGGCGGGAAAACTTTGGCCAAAGGCGAATACGCCCTGTTCAGCATTCCTGGACCGGCGGAGTGGATTCTCATCTTCAATTCAAATGAAGGCCAGAAAGGCAGTGTGAATTATAAAGAAGCCTTAGATGTATTGCGTCTCAACGTCAAACCTGAGCCGTGCGAATTCACCGAACGGTTCACCATCGAAGTGAACCCTGTGGACGACCAGGAAGGCGAATTGGCGCTGCGCTGGGAAAAAACCCGCGTGTCGGTGCGATTCCGAACCCACACACCCGAACAGGCCCGAAAAAACATTGAAGATTTTGCCAACCAATTTGCAGGTCAATGGTATGACCTGGCCAACGCTGCAAAATATGCTTTTGAGAATGGTCTGTTGCCAGACAAACAATTGGAACTTGTGGATAAATCCATTGCTCTCCGAGACCACTTTTTTAACAAATTTGTCAAAGCAAAAATTTTACATCGCAGCGGAAAAGTGGCCGAAGCCAAAGCGCTCATGAAAGAAGCCCGCGACTGGGGCGAAAAAAACCCTTCCGGCTTTTATGATGCTTATAAAGCCGAGATTGAAAAATGTTTAAAAGAATGGTGAGATGGCTGCCACGGGCATTCTACCTCCCACCCTTCCAAAACTCATTTTCAAACCCGAGCCGGACCCGGAGGCGCTGCGCCGTTTCAAGGATCAATTAAATATCCATCCGGCTTTCTTAAAAATATTGTTGAGACTGAATGTGCGTCATTTTGAAGATGCCCGGGATTTCTTCCGCCCCCACCAGGACCTCCTGCACGATCCCTTTTTGATGCAGGATATGGGGGCCGCCACTGAACGTATTCTGAAGGCCTTGCGCAGGAAAGAATACATATTGTTCTGGGGCGATTATGATGTGGACGGCACGACAGCCACCGCGCTCATGATGTCGTTTTTCAGGGATTATCTGGAGTATGACCGCGTGGATTTTTACATCCCCGACCGCTATAGTGAAGGCTACGGCCTCAGCCCCCAAGGTCTGCAATATGCTTCGGACAACCGCTTTACCTTATTGATCAGCCTGGACTGTGGGATTCGGGCCGTTGAAGAAATCCGGCTGGCCCGCAGCTTCGATTTAGACGTCATTGTCTGTGATCACCATCTTCCGGGCACCGAGCTTCCTCCCGCACACGCTATTTTGAATCCCAAACAGCCGGGATGTCCTTACCCTTTCAAAGAACTTAGCGGATGTGGTATTGCCTTTAAATTAGTACAAGCCCTGGCTACATCGCAGGGTCTTTCCGTGCAGGACTTGCTGCCGCTCACAGATTGGGTAGCCATCAGTTCGTGTGCGGATATCGTGCCCCTCATCGGCGAAAACCGGACGCTGGTCTATCTTGGACTCCAGGAAATCAAGCGCCGTCCAAGGCCAGCTGTGCAGGCCCTGGCTGCGGCCTGCGGTTTGGACCTGGAAAATCTTACTTCTGAGGATATTGTCTTTGGCATCAGCCCACGCATCAATGCCGCCGGGCGAATTGAACACGGACGGCTGGCGGTTCAAATGCTTTTGGAAGAAAACACAGACCGCATTTCCTCTCTGGTTCAAAAATTAGAAAATCTCAACGAAGAACGTCGGGCCTATGACCGTCAGATGACCATCGAAGCCATGGAAATGGTGGCTTCGGGCGTTCCCACTCAGTTTTCCATTGTGGCCTTTCGGGACACCTGGCATAAAGGCGTGGTAGGTATCGTCGCTGCGCGCCTGGTGGAAAAATACCATCTACCCGCTGTTGTGCTCACACAGTCCAATGGAATCATTACAGGATCGGCCCGGTCTATCCCTGGGTTCGATCTTTACGAAGCTCTTTCCTCCTGCGCGCATCTTCTGCTATCTTTCGGAGGTCATGCCCATGCTGCAGGGCTCACTCTTCTGCCCCAAAACCTGGACGCCTTTATTCAAAGATTTGATCAGGTGGCGGCCGAGCGTTTTGGATTTGAAAAACCCACGCCTTTTGTGATTGTGGATGATGAAATCTCTTTCCAACATGTAACCACTTCCTTTGTGAAAATTAAGAATCAACTCGGGCCCTTCGGACCGGGAAACATGGACCCTGTCTTTCTTTCCCGCAACCTTATAGTGCACGACGATGAAATAGTGGAATTCGGCGAAGGTCATTTGAAGTTCAAGGTTCGGCAGCCTTCCTGTTGTCCCACAGCCTACCCGGCAGTGGGTTTTGGGTTCGCCCCATACAAAGACTTTCTGAAGCAGGGCCTTTATTTTGATATGGCCTATAATCTGTCGCTTTATGGTCGACAGGATCGCATCGAACTGGAAGCCAAAGCTATTTTACCCTCCAACTCATTATGCCCGTAAGAAGCCCTCTCATCAAAGGCATTTTCAACCCTGTTTGGACATCAAATTCATTTGCCGCCCTACTGGTGGCCTTTATTTTCATTGGATTGATTTCGGATGTGGCGTTTTACTTCATAGCGCGCTATTTCGATCTGATCCCCAAAATGCAGTTCGACCAAATCGTTGAAATCAGCTTTGCTTCAGATGTACAATACTTCAGGAGAAAAGTTGTACTGAGTTTTTCTCTGTCTTTTTTTGCCTTGCCCCTCCTCCTGGTTTTAATTCACAACTACGGCTACCGGCTCACCGTGCGGCGGCTGGCCAACTGGAAACTCTATTTTCTGTGGGGTTACATTTTTTCCTTAAATAATTTCCTTGGCTATCTGGCTTTTTCCTCTTTGGGAGACAAATCGAAAGTGCTCACAGGCCTTTTGAGACGAAAGTTTAAAATAATACTGGAATACATAGGCCTTTCAGAAGGTTGGCTTCCGTTTCTCACAGCCTTCATTTTCACCACTTATGCTTTGCTTGGGAGCCGCATGTTCGCCCGCTTTTTGCTGATGTCGCCTTCCAATTCCCTGAATAAAAATTCCCGGCAAAGGGTCATTTTTATTTTAAACACCGTCATATTTCCTCTGTTGCTCTTCACCCTCTTTGGCCAATGGCTGTACTTGGGCGACCTGCCTTACGAATCGCGCTATCAAAATATGCTTATTTTCTGGGGGCCGGCTCTGGTGATGCTGTACAGGGCCCACCGCAACGGCCTTTACGATCGTGTTCCGGCGCTCTCCGGTTCGTGGATAGATTATCCGGATGTTATATTGTATGGGCTGGCGTTGATCCTAGTAACCTCAGTTGTGTATGTGATCCCTGCTTTCTTCTATGAATGATGCAGAGCTTGATTTTAGGAAGTTCAAACGGTATCCCCTTTCACATCAGTCAGTTTGCATGGACCTGATTTTCTCCATGACTTCCGGATTTGTGAAGGCCACCACCGTGGCAAATACAAAATAAAGCAGCACTAAGGAAGAAAGAACCACGCCAATTATCCCGCAAATGCGTCCTGTATTCACCTGGCTCAGAGAATCCGGATCATAGGCTTGAGGATTTTGCCGAAATTCCTTTCTGGACCTTCCGGCTAATACCAAGGCGGCCGCCCCGGACGCCAAACCCGGAACGCCCATAAAACAGCAAAAGAAGATAGAAAATATCCCCAGGATGAGGACCGCCGAATCGTTGCTTAGGCGGCGAAGAGTTGAATTTTCCATAGAAATTACGAACTCACCAAAAATAAACACGGCGCTTTTTCCTTAAAAAGCGGGGGTGTGTCCCAAGCATGCACGCGGCGGGTGACAATGAAAGCCGAGGGACTCTGAAGCGCGCTGGCCACACAGAGGTAGGCCTCAGCCGGAAGATTTTTGATTAAGGCATCAAAAAAAGAACGGTTGCGCTGGGGCGCCTCCATATAAATCAGAGTGACACCCGACAT